>CALRQM020000059.1:0-17230 GCA_943370335.1 Bordetella parapertussis | reverse complement strand
CTGCATCAGCTGGAGGAGGGCACGCTGTGATGGCTGGCCCCTTCCCCCCCCATGAGCCCCATCTTTCCCGGCCGTTACACCGCCCAGATCGAGGGCCCGTTCGTGGTGTTCCTCATCGGCCTGCGGGTGAATCGCTTCTGGGCGCTGCACCAATGGCTGCCGGTGGCGCGGGCGATGGGCCCGATGATGGATGAGTTGCTGGCCAGTCCCGAGCTCGGTCTGCTCAGTGCCCAGACGTTCGTCTACTGGCGCGGTGCCGCCCTGGTTCAGTACTGGCGTTCCTTCGAAGCGCTGGAAAGCTTCTCGAAGAACCCGAAGGCCTCCCACCTGACGGCCTGGAAGCGCTTCAACCAGGCGGTCGGCGCCAGCGGCAGCGTCGGCATCTGGCACGAGACCTATCTGGTTGAGGCCGGCCGCTATGAATGCGTCTACGGCAACATGCCGCGCTTCGGCCTGGCCCGGGCGGGAACCCATCAACCGGCCACCGGCGCCAGGGAAACGGCGAGCCGCCGCCTCGGCCGGGACGGCGATCCCACCGTGCCCAGCTATGACAACCCCTGAGCTCCCCGCGACCACAGCCCTGAGGTCAGCACTGCCAGGATGACTGTCGTTTCTGAAATCGCCGTGTCGCGCCTTCGGCCGCCCCTCGTCCCCCTGGCCGCCGCCGGGCTCATGGCCGCCCTCGGCGGCGCCCCCGCCCTGGCCCAGCAGCCCGGCCCTGGAGCCAAGCAGGCGATGTTCGCCACCAAGGCGGAAGCCGAGGCCGCCGCCAAGCACTTCAACTGCACCGGGGCCCACCAGCACGGCAACCAGTGGATGCCCTGTTCCAGCCATGGCGAAACCAAAGGCGGGTCGTCCGGCCACGGCTCCCATTGATGCCTGATCCGGTCACGCCGGAGACCCCTCCCACCGGCGGCAACGCGGCGTGCGGTGGCCGGCCGAAGATCCTGGCCATCGGCATCGCCCCCCTGGGCATCATCTCGATCGGCATCGTCCCCATGGGAGTGATCAGCATCGGCGTCGTGCCGATGGGGGTTCTGAGCCTGGGGGCGGTGGCGATGGGGGTGATCAACGCCTCCGTCGTCGGCATGGGCATCCTGATCGCCGGGGTGAACGTGATGGGCGTCTGGTGGGTGGGGATGGACGGGATGGGTCCCTACCGGCTGGGCAGCCCGAGCGGCCAGGTGCACCATCAACACGACCACAGCCAGGGCCATGGCCAGCCGAACCTCTACGCCTACCCCAGCCGCGAAGAAGCCCTGAGCAAGGCAAAGGAACTGGGCTGCGACGGTGTGCACGCCATGGGCTCCCTCTGGATGCCCTGCCAGGAACACCCGACCCCCTGACCTCAGGCCAGCGTCTTGAACATCACCAGGGCGTCCACCTCCCCCAGCCGGGGATGGCGGAAGGCCCCCGGTAGCCGGCCGATGGTCTGGAAGCCGTTGCGGCTCCAGGCGGCCACGCCGGCGGTGTTGGTGCTCACCACCAGGTTGAACTGCATCGCCGTGAAGCCCCGCCGCCGGGCCTCCTCCTGGGAGTGGCGGCAGAGGGCATGGCCCACCCCCCGGCCCCGGGCGGCCTCGGCCACCACATAGCCGGCGTTGGCCACGTGGGCGCCCAGGCACGGCTGGTTGGGCCGCAGGTAGTAGGTGCCGAGGATCGCGCCGCCCGCATCGGTGGCCACGAAGGTGGCGGCGACGGCCCCCACCCAGGCCTGCCGGGCGGCATCGCTGTCGATCGCCGGGTCGTGGGGGAAGGTTTCGCCGGCCCGGAACACCGGCTCCAGCACCGCCCACACCCCTGCCCAGTCGGCGGGGTCGTACGCCCGGATCATCCCGCCGCTTGCACCACGATCGATTTGGTCACCGTACCGGGCAGATTCCGCGACACCGGGCACACCTTCATGCGTCGCTCCAGGAAGGCCCGACTGGACTCATCCAGCTCCGGCGTCGCCGTCCCATCGGCCGCCTCCAGCCGCACCTGGAACGTGCCGTTCACCGCCTCGACCATCCAGTCGCCGGAGGCGGTCACGCTGAGCTCCCCGTCCACCGCCCCCAGGGGCAGGTGCCGCTCGAGGGCGTTGGCCACCAGGTAGTGGTGCTGGCAGAGCAGCAGCGACAGCAGGAAGAGCCGGAAGCCGGGGGTTTGCAGGCTGGGCTGCAGCGGCTGCCAGGGCTCCAGCTCGCCGTTGCGGAAGTCGACGCTGAGGCTGTCGCCGGCGGCCCCGTGGCGGCTCTGCAGGCGGAACTGGAACAGGAGGGAGGTGGTCATCGCTGCTGCGGGACGGTGGGGGGGGAGGAGATGGCGGAGCTGAGGTGGCGCTGGCGTTGGAGGGCTTCAGCGCCCGTGAGCAGGGCCGAACCGACCAGCAGGGCGGCGAAGCCCTGGCGCAGGTGACGATCCGACAGGCGGGGGGCCAGGGCCTGGCCGCCGATCGCCCCCACCAGACCACCCACCACCAGGGGCCCCAGCAGCGGCAGGCCCGCCGCGGGCCAGTGCCCCAGGGCGGCGAGGGCCACCAGGCTGTTGGTGGCGATCAGCACCAGGCTGGTGCCGCTGGCCAGGGGCATCGGCAGACCGGCCAGCAGCACCAGGGCGGGCACGATGGCGAAGCCGCCGCCCACGCCGGCGATGCCGGTCAGCAGGCCCACCAGCACCCCCTGGCCCGCCAGGGCCAGCGGCGATCCCCCCGACCGGGGCGCCCGGGCGGTCTGGGTGCCGCTGGGGCGGCGGGAGAGCAGCCAGGCGGCCACCAGGGCGGCGGCGGCGAACACCCCCAGCTGCACGGGCTCGGGGATCAGGCCGTGCTTCACCAACGTGCCTCCGATCCAGCTGCCCGCCAGGGCCGGCACCCCCAGGATCAGGGCGGGCCTGGGCGCCACCTGGCGTCGCCGCAGGTAGGGGCCGGCGTTGGCCACCGCCAGCAGGGTGACCGCCAGGAGCGAGAGCGGTACCGCCTCACGGGTGGGCAGCCCGGCGCCGCTGATCAGCAGGGGCAGCAGCAGGATCGAGCCGCCGGCCCCGAGCACCGCCAGCAGGAAGCCGATCAGGGCACCCCCACCGGCCATCAGCAGCAGTACGGCGGCGCTCAAGGACGCCCCCGGTTCGAGGGCATCACGGCCAGCAGGCGGGCCATGCCGCAGGGGGCCGTGGCATGGGGGACGGGGAGGCCTGACGCCAAGGACGCCACTCGCATTGGTGCTTATGACTATACACGCATAAAACGACGAAAGAGTGGCAGCGGCGGCGATGCAGGTCGCTGCAGAGGGCTGCTCCATTGCGGAACTGTTCCGGTCCCCACCACGGCCGGGGAAAGCCTGCATAATTCCTCTAGCGTCATAACCTTCTGTCATGGGCGTTGCCGGCCCCGGTTCCATTCCCAGTCCCGAGCTGCTGGAGGAGTTCAGTCAGTTCTTCCGCCTGCTGAGTGAACCGGCCCGGCTCCAGCTGCTCTGCCACCTGCGCCAGGGTTCGGCCGATGTCGCCTCCCTGATCGAAGCCACCGGCTTCAGCCAGTCCCACATCAGCCGCCAGCTGTCCCAGCTGCAGCGGGCTGGCCTGGTGACCTGCGACCGGGACGGGGTTCGCCTCATCTACCGGGCCGACACCGAGCTGGTGGAGGAGCTCTGCGACCTGGTTCAGAAGCGCATGAAGCAGCGCCTGCAGCAGCAGCTGGATCAGCTCCAGACCGCCTGAGGCCATGCGCCCCAGCCCCCTGTGGACCCGGGCCTTCCATGGCTTCAACCTGCTGCTGCTCCTGCTGATGGCCGCCAGCGGCCTGGAGATCTACAACGCCAATCCGGTCTTCGGCGGTCGCGAAGGGGCCACCGTGCCGGAGCTGTTCACCCTCGGCGGTTGGCTGGCCGGTGGCCGCGACTGGCACTTCGGCGCCATGGGGCTCTATGCCGCCAACCTGGGGCTCTGGATCGGTCTGCTGCTGCGCCGTCGCCACCGTCGCCTGGCCGGCAGCGGCGATCTGGACACCTTGCGCGCCAGCGTCAGTCTTCCCCGCCGTCGCCTGGCCAGCCACCGGATCACCTACACCCTGATGCTGGTCCTGCTGGCCTTCAGCCTGCTCAGCGGCCTGGCGATGTACAAGCCGGCCCAGTTGTGGTGGCTGGTGTCGTTGTTTGCCTTCGCCGAACCGGCTGGGTTCTCCAGCTGGCAGACCCTGCGGGTGTGCCACCTGGCCACCATCCCCGCCATCGCCCTGCTGCTGGTGGCCCACGTGGTGCTCTCCTGGCGGGTGGGCGGCCTGCGGCTGCTGCGGGCGATGTTGCTCTGAGATGGTTGCTTCGCCCGAGGCCCTGAGTCGCCGCCGCTCCCTCGGCCTGCTGCTGGCCAGCGGCTCTTCGCTGTTGCTCGGCGGCTGTGCCCTCAACCGCTGGAGTGGCTCGGTGGGGGAGGCCACCCAGCCGCTGAACGAACGGCTCGAGGCCCTGCTGCAGGCCCAGGGACCGCTGCCGGAGTTCCGGCGCAGCCAGGTGCAGCCCGAGGCCCTGCTGGTCAACAGCTTCAACGGCACGCCCACCCTGGCGCCCGGCAGCTACCGGCTCGCCGTCAACGGGGCTGTGGCCCGTCCCCTGAGCCTGGATCTGGCGGCCCTCGCCGCCCTGCCCCAGCGGGAGTGCGTCATCCGCCACGTCTGTGTCGAGGGCTGGGCGGCGATCGTCGCCTGGTCGGGCCCGCGGCTGGCGGATGTGCTGGCCCTGGCCGGTCCCTCTCCCCTCGGGGCCTATCTGGCGATCCGCTCCGCCGACCAGTACTTCGAAACCTGGGATCTGGCCTCTGCCCTGCACCCCCAGACCCTGCTGGCCACCCACATGAACGGAGCGCCGCTGCCGGTGGTCAACGGCGCGCCTGTGCGGCTCGCCAGCCCCATCAAGCTCGGCTACAAGCAGAGCAAGTGGGTCACCGGTCTGGAGCTGATGACGAGCCTGGGCGACCGCCGCGGCACCTGGGAGGACAGGGGCTACGAGTGGTTCGCCGGGCTCTGATGGGGGCCTGGGCTGATCAGGGCTTCAGGGGCGACCAGGCCATCGTGGCGTTGAACTTCTGGCACCAGATCAACACCGATTTCTGGGCCTTCAGATCGATCGAGGCCGGGATCACGTAGCTCTGGGCCCCCTTGCTGGACTTCAGCGAGGCCAGAACGGTGTAGCTGCCCGGTTTGAGGGGAAATCCGGGGGGCTTGGTGGTGGCCAGGGGTGTGGCCGAGGGGCTGAAGATCACCTTGAGATCCGGGGCCATGTCGTTGGTCTTGAAGTCGCTGCTCAGGGTGAGCACCGTCTTGCCGCCTTGCTCGCTGATCGAGAAGCCGCCGCTCACGGGAGCCTCGGCCTTGCGGAAGCTGCCGCTGGCCATCGCCATGGCCATGCTCTGGGCCACCGAACCCAGGCTGGGGGTGATCGGATCACTGAGGCTGCGGGCGTGCAGGACGGCACCGGAGAGGGCCGTGGCCGTGACCAGGCCGAGGGCGCCGGTGCGGAGAAGGGCGCGGATGGAGCGGGTCATGGGGATGGGGTGTGGAAGGGGAGGGAGAGGCCGGGCGTTGCGGCGCCAGGACCCCCGCTCACCGGGAGATACCCGTCAGCGGCCGGTCCGGATTGGATCCGGTTCCGGGTCAGGTGATCGGCCGGGTGCGGTCGAGGGCGCCGAAGTCCACCCGGCGCCGCCCCTGGCCGTCCTCGGAAACCAGATCGGCGAAGGTGCGGCCCCGGAGAATGTCCTCCAACCGGTAGTGGTGAACCTGGAGCAGGGACGATCCCGTCACCTCGTCGGAGCCCTCCACCAGCACCATCACGGCTCCACTGGCCCTGGCGATGGCATCGAGTCCCAGCTGGACCAGGGGGCTGTCCGGCGTCAGCCGGTGGCTCAGAACGGCCGTCAGATGCAGCTGGGGTGTGGCGGCGTTGAGGAGGGGCAGCGGATGGATGCGCCGCTGACACACCCCCGGCTCCACCTCCTCATCCACAAACAGGACCATGGAGTAGGTGACCTTCAACCAGTAACTGGGGTCGGCGGTGACGAAGCGGCAGCTGAGGTGACCGTCGGGCCAGACGCTCAGACACAGTTGGCGGCTGAAGCGCAGGGGCGAATCGACCTGGGTGAAGCGCAGGAAGAACAGGCCCGTGACCATGGCGGTGGTCAGGATGCCGACGATCCTCTGGGCCGCCGCCAGGCCCAGGGTGTAGGGCGAGCTGACCCTGGCGGACTGGAAACTGGCGCTGAACAGATTCTGCAGCGCGAAGATGCCGCTGGCCGGCACCCCCATCGCTCCGTCGGCCTCCACATGGCCGGCATCCAGCTGAAACGCCAGGGCGAAGATCAGCACCTCCGCCAGGTAGATGAGCGTCATCGCCAGGAAGAACACCGGCCATGGCATCCGCATCGCCATCGAGACCGGCTGGCGCCAGAGGCTGGTCCAGGGGCTGCGCTGATGGCCCAGGGCCCGTTGCGGGTTGCCCAGGAGGGGGCGCAGGAGTTTGGGCAGGCGCACGGGGTGGGGGGCGCAGCCGGGCGCCAGAACAGTACGCCTGCAGATCCGATCCGTCCCATCGCCGGTACTACCAACGTCCCCACCCCGATGGCTTCAGGAGCGTTTTCCATCCATGCCGATCCCACGGTCCAGCAGGCCGGCACGCCTTACGCTGAGGCCTGAGGTCCACGGCGGAGCCCTTCCGTCAGATGGAGCCCCGAAGGCAGTGCCCCCGAAGGCAGAGCCCCTGAAGGCAGCCCCCCCGAAGGCATCCCTGAGTCTGCCGTGATCTCCGACGATGCCACCCCTGACGACAGCCTCGATGCCCTGCTGGCGGGCCATGCCCTGGGTGATCTGGATGGGGCGGAGCGGCAGCGACTGGCCGGCCTGCTGCAGGAGCAGCCCGAGCTCGGCCAGCGTCTGAACGAGTTCCGCACCACGCTCGAACTGATTCCCCTGGCGTTGCCCCAGACGGCCACGCCCCCCCCGCAGCTGCGCCAGCGACTGATGGATCGGCTGGGGGCCGCCCCGGCGGCACGACCCACCCGGGGGCCGATCCCCGGTCGGTGGGTGTGGCCGGCCGTGGTGGGGCTGGTCCTGCTGGGACTGGGCTACGAGCTGCACCAGACCCGCCAGCAACTGGCGCTGATCCAGGGTCATCTCAAGGCCGCCGTTCCCGTGGCTCAGACGTCCCGTCGCATGGCCTTGGCGGCCGTCGATCCCTCCCTCCCCGCCTCAGGGGAAGTGATGGTGACCGGCAACCCCACCCACAACGTGCTGATGCTGAATGATCTGCCGCCACCGCCGGCCCACCACGTGTACCGGCTCTGGGCCGATGTGGACGGCCAGCCGGTGGGCTGCGTCGCCTTTGTGCCCACGGCGCAGGGGCACGTGGCGATGCTGATTCCGACGATGCCCACCAGTGTGGCCACCCGCGTCAGCGTCACGCTGGAGAACGATCAGGTGGGGGCCAGTCCCAACGGTCGCCTGGTGCTCACCAGCAGGATCTGATGGGCAGGGGCGTGCTGCCGCTGCTGCTGTACGTGCTGCTGCGGGGACTCGACGCCACCGTGCTCAAGGGACTGCAGGAGTTCGGAGCGCACCATCCGGTGCGGGGTATGGATCCGATCAGCTTCTGCAACCTGTTCTTTCTGGCCCAGCTGGCGGTGGGGCTGGCGGCCCTGTGGCCTGGGCGAACCACCCTGACGGCCGATCTGGCCGCCCTGGGCTCCTCGGATCGGCGCCTGCTGGCCATGGATGCCTTCCTGGGGCTGTTCCTCGGTCCCGTTGCCTACTACCTCGCCCTGGAGTCGCTGTCGGTCATCAGCCAGACGCTGCTCTTCGCCCTCGTTCTGCCGGTCTCGGCCCTGCTGGCCCGTGGCTGGCTGGGGGAAGCCCTGCCGCGCCGTTTCTGGATCAGTCTCGTTCTCATCGCTGTCGGTCTGGTGCTGCCATCGGTCGCCACGGCGGCGGCCGACGGCGGCGTGGATGGGACGTCGGGGCTCGCCTGGGCCCTGGTGGGGGTGCTGGCCTATGGGGCGGCGTCCGTGAGCGGTCGCCTGGTCGCCCTTCGCCGCTGGCCCCTGGCCGTCAGTGTCGGGGCGACCAATCTCGTGTCGGCCCTGATCTTCGGGACGATCGCCCTGGTGCTGTTCGGTCCCCACCATTTCCTGCTGCTGCAGCTCTGGTGGGTGGTGGGGGTGATCGGGATCTATGCCCTCAGCCTGCCCCTGGGCCGGGAACTGGCCCTGCGGCTCGCCTATCGCCACATCCCGGTGGCGCAGGTCTCCCTGTGGAGCTCCCTGTCGCTGGTGGTGGCCCTCCTGAGTGCGGCCGTCCTGCTGGGGGAACCTCTCCAGGGGGCCAGAATGGCCGGTTCGGCGCTGGTGCTGGCGGGCGTGTTGGCCAGTCGCTGGCGCTGGCCGATCCGATCCGGGCCGACGTCGGTACTAGTTCCTACCACCACCGCCCCCGTGCCACCTTGGCCGTGACTCCCCCCGACCCGGATGCCACGGGCGGCATAGGCCTGGGGACCCACCGGCGGGAGCAGCAGGCCAGGGCCCAGGGCCTGGGCGCGCTCTACGACAGCTTCGGTGGCCCTGTCTATCGGCTGGCCCTGCGGTTGTGCCGCTCGAGCCAGGAGGCGGAGGACCTCACCCACGACGTGTTCCTGCGCTTCTGGCAGCAGGATCGCTACGACCCATCCAGGGGACCTGTCCTGGCCTATCTGCTGCTGCTGACGCGTTCGATGGCGCTGAATCGCATCAGCCAGCGCAAGAACCGCTGGGAGCTGATGCAACGCTGGTCGGAGCAGTTGTTCCCTGCTGCCGTGCCGACACCCCATGAACACGCGGAGGCGGATGAACTGGCACGACGGGTTCGTCAGGCCCTCGAGGCCATCCCCGCCAACCAGCGGCAGGTGCTGGAGATGGCCTACTACGAGGGGCTGAGCCAGTCGGCGATCGGCGCGCTGCTGAAGCTGCCCCTCGGCACCGTCAAGACCCGGGCCCGCCAGGGTCTGATCCGCCTGCGCGCCCTGCTCCATGATTCGCCCGCCCAGCCATGACGCCCATCCCCACCCAGCTCCATGCCGATCTGGGCCAGCGGGTCGTCGTTGCCAGCAACGCGCTGCCCTGGCACCCCTCGCCCCTGGACGGGGTGGAGCGGCGCCTGCTGGAGCGCGATGGCGGCGAGGTCGCCCGGGCCACCTCGCTGGTGCGCTACGCCCCCGCCAGCCGCTTTTCGCCCCATCACCATGGCGGCGGCGAGGAGTTTCTGGTGCTCGAGGGGGTCTTCTCCGATGAACACGGTGATTACGGCCCTGGCACCTACGTGCGCAACCCGGTCGGTTCCTCCCATGCCCCCTTCAGTGCGGGCGGCTGCACCATCCTGGTGAAACTGCGGCAGATGGACTCCGCCGACCAGACGCGGGTCGTGATCGACACCCGCCGCTCCCCCTTCGTGCCGGGTCTGGTCGCCGGGCTGACCGTGCTGCCCCTGCACGGCTTCGGCACCGAGCAGGTGGCCCTGGTGCGCTGGCAGCCGGAAACCCGCTTCCCCCTGCACGCCCATCCCGGGGGCGAGGAGATCTTCGTGCTCGAAGGGGTGTTCGAAGACGAGCAGGGTGCCTATCCGGCCGGAACCTGGCTGCGCAACCCAGCCGCCAGCCGCCATGCGCCCTTCAGTGGCAGCGGCTGCCTGATCTGGGTCAAGACCGGCCACCTGGCCCCGCCAATCCCCGCCATGGGGCCAGGGCCAGGGCGGTGAGGAAGCCCACCAGCTGGGCGATCACCACGCTTGGGCCCGACGGCAGGGCGAAGGCGGCCGAGAGCAGCAGACCCAGCACGGCGCAGGCGGCCCCCAGCGCGGCGGCCAGGGCCACATAGGTGTCGAAGCGGCGGCTCACCAGGCGCGAAGCGCAGGCGGGGATGACCACGAAGGCGCTGATCAGCAGCACCCCCACGGCCTTGACGGAGATGGCCACCACCACGGCCAGCAGGATCAGAAACAGCAGCCGGTGCACCGAGACGGCGACCCCCCGGGAGCGGGCGAGCGGTTCGTCGAGGGTGAGCAGCACCTGGTCGCGCCGGGTGAGGGTGAGATAGCCGGTGGTGATGACGAGCAGAACCCCGATCAGGGTGAGGTCGAGCCAGGTGACCCCCAGGATGTCGCCGAAGAGCAGCTGCTGGATGCCGCCCTTGTAGACCCGCAGCAGGCTCTGGGCCACCACGGCCATGGCGAGTGACGAGGAGTAGACGATGTTCAGCAGGGCATCCGCCGGCAGGCGGCTGCGTTGCACCAGCTGGTTCGTCATCAGGGCGAAGAGCACCGCAAAGGGGATCAGCACCACGGTGGGATCGATGCCCAGCAGGATGCCCAGGGTGATGCCGAGCAGGGCCGAATGGCCCAGGGCGTCACTGAAGAAGGAGAGCTGGCGCAGCACCGCAAAACTGCCCAGGACGCCGCCGAGGGCGCCGCTCAACAGCCCGCCCAGCAGGGCCCGCTGCATGAACGGCAACTGCAGCAGATCCACCAGGGTCGATCCCTCCGTCATGTCCACCGCCATCGGCCCAGGCTACCCAGGCTGCCCGGGCACCCCTGCCATCAGGAGGGTGTGTGGGCCAGGGCCTCGCAGACCAGGGCCAGGGAGGCCGCCAGCAGAACCAGGCGGCCGGCCCGGCAGAACAGGCGTGAGGCGACGACGAAACCCATCGGGATCATGGCAGTGCTCCGTTTCAGGGCAAGGGGAAAAGACTCAGCGGCCTGTCGTCTGCAGAGGGCGCAGATCCGGCAGGGCCACCGAAAAGGCGGGGGATCCGTGGCGGGTCAGGGGCCAGCGCCGCACCCAGCAGCTGTCGGTTTCTTCGTCGATGCTGATGACCTGGTACGTGCCGCCCTGGCGGCTGCTCAGCTGAACGAAGCCGCCAGGGTGGGGAGCTGCGGAGGAATGGGGGGAGGGGTAAGGCATGGGTCAGACCACGCATCAGCCCATAACGTAACAGAAAGTTGCAGATTGATTGACGAAAACCACCTTGGTGTGCATTCCAGGTCACATGGCGGCCGTCCCTGGCCCAAAAATGCGTAACCCCCTCGGGGCGGGCCCAAGGGGGTTACTTTGCGACAGCAGTGGGGAGTTGATCAATCTCCCTGCCCCGCAAGATCGTTTTAGATCGGCAGTAACGGCTACAGCGCAGGCCTGCACATTCCGTTACAGGCCTGGCGCCGTTGTGCGTCGGTTCACTCGTCGTCGTCGGAGCCGCCCACCGGCACCAGGCGAATCGCCTTGCGACCCAGCTTGATCTCGAATTCGTCGCCCGGCTCGAGGCCCAGCATCGCGGTGTAGGCCTTGCCCACCAGCAGGTTGCCGTTGAACTGGACCTTGGCGGTATAGCCGAGTTTGCGGCCGGCCTTGGTGGCCGCCTTGCCCACGCCGTCGCCGAGGTTGATCCCCTTGGCATCGAGAAGCGCTTCGTAGAAGGCTGTGAAGTTCAGGCGCTCATTGCCGTCCTTCTTGGTGCTCACGTAGCCGCAGCTGCGGACCAGATCCGACTTGGAAGCGTCGCCCAGCTCTTTCACCTTGGCGAGCAGATCGGCACCTTTGAGCATGATGCAATGGCGGTGGGTATTGGACAAAATTGTACAACTCGGCCCTGCGATCGCCAGTTGGGCCAGGTTCGGCTTTCCCCGCACTCTGTCCCTATTCATCGGGGTCACTCTCGCATCGGCGGCTGTGCACCCTGCACCGCTCGACGACCATGGCCGGAGGGACGCAATCCGGCAACGCAGGCTAACCACGAGGCCGCCATCCCCGGCGGCGCGCAGGGCCACGATCCACGGGCATGGCCCGGTGGCAGGGGCTGCACCCTTCAGCTCTTCGGTGGACCCTCCACCTGATACTGGACCTGCTGGGGAAAGGGGATCTCGATGTCCCGCTCCCGGAAGGCCCGCCAGATGCCGGCCTGGACTTCGCTGCAGATGGAGACGTTATCCATCGGGTTGGCGATCCAGAAGCGCAGGGCGTAGTCGATGGAGGATTCGCCGTAGCGGAGCAGCAGGCCCTTCGGTGCCGGGCTCTGAAGAATGCGTGTCTGGCTGCGGGCCGTCGTCTCCAGCAGGTCGATCACCTCCAACGGATCATGGTGGTAGGCCGCGCTGACCAGAACCTGGCTGCGCCTCAGGGTGTCGCTGCCCGTGTAGGTCACGGTGGTGCTGGTGAAGAACGTCTGGTTCGGGATCACCAGTTCGGCATTATCCCGGTCGCGCCAGAGCACGGCGGCCCGCAGGCCCAGGCTGCGTACCTCACAGGGATCACCCTCGATGAACAGCACCTCCCCGGGCCGTACCGATCCTTCGAACAGGAGCCAGAGGCCACTGACGAAATTGGAGAAGACTTCCTTGATGCCGAATCCCAGGCCCACCGAGAGGCCACCGGCCACCGCCAGGATCGCGGTGCGGTTGAAGCCCACATGATCGAGGGCCCAGACGATCCCGAAGGCCACCGCCGCATAACGAATCATCAGGGCCAGGGCGCGGCGGCTGCCGTTGCTGATGCCCACGCTGCGCTGCACCAGCCAGGCCATCCCCTGGGCCGGCGGTCCCGTCCCCATGGCCAGCACGTACAGGATCACCACCGCCAGCAAAAAGCTGCCCACAGTCACTTCCGAGCCGAACCATTCGCCGATGGGGATCAGGGCCAGATCCTGGGGGTTGTCGAACACCCGGATCACCAGCAAGGCGGAGATCATCAGGTACGCCGGGCGGATCAGGCGCGTCTCCAGCAACTGCATCGGCTGGGGCTGGATGAAGCGGCCCAGCAGCAGGCGCACCCCGCCCAGCCCCAGCCAGCCCAGGTAGAGGAGCAGCCCCAGCAGCAGCAGGCCGAAGGGCTGCCCGCCCAGCCCCAGGGCCAGCGACAGCAGGCCCAGCAGACCGGGGATCACCAGCTTCGGCTGCCCTGCCGGGGGAAACCGTGGGGCCAGCCGCCGGCCCAATGGCCCCTGGCCGAGGAACACCAGCAGCAGCAGGATCAGCTGGACACGCACCTCGATGCGCTGCAGGTAGCCGAACCAGCCGAGGATCTCCAGCAGCAGCATGTTCATCGGGACCGCTCGCCACCCAGGAGGTCGATCAGGCCCTTGAGGGTGTCCTGCTGGCTCAGGTCATCAAACAGGAAGCGGGTGAGCAGCGCCTGCCAGGCATCCCTCTGGCTCTTGCTGCTCTTCCCCACCAGGCGGAGCGTCGAGCTCTGAATCGACTGCTGTCGCCCCTCCACCATGGCGGCCACCACGGAGGAACTGCTCACCGGAGGAGCCACCTTCCGGTTCACCGGCAGCACGTACTGGTTGCGCAGGACCATGTCTCGCTGGTGCAGCGGACTGATGGCGAACCGGGCCAGGGCCAGGGCCAGCTGGCGCTGGTCCGGACTGGAGTTGACCCCGAAGGCGAGCACCCGCTCCCTGGTGATCGGGCTGGCGGCGCCGAAGGGGCCGGAGGGCAGGGGGGACACGCCCAGGTTCCTGCCCAGGCGCGACCGGAGCCGGGTGATGTTGATGCTGCGGCAGGGAATCCAGTCGAGGGTCCCCACCATCAGTTCCTTCAACAGTTCCGTCTCGGTGGGGTAAACGGTGACGTGCTGTTGCAGGTCCGCCGCGCGCAACCACTGCAGCCAGCCATTCAGGCGGGTCCGCATCGCCGGTGTCACCGGTTCACCGGCCAGCAGGTCTCCCACGGCGTTGATCGCCCCAAGCGGGCCCAGGGTCCAGACCAGGTTCACCGCATCGAGGGACAGCCCCACCTCCATCCCCTTGGCACTCAACGCCAGAAGCTCGCTGAGGGTGGCGGGGGTGCGCCGGACGCGGCGCCGATCGAAGCAGGCCACCAGGGGCTGCAGCTCCATGGGAAGGCCGGTCAGGGTTCCATCCGCGCGTCGCACGCGCACCACGGAGCCCGCCTCCAGCTGATCCAGCACCGCGGCCGGGAAGGACACGGTGCTGATCAGCCGTTCGCGGGCCAGCTCCTGGGCCGTGGATTCGTTCACCAGCAGCAGGTCGGGGCTCAGGCCCGTCCGGTTGCGGACAAGGAGTTCATTGCGCAGGCTTTCCTCGTTAAAGGTTTCCACCTGGAGCCGCACCCGCGGCTGCAGGGCGCGGAACGAGGCCTGCAGCAGGGCCGTGCGTTCCCGGACTTCCTTCTGCAGTTCGGTGTCCATGGCCTCCTGGCTGACCCCGACCGCGATGTAAAGGGTGCCCTCAAGGGGGCGGAGCATGGGCTGCAGGCGATGGCCCCGGCAGCCCCCGAGGCTGGCCACCAACGGGAGGAGAAGCCCTGCGGCGATCACCTTGATGGCCAGCGGCCGGCGACTTTGACCGGACGGGGCCTGAGCAGGTGGGGAGGGGGAGCGGCGGCAGAGGGGACTCACACCGGGAGGCTAGGGGTGTTCGCTGCGGCGGGCACCCCTGCCGTTACCGATCAGTCCTCCGGGTAGAGCAGCTCGGCGAGTTCGTCGGGGTCCACGTCGTAGACCCGCGCCAGGGTCGTTTCGATGGCGCTGGTCACCACATCCGGCAGGAAACGCATCGCGTTCAGGGCGTCGTCGGCGATGTCGTCGGTGAGGAGCTTCTCGCCCCCCAGTTTCTCGTCGTTGATCACGGCCATCACCCAGCTCTGGTAAGCGGTGACGAGATCGGCGAACTCGAGCTCAGGATCGTTCAGATCGAGGGCCATCGGGCGTCTCCAGGGACGGACGTTGCCTCTGCAGTTTGCCGCCTGGTCGTCAGGATGGCTGGATGCATCAGGAACCCCTGCCATCGGTGGCCTCCCTGCAGGGCACCCTGTTCGACTTCGCCATCGCCGAGCTGGTGCGCGGCCATCGCCAGAGCTTCCCGCCCCTGTGGACGGCCGAGAGCTGGGCCAAGCTGATGATCTGGTTGGCCCTCAGCTGTGGCTGCTCCGGCGAAGCCCGGGCTCTCGAGGCCTTCGCGGCGGCCCTGGGTCCGGCACTCACGGCAAGGATGCGGCGGCTGTTCTTCGAGCGGGAGCTAACCGAGCTGAACCTGCGGGTGATGGCCGATCCGGCCGAGCAGCAGGTGCTGGTGCTGGCCCTCGATGCGGGCCAGGACGCCGACGCGGGCGCAGGGGGGGCGCTGGATCCGGAGCGGGTGGCGGCGGCCCTGCAGGCCGTTGGCCTCAGCGCCCTGGTGACGGCCGATCGCCATCGCTGGCAGCCGCTGGAGGCCCTGATGGCGGTGCCGTGGCAGTCCGGCAACGGCTGAGGGCGCCCGGTGTTGTCACAACGTCCGGTCTAGGTTCGCTGCCAGCGAGATCCCTGGCGCGGATGCGGCTGATCGGCAGCTTCGAGGATCCCGGGTACGTGGCCCTGGCCGATGCGGCGATGGCGTTCTTCGACCGTCGCAGCGACCTGCAGCGCAGCGGTGTGGCCTTCTCCTTCGGCAGCGATGGCGATCCCGGCACGGGTGCTGCTGGGGCGGCGGGCGATCCCGGCAAGATCTCCACCGACATCAGCCTGGTGTGGCTTGACCGCTCCGACCCTGAGGCCCAGGGCCTGGCGGATGTGATCATGCGCGGTGTTTCCGCCGGCCTGAAGCGCTACCTGGCGGAGCGTCCCCTGTTCCTCACCTGCTGTCCGGAGCGGTCCCTGTTCGTCAATCCGATCTTCAACCTGCAGCGCTATGCGCCGGGGGAGGGGTTCTACAGCTGGCACTGCGACTGGAACACCAGCGACGAGGCCACCGAGCCGATCCGCCGCGTCCTGGCCTGGATCCTGTACCTCAACACGGTGCCGGACGGCGGCACCGAATTCCACTGGCAGGACCACCACGTCGAGGCGGTCAAAGGAAAGCTGGCGATCTTTCCCGCCGGCCTGTCCCACCTGCACCGGGGCCGCGTCAGCCAGAGCCACACCAAGACCATCGCCACCGGCTGGATCAATGCCGGCACGCTCGACGCCTACGTGGCGCGCCTCGCCGCCGGCTGAGGTCTCAGCCCGGTGGTCAGGCCAGGGGCGACGGCACGATCAGCCGCTCCAGCCGATGCTCCAGCTCCTCGGTGAGCGCCTGCACCGCCCGACGCCGATCGCGGCGGTAGTCGGCGAGGCGCCCGTCCACCACGATCGGCCGGTCGATGCTGATCCGCACCCGCATCCGCCCCAGCCGGGGGCGCTGGTTGGCGGTGTGGCCCTGGATCCGGCACTGGGTGTCCCAGAGCAGCAGCAGGGTGTCGGCGAAGCGCTCCTGGCTCGGCTGCTCCCGCACATAGCTGCCGCTCACCGCGACGAAGGACTCCACCACGCGCATGTGCCACAGCAGGGCCGCCGTCTCCTCCGCCAGCCGGTCGGCCAGAGCCTGGGCCAGGGGGCTGGGGGGCTCGCTGCCGGGGGGCCGGGCGGGGTAGAGCCGATCCCAGCCGGCCTGCTCCAGGCGGCGGCAGCGGTCGGTGAGGCTGCCGCAGGGCTGCATGCCGAAGGACTGCTCCACCCGCCGCAGGGCCAGATCCATCAGCCGCTCCAGCCGGGGCCCGAAGGCGGGGGCGGGCTCCGGCTCCCCCGCGTAGGCGGCGCCCGCGGCAGGACCGCGCTCCTCGGGCAGGGCCAGGTGCACCTTGTCGCGGTAGAAGGCCTCCATCTGCTCGAGCATCCGCTCCCCGAGACGCACCAGCCGCCCGTGCAGGCAGGAGGGGTCGAGGTCGTGGCAGGGGTCGGGGCCCAGGCCGGCCCCCTCCTCCAGGCGGCAGAGCAGCGCCTCGATCGCCCCCCAGACCGGCTCGATGAAGCTGTACTGCAGGCCGATCGGCAGCAGGTCCATCCGCTCGCGGCGTCCGGCCTCCGCCAGGTCGGCCGCCGTCCAGAAGGCGAGCTGGGCGGTGCCGGGCTCCAGGGGGCTGATGCGTTCGTTGTGGCCGTTGGTGGCCCCCTCCGGCGCCAGGGCGAAGGGATGGGGACCCTCCAGCAGCAGCCGCCGGGCCGTGCGGAGGGCGGGCAGATCGAGCTTGCTCCGCTGGATCGAGGCGCCCCCCAGGTGGGTGAACAGCCACCCCATCGCCGCTCCGGCCCAGAGGGGGATGCCGCGGTCGAACAGGAACTGGCCCGTGGGCGCCGGATCGAAGCGCAGGCCCTGCCGCCGGCCCGCCCGGGCCAGCTCCACCCACAGCAGCCGGGCCATGCTCAGGGGGTCGTCGAGGCTCGGGTGCCGGAAGGCGAGCAGCAGCCGGCTCTCCCCGGCCTGGAAGGAGCGCATC
>CALRQM020000058.1:0-18486 GCA_943370335.1 Bordetella parapertussis | reverse complement strand
AGTCGGTTTCGTCCATCTGCTTGCGGATCTGCTCGCAGCGGGCCTTCACGGCCGCCTCGTTGCCTTCGGCGACGATGGTGGTGGTGTCCTTGTTGATGGTGATGCGGCGGGCGGTGCCCAGCATCTCCAGCTTGGTGTTCTCCAGCTTGAGGCCGGCGTCCTCGGTGATCAGCTGACCGTTGGTGAGAACGGCGATGTCCTCGAGCATGGCCTTGCGGCGGTCACCGAAGCCGGGAGCCTTGACGGCGGCGACGTTCAGGACGCCACGCAGACGGTTCACCACCAGGGTGGCGAGGGCTTCCTTCTCGATGTCCTCGGCGATGATCAGCAGGGGCTTGCCGGTGCGGGCGATCTGCTCAAGCACGGGCACCAGGTCCTGCACCAGGCCGATCTTCTTGTCGGTGAGCAGGATGTACGGCTCGTCGAGCACCGCTTCCATCCGCTCGGTGTCGGTGGCGAAGTAGGGCGAGATGTAGCCCTTGTCGAAGCGCATGCCTTCGGTGACCTCCAGTTCGGTGGTCATCGACTTGCCTTCCTCGAGGGAGATGACGCCCTCCTTGCCCACCTTGTCCATCGCATCCGCGATCATGCGGCCCACCTCTTCGTCGTTGCCGGCGGAGATGGTGCCCACCTGGGCGATGGCGTTGGAGTCGGAGATCGGCTTGGCGTGCTCCTCGATCTTGCCGACGAGGAACTCGGTGGCCTTGTCGATGCCCTTCTTCAGGGTGATGGCGTTGGCGCCGGCGGCCACGTTGCGCAGACCGGCCTTGACCATGGCGTGGGCCAGGACGGTGGCGGTGGTGGTGCCGTCACCGGCGGCATCGTTGGTTTTGCTGGCGGCCTGACGGATCAGGGCCACACCGGTGTTCTCGATGTGATCCTCCAGTTCGATCTCCTTGGCGATCGTGACGCCGTCGTTGATGATCTGGGGAGCGCCGAATTTCTTCTCCAGCACCACGTTGCGGCCCTTCGGACCGAGGGTGACGGCAACGGCCTCGGCGAGGATGTCGATGCCGCGTTCGAGCGCCCGTCGGGCTTGCTCGTTATAGATAATGCGTTTGGCCATGGAAGAAAAAAGATTGCTTGGTTGAAGGTGATGCAGACGGAAACGCCGTCAGATCAGTTGACGACGGCCAGGATGTCCTTCTCGGACAGGAGCACGTACTCGTCGGTGCCGAGCTTGATGTCGGTGCCGGCGTACTTGCTGTAGAGCACCTTGTCGCCGACGCCCACTTCAGGGGCCTGACGGGAGCCGTCGTCGTTGCGCTTGCCGGGACCGATCTGGACCACTTCGCCCACCTGGGGCTTTTCCTTGGCGGTGTCGGGCAGAAGGATGCCACCGGCGGTTTTCTCCTCCGATTCGGACACCTTGATGAAGACGCGATCTCCGAGGGGTTTGACCGTGGAGACGCTGAGAGAAACGGCAGCCATGAATTGACGCGATGGATGGACGCGAAGGCAGCGACGGAAGACGACCGGGGCCGGCGCGTCGCTGTGATGGGGCGAGTTAGCACTCGCGCCCTTCGACTGCCAACCTAGGAGCCGGCTCCGTCGCAACGCCATCCCCGGGCTGTGCGGGTGACCGAACCCCCAGATCCCAGGACCCTGCGGTGGTAAGGTTGCGCCGCTTCAGACGGGTGGTTGGATCCCGCTGGGCACATCACGCTCTTTCCTTACCTATGGCTGCTGCCGCTCCCGCCGTCCCTGGTACCAAAGGCACCGTGCGCCAGGTGATCGGCCCCGTCCTCGACGTGGAATTCCCTGCCGGCAAGCTGCCCAGAATCTTCAACGCCCTTCGCATCGAAGGCACCAACTCCGCCGGCCAGCAGGTGGCCATCACCGCTGAAGTGCAGCAGCTGCTGGGCGACCACAGGGTCCGCGCCGTGGCCATGAGCAGCACCGACGGCCTGGTGCGCGGCATGGGCGCCCTCGACACCGGCGCTCCGATCTCCGTTCCCGTCGGTGAGGCCACCCTGGGCCGCATCTTCAACGTGCTCGGCGAGCCCGTTGACGAGCAGGGCCCGGTCTCCACGACCATGACCGCCCCGATCCACCGCCAGGCCCCCAAGCTCACCGAACTTGAGACGAAGCCCCGCGTCTTCGAGACCGGCATCAAGGTGATCGACCTGCTGGCCCCCTACCGCCAGGGCGGCAAGGTGGGTCTGTTCGGTGGCGCCGGCGTCGGCAAGACCGTGCTGATCCAGGAACTGATCAACAACATCGCCAAGGAGCACGGCGGCGTCTCGGTGTTCGGTGGCGTGGGTGAGCGCACCCGCGAGGGCAACGACCTCTACGAGGAGTTCAAGGAGTCGGGCGTGATCAACGCCGGCGACCTCTCCAAGTCGAAGGTGGCCCTCTGCTACGGGCAGATGAACGAGCCCCCGGGTGCCCGCATGCGCGTGGGTCTGTCGGCGCTCACCATGGCCGAGCACTTCCGCGACGTGAACAAGCAGGACGTGCTGCTGTTCATCGACAACATCTTCCGCTTCGTGCAGGCCGGCTCCGAAGTGAGCGCCCTGCTGGGCCGCATGCCGTCGGCCGTGGGCTACCAGCCCACCCTCGGCACCGACGTGGGTGAACTGCAGGAGCGCATCACCTCGACCCTGGAAGGCTCGATCACCTCGATCCAGGCTGTTTACGTTCCCGCTGACGACCTCACCGACCCGGCACCCGCCACCACCTTCGCCCACCTCGACGCCACCACCGTGCTCAGCCGCGGTCTGGCCTCCAAGGGCATCTACCCGGCGGTGGATCCCCTCGATTCCACCAGCACCATGCTTCAGCCCGCCGTGGTGGGTGATGAGCACTACCGCACCGCCCGCGCCGTGCAGTCCACCCTGCAGCGCTACAAGGAACTCCAGGACATCATCGCGATCCTGGGTCTGGACGAGCTCTCCGAGGACGACCGCCGCACGGTGGACCGGGCCCGCAAGATCGAGAAGTTCCTCTCCCAGCCGTTCTTCGTGGCCGAGATCTTCACCGGTCAGTCCGGCGAATACGTGAAGCTCGACGACACCATCAAGGGCTTCAACATGATCCTGGCCGGTGAACTCGACGACCTGCCCGAAGCCGCCTTCTATCTGGTGGGCAACATCGACCAGGTGAGGGCCAAGGCCGCCAAGATCCTCGCCGCAGCCAAGTCCTGATCCGGGAATCTTCTCCATGACCCTCACCCTGCGCGTCCTCGCCCCCGATCAGAGCGTCTTCGACGGCACCGCCGACGAAGTGATCCTGCCCGGCACCACCGGCCAGCTCGGCATCCTCACCGGCCACGTCTCCATGCTCACTGCCCTCGACAGTGGCGTGCTGCGGGTGCGGGAGGGGGCCAACTGGCAGTCGATCGCCCTGATGGGTGGTTTCGCCGAGGTGGTGGCCAATGAGGTCACCGTCCTCGTCAACGGTGCCGAACTGGGCAGCAGCATCGACGCCACCGCCGCCCAGAGCGATTTCGAGGCGGCCCAGCAGGCCGCTTCGGCCCTGGAAGGCTCCGACCCCAGCCCTGAGAAAGTCAAGGCCCAGCAGGCCCTGGCCCGCGCCCGCGCCCGTCTTCAGGCCAGCAAGGCCGCCTGAGTTCTCCTGCGGGCCGGGAGGCTGCGGCGGCCATGGGCAAGGGTCGGGAACTCGGTCTGCACCTGCGCCAGTGGATCGCCACCGGCTCCGTCAGCCTGGATAACCCCCAGGCCCTGGCCAACCGGCTGATCGACGCCCTTGGGGCGGAAGAGAGCCTGCGCGGACCCGTGCGTGATCTGGCCACCCAGCCTTTGCTGCTGAGGGTGCTGCAGCTGCAGGGTGGCCCCCAGCGCAGTGCCGTCACGGCCCTCAGCCAGCATCTGGCCGGGATCTACGCGCCGAGGGTACTGGCCGAGCTGCTCGACCTGCTGGAGGCCTGCTCCGGCGTGGCTCCGGCGCGACCCACGGGCGAGGCCATGGCCGCTGGCGCTGACCTTGCCCTCTCAGGGCGTGCCCCCCTGACCTGGCGGCAGAGCCTGCGGCCCCTCGGTCCCGGTCTGGCCCTGGCCGCCGCCTCGGCGCCGGTGCTGTTCTGGGCCGGCGGGGAGCTCGACCAGTGGTTCTTCGATTCCTGGCACTGGGGCAGCGGCCTGGTGCTCGTGGTGGCCCTGGCCCTGCTGCAGGCCCTGGCCCTCGGCCCGCTGCGGGTCCTGCGCCGCCGCTGGCCCCTGGCCCTGGAGGCCAGCGGTGACCCTCGCCGTGCCTGGTGCTGGATCACCGCCCCCTGGATTCATGCGGCCAACCGCGAGGCCCTGCTCAACCTGGTGATGCTGGCGATTGTGCTGGGGGGCTCAACGCTGCCCCTGTCCTCCCTGCTGCTGCGCTACGCGCTCACCGCCCTGGCCACCACGGCACCGGCGGTGCTGGTGGCCCGCCGGGCCCGGGTGCTGCGGCAGTGGGACGGTGCCTCCGGGCCGATCGCCGCGCTGATCGCCCTGGCTTCGGCCCTCAGCCTCCTGCACTGGAAGGCCCACCCCTTCGTGGTGGGGCCGGTGGAGATCCCCGCCTGGGTGCTGCTGGTGATTTTTGGGGCCGTCCAGCTGGGCTGGCAGCTGCCCCGCCGCGATCCCGAGGACAGCAGCAGCCCCAAGGCCCGGCTCTGGAGCAGCCCCTGGTGGTGGGGGACCGTGCTGGGAACGGCCTGGGCCCTGGTCACCCGCGCCCAGGAACTGGCCAGGGGCCTGGGCTGGCTGGGCTGAAGCTGGGCCTCAGCTCGCCAGGGCGCGCATGTATTGCCCCCACAACTGGGCCACCAGGGCGCCGGAGGCGGCCTGGGCGGGGCGGTTGTCGTCGTTGCCCATCCAGATGCCGGTGAGGATGCGGCTGGAGGGGGAGTAGCCCACGAACAGCACATCGACGCCGTTGTCGGTGGTGCCGGTCTTGCCGCGGGCATCGGCGACCACGGCCGCGGCGCCGCCGGTGCCACCGCTCACCACCTGCCGCAGCAGGGCATCCATTTCGGCGGCGACCGCCGGTTCGATCAGTTGGCGTGGCAGCTCGCCCACCGGCGTGGTGACGCCGCCGGGGGGGCAGTCGGCCAGGGACCGCACCGAGCCGCAGATGCCCAGGTCGTAGATGCGTTTCACCCCGTGCAGGGGCACCGAGCGACCGCCGTTCGCCACCACGGCATAGGCCCCCGCCAGCTCATAGAGGTAGGTCTCCTTGCCCCCCAGCACCATCGAGAAGCTCTCCTCCATCGGCGTGCTGATGCCCAGCTGGCGGGCTTTGGCCACCACCTTGTTCAGGCCGGCCTGCTGGGCCAGCCGCAGGGCCACCACGTTCTCGGAGCTGGCGAAGCCCGCCGCCACACTGGTGCTGCCACTGCCGCCGCGGCAGCCGGCCACGTAGGCCAGGGGGGCGCAGGAGACGGCATCGCCGGGTTTGACGCCGGCCTCCAGGGCCGCCAGGAAGGAGAACAGCTTGAAGGTGGATCCGGGCTGGCGCAGGGCCTGCACCCGGTCAAAGCTCGAGCGGCTGTAATCGCCGCCGCCGACGTAGGCCAGGATCGCCCCGGTGCCGTAGTCGATCGAGATCAGGGCGCCCTGGGTGAGCCCGGCCCGGCCCCCCGGCCCCTCCAGGAAGGCCTTCAGCTGCTTCTGGGCGATGGCCTGCAGGCGGGGATCGATGCTGCTGATCACCGCGTAGTTGCCCCGGGCCTCCGCACTGCTGAGGTCGAGGGCGAAGCGTCGCCCCTCCAGCTCGCCGATCACGTAGTCGCTGAAGAAGGGATAGCTGGAGTAGGTGGACGCGCCGCAGGCGGAGGGATCGATGTTGAGCGGTCGGCGGCGGGCGTCGATCAGCGCCTGGTCGGAGAGGTAGCCCTCGGCGTGCATCCGCCCCAGCACCAGGTCGCGGCGCTCCCTGCCCCAGGTGGGGTTCTCCCGGTTGCAGGGGCTGTAGCTGTTGGGGCTCGGCAGCAGGCCCACCAGGAACGCCGACTCCGCCACGTCCAGGGCGCTGGCCGACTTGCGGAAATAGAGCTGGGCCGCCTGCTCGAACCCTTCGGCCCCCAGGCCCAGGTATGCCCGGTCGAGGTACATCTTGAGGATGCGGTTCTTGCTGAAGCCCGCCTCCAGCTGCCAGGCCACCCACAGCTCCCGCAGCTTGCGGGCCACCGACACATCGGTGCCAACGGCCGGGTAGACCATGCGGGCCACCTGCTGGGCCAGTCCGCTGCCGCCGCCGGTGCCTTGCACCAGGGAGCGCAGCGTGCCGAACAGGTCGATGCCACTGTTCCAGCCGAAGCGGGAGTCCTCCGAGGCGATCAGGGCCTGGCGCAGGTGCAGGGGGTAGTCGGCCAGGCTGGGCAGGGCCGTCGAGGAGCCCTCGGCCGCATCGATCTGGCGCCCATCGGTGGAGAACACCTTCACAGGCCCGCTGACCGACCGGATCGAGGAGCCACCGGAGACGGTGGTGGCCAGCAACAGGCCCCCCAGGGCCACGCCCGAACCGACGAGGGCGCCGATGGCCCCCCAGTGCAGCAGCTGCCCCAGGGGGCTGCGGGGATGGCGGTACACCAGGGTCGGCGCCTCCCCCTTCAGCGGCGAGCCGAGCTGCAGCCGGTCCCCGTCCCGCAGGTGAATGGCGCGGATGCGACGATCGCGGTGAAACAGACCGTTGGCGGAGCCGAAATCCTCGCCGACATAGTCCCGGTCGCCGGGGCGCTCCTGCTCCACGATCGCGTGCACCCGGCTGACGCCGGTGGCGTCGGCCTGCAGCTCGCAGAGGGGATCCCGGCCGATGCGGTAGCGGCCGCCCTCCAGCGCCACACGCCGGCGGCACTGGCCGCCGATCCAGAGTTCCAGCCAGGCGCCGTGGTGGTTCAGTTCCCCCAGGGCCTTGGCCACGGCCCGGCGACGGCCGCCATCCAGAGCGGGGCGGCCGAGGGCCTGCCAGAGGCGGAGCCAACCCGTGGCGGGAGTGGGTGCGGTGGGCGGTTCGGTGCCAGGGGGGCTGCCAGGGGCAGTGATGTCGCCAGGCGACGCCTGCTCCGTCGTCCCCACCATCCGCGGCCCGTCTGCCTTGCTCCCATACGCTACCCGCAGCGATCGGAGCGGCCGGCCAGGTGGAGCAACGCCGGGATCCATGGGCACCCTTCCGCATCTGGACCGCCCTGACCATCGGGGTGTACGCAGTGCGGGCCACCTTTGCCGCCACCTGGGTGGGGGCGATCCCTGGCTGGGTGCTGCTGATCCTGCTGCTGGTGGCCCTGGCCCTGGCGACCTCGGCCCTGCTGTTCCCCGGGCGGGTGATTCCCTGGCGGGAGGGGGAACCGATGGGCTGGTGGGGCCGGTTCCTGGCCGACCGGCGCCTGGGCCGCCGTCCCAGGGCCGGTGAGGACCCCCGATGAGCTCCCACCCCCGGCTGCTGCTGCGGGACGATCCCGGCCGCAGCGTGCCGCTGGATCCCCGCACGCCCCTCTCGATCGGTCGCGATCCGGCGAGCGGCCTCTGCCTGGGCCAGGCCCAGGGCGTCTCCCGCCACCACGCCCTGGTGCGGGTCTCGCGAACACGGGCGGACCAGTGGCTGCTCTGCGACCTGGGCAGCGCCAACGGCACCTACCTCGAAGGCGCCCGGCTGCGGGACTGCCGGCCCCTCTCGGACGGCGACGAGATCCGGCTGGGCCTGAACGGGCCGGTGCTGCTGTTCCGCGCCTCCGCCAGTGGCCGCCCCGCGGCTCCGGTGGTGGCCCCGCCGGCCGCCGGCCAGCTGGATTTCGCCGGCCGCTCCCTGCCCCTGGATCGGATCCGCTCGGCCTACGTGTGCAGCCGGCGTCGCCATCCCCAGGCCTTCAGCTGGTGGCTGCTCCTTTGCCTGGGTGGCCTGTTGCTGCTCCCCTTCCCCTGGCTGTTCTGGCCCCTGCAGCTGGGGGCGCTGGCGGGCTGGATCCTGCTGGGCTCCCGCTGGGAGCATCTGCTGGAGGTGACGCTGCAGGACGGCCTGGCCTACCGCCATCGCTTCGACAGCCTGGAGACGGCCCTGGCCCACCGCAACGGCATCCGCAAGGCCATGGGGCCGGCCCCGGCGGCGGGGCGGCGGCCATGAGCTGGATCCTGCCGGAGGGCGCCAGCCTGGGCTTTGAGGGCCTGGCGGCCCCGCTCCAGATCATCCGGGGCCTCGGGGGCGGCACCCAGGGCCAGGTGTACGAGGTGGACCTGGAGGGGGAGCGGCTGGCCCTGAAGTGGTACCTGCCGGCCTGCATCGCCCGTGACGGGGGCCTGGAGCGGCGCCTGGCGGCGAGCATCCGGGCCACCGCCCCGAATGCGGATTTCCTCTGGCCGATCGCCCTGCTGCGGGCCAGCCCCGCCAGCCGCCCCCTGATCCGCCTCCGCGAGGAGAGCTTCGGCTACCTGATGCCCCTGCGGCCGCCCGCCTACGTGGGGGCCTGCGAGCATGCCGCCGGCCGGCTGCCGATCGGCCTGCGCCAGGTGTTGCGCGCCTGCTTCGGCCTCGCCGACGCCTTCCATGCCCTGCACCTGGCGGGCCTTTGCTACAAGGATGTCTCGCTGGGCAACCTCTTCCTGGAGCCCGGCAGCGGCGGCATCCTCATCTGCGACAACGACAACGTGGCGGTGGATGGCGCCGACCATGGCGCGGTGCTGGGCACCCCGGGCTTCATGGCCCCGGAGGTGCTGCTGGGCCAGGCCCGGCCGGGCGCCGACAGCGACCTCTTTTCCCTGGCGGTGCTGCTGTTCCGGCTGCTCACCCGCCACGATCCGCTCAAGGGCCAGATGGAGCTGGCGATCCGCTGCCTCGATGAGCCAGCCCGCCGGCGGCTTTGCGGTGAGGATCCGGTGTTCATCTTCGATCCGGTGGACGACCGCAACCGGCCCGACCCGATCGAGCATGCGGCCGCCCTGATCACCTGGCCCATCTACCCCCGCCCCCTCCAGGCGCTGTTTGAGCAGACCTTCTGCCGCGGCATGAAACAGCCCTCACGCCGGGCCCTCACCGGCCAGTGGAAGCAGGAGCTGGCCCGCACCCTCGACCGCCGTGCCCTCTGCCCCGCCTGCGGCCAGGAAAACTTCCAGGCCAACGGTGCCCCGGCGCTGTGCTGGAGCTGCGGCGCCCCCCTGCCGGAGCCGATCACGCTGCTGCTGGCCCGTGGGGCCGTGCTGGCGGCGTCCGACAACGAGCTGCAACCCCACCACTTCGATGCCCTGGCGGGGGAGGATCTGCGCCGGCCGCTGGCCCGGGTGGTGGTTCATCCCCAGGACCACAGGCGGCTGGGGCTGCGCAACCTCTCGGCGGCCACCTGGAGCGCCGAGACCCACGACGGCCGCGTCCAGCCGGTGCAGCCTGGCGAGAGCTGTAGCCTCGCCGCACTCGACCGGATCCAGACCCCGGAGGGTCCGATCGCCGTGCAGCGCCCCACCCGGCCATCCCCTGCCGCCTGATCCATGCCGTTTCCTGACGTCAAGCTGGCCAACCGGCCGCTCCACTTCCTCTACCTCTGCGACTGCTCCGGTTCGATGGCGGCGTCGGGCAAGATGCAGGCCCTCAACCAGGCCATCCGCCAGTCGCTGCCGGGTATGGCGGCGGTGGCCCGGGACAACCCGGAAGCGCGGGTACTGGTGCGGGCCGTGAGCTTCGCCGACCACGCCGCCTGGCACATCGAGACCCCCACGCCGGTGGACCAGCTGGAATGGCAGGACCTGCAGGCCGGCGGCATCACGGCCATGGGGGAGGCCCTGAAGCTGGTGGCGGCGGCCCTGCAGACCCCGCCAATGGAGGTGCGCGCCCTGCCTCCGGTGCTGGTGCTGATCTCCGACGGCCAGCCCACCGATGATTTCGCCGCCGGCCTCGAGGCCCTGCTGCGGGTGCCCTGGGCCCAGAAGGCGGTGCGCCTGGCCATCGCCCTGGGCCACGACGCCGACCTGGAGGTGCTGCAGCGCTTCATCGGCACGGAACCGGCGACGGCGGGCCGCTCGCCCCGCCGCCCCCTGCAGGCCAGCAACGCCACCTCCCTGGCCCAGTACATCCAGTGGGCCTCCACGGCGGTGGTGGGGGCCGCCTCGATGCCGGCGAGCCGGGTGAGCGAGACGCCCCTGGATCCGGCAGCGGGCAACATCCCCCTGCCGGATCTGCCTCCCACCGTGCTGGATCCCACCGACGACGTCGGGCCCCTGGTGTGGTGAACCGCTGGGCGGCGCCGATCGCTGCCAGCAGGGCCGGTGCCGCCCACCTCAGGGCCGGCCGCCCCTGTCAGGACGCCGTGCTCTGCCGCGAGCTGCGCGACGCCGATGGCCAGCCCGTGATGCTGATGGCGGTGGCCGATGGCCACGGCGGGCGTCGCTACCGGCGCAGCGAGGTGGGCAGTCGCCTGGCCTGCGAGACGGCCCTGGCCGTGGCGAGCGCGGTCCTGGCCTCCGCGCCCCCGGGGGACGGGGAGGGGGCCTGGAGCCGCTGGTTGGCCCTTGACCTGCCCGAGGTGGTTCAGCGCCGCTGGCTGGAGGCCGTGCAGGCCCACTGGCAGAGCGATCCCGGCGAGGGCGACTTCGAGCCCCTGCTCTATGGCAGCACCCTGGGCCTGGTGGTGATGACGACCCGCTGGTGGGGCCATACGGGCCTCGGCGACTGGGATCTGGTGCTGGTGGAGGCGGACGGCCATGCCCGGTTGCTGGAGGAGGAGAATGAACCCATGGCCCTCGGCGAGGCCACCTGCAGCCTCTGCCAGCCCCAGGCGGCGTCCCTGTTCGCCCGCCGGGCGGCCCTGCATCCCCTGGTGCCCGAGGAGCGTGACTTCGCCCTGGTGCTCTGCACCGACGGCATCCGCAAGTCCTGCGCCACCGACGGCGACTTCCTCACCCTGACGGCCTGGCTGGCCCGCAGCGGTGGCGAGGGGGCCGCCATCCTGCCGGAGGCGCTGGATCGGATCAGCCGCGAGGGCAGTGGCGACGACGTGAGCGTGGCCATCGGGCGCGCCGGAGCGCTTGGGGAGGGGCCGGCGCCGGCGCCGCCACCGGAAGCTCTGTCGACGGAAACCCATGGCCCGCCGCCCTCCCCGCCGCCGATCGCCCGGGCCTCTCCTCCCCGGCGGCAGCGTCCGGCCATCGGCCGGGCGGTGGCCATCGGCCTGGCCCTGGCAGCCGCCGGCGCGGGCTGGCTGGCCCTGGTCTGGCCCAGAACCCAGCCCCAGCCGCAGGCGGCGCCCACCTCCCCCGGGCTGCGGGCCGCCCTGGCCGAGGTGGAGCGTCTCTGCAGCCAGCCGGCCACCCTTCCGCTGGAGCTGCGCCGCCGCCGCGACCTGTTCGTCGCCCTGCGCCAGGGCCGGCAGGATCCAGGCCAACTGAAAGCGGCGGCCGCCACCGATCCCCTGGCCGCACTGATCGCAGCGGATCTGCCTGCGGACCAACGTCCCAACGCCCCATCCCCAGCGCCCAAACCTGCTGGGGCCCAACCCCACCGCCCCCTTCAGGCCCTCGGCGCCTGTCCGGCCCTGCTCAAGGCCCTCAGCCGCCAATGGGCCCTCACCCCGGCCACCACCCCCCCCTGACCCCCATGGCCCTGCGTCTGCTGCTCGATTGCGCCGATCCCCTGGAGTGGGAGCGCTGGCTGCCCAGTGGCCTGTTCCAGGGCGTCACCACCAACCCGACCCTGTTGCGGCGGGCCGGCCAGCCCTGCAGCCTTGACCACCTGGGGCGGTTGAGTCAACGGGCCGCGGCCCTGGGCTGCCGCGAGCTGCATCTGCAGACCTGGGGCGCCGATGGGGAGCAGCAGCTGGCCACCGGCCGGGCCCTGGCGGCCCTCGATCCCCAGCGGGTGTTCGTCAAGGTGCCGATCACCCGGGGCGGGGCCGAGGTGGCGCGCCAGCTGATCACCGCAGGGGTGCCCGTCACCTTCACCGCCTGCTACGAAGTGGCCCAGGTGCTGGTGGCCGCCGCCCTCGGGGCCGATGGCATCGCCGCCTACCTGGGGCGCATCGGCGATCTCGGCCGCGACGGCCATGGCGAACTGATCGCCATGCAGCGGGCTCTCGACGGGGTCGGCTCCAGCACCCGCCTGCTGGTGGCCAGCCTGCGGCAGCCGGGGGATCTGGCTCGGTTGGCCGCCGCCGGCCTGGCCAACCACACGATCAGTCCGGCCATTGCCCAGGCGCTATTCACCAGCCCGGACGCCGCAGCGGCCGCCGAACAGTTCGAACGCGATGCCCTGGGCGACTGAACCGCCCAGGGCACTCGGGACTCAGGCGGTCCCGCAGAAGGTGACGTCGGGGAACTTGAGCTTGGCCTCATCGAGGGACTTGCCGCGCCCTTCCTCCTGCCAGTAGTTGATCACCTCGGTGGCCTTGTTGAGGATCTCGACCCGCTCGTTGTCGGTGATCCAGCTCTTGGCCTCGAGCTCACCCTTGAGGGTTTCCCAGGCGTCTTCCCGGGGCCAGAAGAAGTAGGCGGTGAGCGGGCTGGGGCCGCCACCAACGATCTGGTCCACCGCCAGGGCGACGTTGTCGGGCAGCCAGAGGATCTTCACCAGGAAGCGGCCCTCATCGGCCTTGGGGGTATAGCCGGACGGCACCCCGTCCTCGTCGATGGTGGCGGTGGCCAGGGCGGCACTGCCGCCGCGCAGCACCGGACGACCCTCGGTGGTGTCGGCGGCGATGGCCGCGGGTACGGCGCTGATGGCAGCGGCCTCGGCACTCTCAGGGGCTGTCACGGTTTCGGCGCTCAAGGAGAACTAGCAAACGATTAACTTACCAGCCGATTCGCTGCAACCCCCCTGGCCGCCCCCGCCGCCCCCCGCGCCGTCCTGCTCTTCGATATCGACGGCGTGATCAGGGATGTGGGCGGCAGCTACCGGCGCGCCATCGTCGAAACCGTGCGGCAGTTCAGCGGCTGGGCTCCGGAGCCCGCCGCCATTGACGCCCTCAAGGGCGAAGGCCGCTGGAACAACGACTGGCAGGCCTCGATGGAGCTGCTGCGCCGCCGCGGCATGGCCCCCCTGCCCGCCTGGGAGGAGCTGGTGGCGGTGTTCAGTGGCCACTACTTCGGCGGCGATCCGGACGGGGATCCCGGCCTCTGGCGCGGCTTCATCGGCAGCGAGCCCCTGCTGGTGGATGGGCCGTTCTTCGCCGCCCTCAGCGACCGGGGGATCGCCTGGGGCTTCGTCAGTGGCGCCGAGCCCCCGTCCGCCCGCTTCGTGCTGGAGCAGCGGCTGGGCCTGGTGGCGCCACCCCTGATCGCCATGGGCGAGGCCCCCGACAAGCCCGACCCCGCCGGCCTGCTGGCCCTGGCGGCCCGCCTGGCGGGGGTGCCCCTGGGTGCCGGCGCCCCGCCCGTGGCCTACCTCGGCGACACGGTGGCCGATGTGGAGACGGTGCGCCGGGCCCGCTCCCGGGTGCCCGGCCAGCGTTTCGAGGCCCTGGCGGTGGCCCCCCCCCACCTGCATGGGCCAGGACGGCAGGCCGAGCGCCTGCGCTATGAAGCGCAGTTGCTCCAGGCGGGGGCCGACCGTGTCCTGGTTTCCACCGGCCAGGTGCTGGAGCTGTTCAGCGCTCCATCGCCGCCGGCGCCTTGAGGGCGGAGGCCGTGAGCACCTCATGGCCGTGGTCGCTCACCGCCACGTCGTCCTCGATGCGGATGCCGATGCCCTTCCACCGCTCCGCGATGGCGGGCTGGCCCTCGGGCACCGCCAGCCGGTCGCTCACGTAGAGCCCGGGCTCCACGGTGAGCACCATGCCCGGCTCGAGGGCCACATGGTGTTCGCCCAGCCGGTAGGCCCCCACATCGTGGACATCGAGGCCGAGCCAGTGGCCGGTGCGGTGCATGTAGAGGTGGCGGTAGGCCCCCTGCTCGATCAGGCCGTCCACGGCGCCGCTGAGCAGGCCCAGCTCCACCAGTCCTTCCACCAGCACCCGCACGGCGGTGTCGTGCACCCCCTCGGCGGTCTGGCCGGGGGCCACCGCCGCCACGGCCGCCTCCTGGGCGGTCAGCACCAGCTCGTAGAGGGCCCGTTGCTCGCCGCTGAAGCGCCCGTTGACGGGGAAGGTGCGGGTGATGTCGCCGTTGTAGTAGTCGTCGAGGCTGCAGCCGGCATCGATCAGCAGCAGGTCGCCGTCCCGCAGTACATCGGCATTGGCGGTGTAGTGGAGGACGCAGGCGTTGTCGCCACCGGCCACGATCGAGCCGTAGGCCGGGCCGCGGGCCCCCTGCTCAAGAAAGTGCTGCTCGATCACCGCCTGCACCTGCCGCTCGCCCAGGCCGGGCCGCACCACCCGCCGGGCCAGTTCGTGGGCCTCGGCGGAGATGCGGGCGGCCTCCCGCAACCGGGCCAGCTCCTGGGGCTCCTTGCGCAGCCGGAGCTCGTGCAGCAGCGGGCAGGGGGCCACCAGCCCCAGGGCGGCCTTGCCGCTGCGGGGGGCCCGATCCAGCTGGCGCCCCCAGGCGGTGAGCACCAGGGGCTCCACCTGGGGATGGCGGCCCACCCGGAAGGCGATCCCCTCGGCGCCGTCGAGATAGTCCGGCAGCCGCTCGGCCAGTTCACTGCGGGGGTGGGCCAGATCGGCGCCGAAGCTGGTGACGGCCCCCTCGCAACCCCAGCGGAAGCCGTTCCACACCTCGGCACCGGGATCCTTCGCCTCCACGAACAGCACGAAGGGGTTGTCGGGCCGGTGGGGCAGGAACAGCGCCACGGCACCGGGCTCATCGAAGCCGGTGAGGTACCAGAAGTCGCTGTTCTGGCGGAAGGCATGCTCAACGTCGGCGTGGTGGGTCACCAGCGCCGCCCCCGGGATCACCGCGGCCACGCCGCCCAGCTGCTGCAGGAACCGCTGGCGACGGCGGGCCAGCAGGGCGGCGTCGATCGGGGGGGTCGGCGGCATCGCGGTGAAGGGATGTACAGCGAGAAGATGGCACAGCCGATTAAATACACGTGATCCCCCCGAACCTGCGCGTGCCGCCCTCCACTGTTTCCATCACCCGCGGATGAACGATCTCCTGCTCCTGGTGCTGGCGGTGGTGGTGATGCTGGTGGGTTCGTTCATCAGTTCGGGGGTGGAGGCGGCCCTGCTCACCGTCAATCCGGTGAAGGTGCATGAGCTGGCCAGCCGCACCCGGCCGGTGCCGGGGGCCCGGCGGCTGGAGGCCCTGCGGCTGCGGCTGGGCCGCACCCTGGCGGTGCTGGTGATCGCCAACAACGTCTTCAACATCTTCGGCAGCCTGATGGTGGGCGGCTTCGCCAGCGCCGTGTTCGTCCGCCAGGGCGTCAAGGGGCTGGCCTTGCCCCTGTTCTCCGTTGGGCTCACCGTGCTGGTGATCCTGCTGGGGGAGATCCTGCCCAAGGCGATCGGCAGCAAGCTGGCCCTGCCGGTGGCCCTGGCCAGTGCCCCTGCCCTGGGGGTGTTCACCCGGCTGATGCTGCCCCTGGTGCTGCTGCTGGAGCGGATCCTGCCGGCCATCACCGCCCAGAACGAGATCAGCACCGACGAGGAGGAAATCCGGCTGCTGGCCCGGCTGGGATCCCAGAAGGGCCAGATCGAGGCCGACGAAGCCGCCATGATCGCCAAGGTGTTCCAGCTCAACGACCTCACCGCCCGCGACCTGATGCTGCCGCGGGTGTCGGCCCCCACCCTGGCGGGCCACCAGAGCCTCGATGAGCAGCGCTCCACCCTGCTGCGGCATGCCACCGCCTGGTGGGTGGTGCTGGGGGAGGAGGTGGACGAGGTGCTGGGCGTGGCCAGCCGGGAGCAGCTGCTCGCGGCCCTGGTGGAGGGCAGGGGGGGCAGCCAGGCCGCCGATCTCTGCGAGCCGGTGGAGTTCGTGCCGGAGATGATCCGGGCCGACCGGCTGCTCACCAGCTTCCGCCGCAACGGTTCCAGGGTGCGGGTGGTGGTCGATGAATTCGGCGGTTTCGTGGGGGTGATCGGGCCCGAGGCGGTGTTGGCGGTGCTGGCGGGCTGGTGGCGCCGGCCCGCCTCCGCCGCGGAGACCACGCCATGACGGCGGTGGCAACGCCCCCCCTGGAGGCTCCCTCCGCCGCCGAGCGCTGCCGGCAGCTGCTGGCCCGCTGGCGATCGGGATTGGTGCTCAGCGGCCGGGAGCAGGCGGCCCTGGCGCCGGAACTGGCCAGCCTCGACCGCCAGCTGGACCGTCTGCGGCGCCGTCGGCCACGGGTGGCCGTGTTCGGCCGGGTGGGGGTGGGCAAGTCGAGCCTGCTGAATGCCCTGCTCGGGGAGGAGCACTTCACCACCGACGTGGCCCACGGTTGCACCCGCCGCCAGCAGCAGCAGGCCTGGGGCCAGCCCCTGGCCGGCCTGGAGGGGGTCGACCTGGTGGACACCCCCGGAATCGATGAGATCGCCGCCGCCGCCCGTTCCCGGCTGGCGGCCCGGGTAGCGGTGGGCGCCGACCTGGTGCTGCTGGTGATCGACAGCGATCTCACCGTGATGGACGCCGAGGCCCTCGACGACCTGCTGGCCTCCGGCAAGCCCCTGCTGCTGGTGCTTAACCGCAGCGACTGCTGGCCGGAGGCCGAGCGCGACGCCCTGCTGGCCAGCATCGGCCGGCGCCTGCCGGCGGGGGCCCGCAACCTTCGCCCCTTGGCCGTGGCGGCCGCCCCCCGAGCGGCCCGGCTGCGGGCCGACGGCCGGGTGCGCAGCGAGCCGGCGCCTCCCCGGGTGGAGCCGCTGCGCCGGGAGCTCACCGGCCTGCTGGAGCGCCACGGGGAGCTGCTGCTGGCCCTCAATGCCCTGCGGGCCGCCGACCGCTTCAGCCAGGCCCTGCACCGCTGCCGGCTGCGCCACGGTCGCCGCCAGGCCCAGGGCCTGATCGGCCGCTTCGCGGCCCTCAAGGCCACGGGGGTGGCGGCCAACCCCCTGCTGCTGCTCGATCTGGCCGGCGGCCTGGCCTGCGACAGCGCCCTGGTGATCCAGCTCTGCCAGCTCTACGGCCTGCCCATGACCCGCGGCGGGGCCCGTGCCCTGCTCACCCGTCTCAGTGGCCACAACGCCCTGCTGGGGGGAGCCCAGCTGGGCCTGCAGCTTCTGCTGGGCGGCCTGCGCCAGCTGTTGCTGCTGGCGGCGCCCCTGAGCGGTGGGCTGAGCCTGGCGCCGGCGGCCCCGGTGGCCCTGGCCCAGGCGGCGCTGGCGGTCCACACCACCCGGCGCACGGGCCGGCTGGCGGCCGCCGAGCTGCTGCGCAGCACCACCGCCGCCGGCCAGCCGGGGGCCCTGCTGCGCCGGCTGGTGCGGCAGGATCCGGAAACCCGCCGTTGGCTGGGCGAGTGGCAGCAGGAGGGGGGGGAGCAGACCGCCGGCGGCGGTCTCCAGCCGTGACGCCCGCCAGCCCTGACGTCCCGTTGACCCGTCTCGCCCTGTTCGGCACCAGCGCCGATCCCCCCACCCGTGGCCACCGGGCCCTGCTGGAGGGGTTGCTGGGCCTGTTCCCTGCGGTGGTCACCTGGGCCAGCGACAACCCCCTCAAGCAGCACGGCGCCCCCCTGGAGCTGCGCACCGCCCTGCTGGCCGCCCTGGTGGGCGCCATCGACGACCCCCGCCTCAGCCTGGAGCCCGAGCTCAGCAGCCCCTGGGCCGTGGAGACGCTGGAGCGGGCACGGGCCCGCTGGCCCCAGCGGGAGCTGGTATTCGTGGTGGGCAGCGACCTGGCCGGCCAGATTCCCCGCTGGAAGCGGGCCGACGCGCTGCTGCGGAGCTGCCGGCTCGGCATCGCCCGCCGGGAGGGCTGGCCGCTGCAGCCGGCGGATCTGGAACGGCTGCAGGGCCTGGGGGCCACCCTCGACCTGCTGCCCCTGGCGATTCCGCCCAGCGCCAGCTCCCGGATCCGGGAGCGGCCCGACCCGGCCCAGGTACCGTCCGAACTCTGGCCCGTGCTGCTGCAGCACAATCTCTACGGCCTCTCCGAGCCCTGATGTGCCTCGCCCTGGCCCAGCTCAATCCCCTGGTGGGCGACCTGGAGGGCAACGGCCAGAGGATCCTGGCGGCCGCCGAGCGGGCCCACTCCGGCGGGGCCGACCTGGTGCTCACCCCCGAGCTGTCGCTGTGGGGCTACCCGCCCCGGGACCTGCTGTTGCGCCCTGCCCTGATCCAGCGGCAGGAGCGGGTGCTTGCGTCCCTGGCGGCAGCCTGCCCAGACGGTCTGGCGCTCCTGGTGGGGGTGGCCGAGCCGGCGGCTGGCCGGCGCCAGCCGGGCTTGTACAACGCCCTGGCCCTGGTGCAGCGGGGCGGCTGGCGCCATGTCTGCCGCAAGCGTCTGCTGCCCACCTACGACGTCTTCGATGAGCGCCGCTATTTCCTGCCCGGGGACGCCGCGGCGGTGCTGGAGCTGGAGGCCGGTGGCCGTTCCTGGCGGCTGGGCCTGACCATCTGCGAGGACCTGTGGGTGGAGGAGAACCTGCGCAGCCGCTGGCCGGATGCGGTGGACCCGATCGCCGACCTGGTGCCGGGCCGGATCGACCTGCTGCTCAACCTCTCGGCCTCCCCCTTCGGCCGCGGCAAGGGGGAAGTGCGCCAGGCCCTGGCGGCCC
>CALRQM020000057.1:0-18713 GCA_943370335.1 Bordetella parapertussis | reverse complement strand
CGACCCAGCGCAGCGCTGATCAGGCGCTGGCGGGCGCGTCGCCGCGGTGGCCGAACACGGGGGCGATGCGGACGCGCCTGGCCAGGCCCAGGGCCCGCAGGGCGCGGATGTGCTGCCAGGTGATGTCGAACTCGAACCAGCGCAGCCCGTGGCGGGCCGAGTGGGGGTAGGCGTGGTGGTTGTTGTGCCAGCCCTCGCCGAAAGTGAGCAGGGCCACCCACCAGCAGTTGCGGGAGCGGTCGGGGCAGTCGAAGTTGCGGTAGCCGAAGGCGTGGGTGGCGGAGTTCACCAGCCAGGTGACGTGATAGACGAGCACCAGGCGCAGGGGAATGCCCCAGAGCACCAGCCCCAGGCCGCCGCCATGGACTCCCGCCCAGTTGCCGTACCAGTAGAGGGCGGCCCCCAGGGGCAGCTGCAGCAGCAGGAACCAGCGATCCAGCCAGCGGTAGAAGGGATCCTTCTCCATGTCGCCGGTGAAGCGGTGGATCTCGGTGAGGGCAGGGATCTTGTGCAGCATCCACTCGCTGTGGGCCCACCACAGACCCCGGGCGGCGTCGTGGTGGTCGTTGGGCTGGTCGGAGAAGAGGTGGTGGTGCCGGTGCAGGCCCACCCACTCGATCGGGCCGCTCTGGCAGGCCAGGGTGCCCATCAGCACCAGCAGCCGTTCCACCCAGCGGGGGGCCTCGAAGCCCCGGTGCGCCACCAGACGGTGCAGCCCCAAGGTCACCCCCAGCACCGTGGTCCAGTAGAGGACCGCCAGCACGATCACCCCCTGGAGGCTCCAGAAGCGGGGCAGCAGGGCGAAGACAGCCCCCACGTGGATGGCCAGCATGAAGCCGGTGGTGCCGCTCTTGAACTTGCGCTGGGTTGCCGGCAGGGGCGGCCTGGGTCCCTCCATGGCCGCCAGCAGCTGGGCTTTCTTGCGCGAGTGGGTGGGTTCCTGCCGGGGGACGCGCACGGTTTCCGCGCTCTGGCCTGATCGGAAGGCTTCGGATCGTGCAACCAAGCGGTTCTCCGGTGGAAGGGCGGGTGTGGTCGGGGACTCGGCCTCCCATCCTGACCCACGGCAGCGATGGCAGAGTGATCCCTGCTGGCCCCAGGGCTTTGGAGCAGGTTTGTCCCGGCCCGGGCGAGGCGGCTGGCCAGGCCGATACGGTCGCCGCCGCCCTCGAGCGGCTCGCCCCGGTGGCGGCCCGCCGCACCGCCGCCGTGCGGCCCCGCCTGGCGCGGGTGCTGGAGGCCTTCGCCGCCGAACGCCTCGGCGTGCATCACTTCGCCTCGGTCAGCGGCTACGGCCACGGCGACCTGGGCCGGGAGGTGCTGGATCGGGTCTTCGCCCGGGTGCTGCAGGCCGAAGCCGCCGCCGTGCGGCTCCAGTTCGTCAGTGGCACCCATGCCATCACCGCCGCCCTGTTCGGGGTGCTGCGGCCCGGGGACCGGCTGCTGGCGCTCACCGGCCGGCCCTACGACACCCTCGAGGAGGTGATCGGGCTGCGGGGCCGGGGCCAGGGATCCCTGGCCGAGTTCGGCATCACCTACGACGAGCTGCCCCTCACCGAGGCCGGAGAGGTGGACGAAGCGAGCCTGGAGGACGCCCTGGCCCCCCCGACCCGGATGGTGCTGATCCAGCGCAGCTGCGGCTACAGCTGGCGCCCCTCCTTGCCTGTGGCCACGATCGGGCGCCTGTGTGAACGGGTCAAGGCGCTGCGGCCGGACTGCGTCTGCTTCGTCGACAACTGCTACGGAGAGCTGGTGCAGGAGCAGGAACCCACCGCCGTGGGGGCCGACCTGATCGCCGGCTCCCTGATCAAGAACCTCGGCGGCACCATCGCGCCGACGGGGGGCTATGTGGCCGGCCGCCGGGAGTTGGTGGAGATGGCCTGCTGCCGCCTCACCGCCCCGGGCATCGGCAGTGAGGGGGGCACGGGGTTCGATCAGCACCGGCTGCTGTTCCAGGGGTTGTTCCTGGCCCCCCAGATGGTGGCCGAGGCCCTGATCGGAGCTGAGCTGGTGGCCGAGGTGTTCGCCAGCCTCGGTTATCCGGTGAACCCCGCCCCCGGCGCCGAGCGCAGCGATGTGATCCAGGCGGTGCGGCTCGGCCATCCCGACCGGCTCATTGCCGTCTGCCGCGCGTTCCAGCAGGTGTCACCGGTGGGGGCCTACCTGGATCCGGTGCCGGCCCCCATGCCCGGCTATGCCAGTGATCTGGTCATGGCGGGTGGCACGTTCATCGACGGCAGCACCAGCGAGTTCTCCGCTGACGGCCCGCTGCGGGAGCCCTATGTGCTCTATGCCCAGGGCGGCACCCACCACGGCCATGTGGCCCTGGCCCTGGAGAGGGCCCTGACGGCCATGGCGCAGGCAGACTGAATCAGCCTCCTCCGCACCCCACCGGCCTTGGCGCACTCCTTCCCCGACGATTGCCGCTATTGCGAAAGCCATGAATACGTGCGCCCGGAGGGCGACCTGGTGCGCCTCGGCATCAGTTCCTTTGCGGTGGATCAACTTGGCGACATCGTCTTTGTCGAGCTGCCGGCGGTGGGGGCCGCCCTGGAGCGGGGCACGAGTTTCGGCAGCGTCGAATCCGTCAAGGCGGTGGAGGATCTGATGGCCCCCGTGAGCGGCACGGTGGAGGCCCGCAACGAGGCGGTGTTGGCCAGCCCCGAGGAGCTCCAAAACGATCCCTATGGGGAAGGCTGGCTGCTGCTGGTCCGGCTCAGCGCGCCGGACGAACTGGAGGCCCTGATGGATGCCGCCACCTACGGGGCCAAGGTGCAGGCTGGCTGAATTCCTTAGGATCCCGCCACCAACCCCCGCACGCCCGTGTCCGCCTCCTTCCTGGTCCGGCATCTGGGTCCGGATCCTGAAGATCAGCACAGGATGCTGGCGGAGCTTGGCCTGGGGTCCCTCGATCAGCTGGCGGCTGAGGTGGTTCCGGCCGACATCCTGCTGACGGCGGCCGAGGCCGACATCGGCCTGCCGCTCCCCTGCCCGGAGGCGGAGGCCCTGGCCGAACTGGCCGAGCTGGCCACCCGCAACCGGGTGCTGCGCAGCCTGATCGGCCTCGGTTACCACGGCACGGCGACGCCGGCCCTGATCCAGCGCCACGTGCTGGAAAACCCCTGCTGGTACACCGCCTACACCCCTTACCAGGCGGAGATCGCCCAGGGCCGCCTGGAGGCCCTGCTCAATTTCCAGACCCTGGTCAGCGAGCTGACAGGGTTGCCCATCGCCAATGCCTCGTTGCTGGATGAGGCCACCGCCGCCGCCGAAGCGATGGCCATGGCGGCGGCGGTCACGGCGCGCCGCGGCGCCCGCCGCTTTCTCGTCGACCGGGCCGTCCTGCCCCAGACCCTCGCTGTGCTCCACACCCGGGCCGAACCCCTGGGGATCGTGATCGAGACGTTCGAGGCCGAGGCCCTCAGCGCCGCTGCCGATCCGGTGCTGGGCGACGACGTGTTCGGCCTGCTGCTGCAGCTGCCCGGGGTCGAGGGCCGGCTCTGGGATCCCTCGCCGCTGTTGGCGGTGGCCCGCTCCGGCGCGGTGATCAGCACGGTGGCGGTGGATCCCCTGGCCCAGGCGCTCCTGGCCCCGGTGGGTGAGCTCGGCGCCGACATCGCCGTTGGAAGCCTGCAGCGCTTCGGGGTGCCGATGGGGTTCGGTGGTCCCCACGCGGCCTTCTTCGCCACCCGGGAGGAGTTCAAGCGCCAGATCCCCGGCCGACTGGTGGGCCAGTCGAAGGATGCGGAGGGGAACCCGGCGCTGCGGCTGGCCCTCCAGACCCGGGAGCAGCACATCCGGCGCGACAAGGCCACCAGCAACATCTGCACAGCCCAGGTGCTGCTCGCGGTGATGGCGAGCTTCTATGCCGTCCACCACGGCCCCGATGGCCTCGAAGCCATCGCCCGTCGCCTTCTGGTGCTGCGTCAGGGGCTGGTGCTGGGGCTGGCGGCCCTGGGGCTGGCGGCCGATCCCGGGGCCGCCTTCGACACCGTGGTGCTGCGCACCGCTGCGGCCCCCGCCCTGCGCCAGCGGGCCGTGGCCGCCGGCTTCAACCTGCGCTGCGGGATCCGGGGCGACGACGGCGAGGCCGCCCTGGCCATCAGCCTCGATGAACTTTCCACGCCCGAGGAACTGGCCAGCCTGCTGGAGGCCCTGGCAGCGGACCCCGCCGCCGCCGCCGCGGCACGCACGGCCCTCCAGGCGGGCCTGGTTGCCCTGCAGGGCAAGCCCCTGGCGGAGTTGCTCGGGGGCGTCCCCGGGCGGGAACGCCCCTGGCTCAGCCAGGAGGTGTTCCATCGCTACCGCAGCGAGACGGAGCTGCTGCGCTACATCCAGCGCCTGGTGAGCAAGGACCTGTCGCTCGTCCACGGCATGATCCCCCTGGGCAGCTGCACCATGAAGCTCAATGCCGCCGCCGAGCTGGCGCCGGTGAGCTGGCCGGCCTTCGCCCAGATGCATCCCTTCGCCCCGGCCGACCAGACCGGGGGCTACGCCGCCCTGGCGGCCGACCTGGAGGCGTGGCTGGGGGCGATCACCGGCTTTGCGGGGGTGTCCCTGCAGCCGAACGCCGGCTCCCAGGGGGAGTACGCCGGCCTGATGGTGATCCGGGCCTGGCACCGAAGCCGGGGTGAGGGGCACCGGCAGGTGTGCCTGATCCCCACCAGCGCCCATGGCACCAATCCCGCCAGCGCCGTGATGGCTGGGATGCGGGTGGTGGCGGTGGCCTGCGACGCCCAGGGCAACATCGACATCGCCGACCTGGAAGCGAAGGCGGCTGCCCACGCCGCTGATCTGGCGGCCCTGATGGTCACCTACCCCTCCACCCACGGGGTGTTCGAAACGGGCATCCGCCGCATCTGCCAGGTCGTTCACGACCACGGCGGCCAGGTGTATCTGGATGGGGCCAACCTCAACGCCCAGGTGGGCCTCTGCAAGCCCGGGCTCTACGGCGCCGACGTCTGCCACCTCAACCTCCACAAGACCTTCTGCATCCCCCACGGCGGCGGCGGCCCCGGGGTGGGCCCGATCGGCGTGGCGGCCCACCTGGTGCCGTTTCTGCCCTCCCATCCCCTGGCCGCCGCCGCAGGCAGCCAGGCCATCGGGCCGGTGTCGGCGGCGCCCCTGGGCAGTGCGGGCATCCTGCCGATCAGCTGGATGTACATCCGCATGATGGGCGGCTCGGGCCTGCGCACCGCCAGCCAGGTGGCCCTGCTGGCGGCCAACCTGATCGCCGAGCGTCTCGAGCCCCACTTCCCCGTGCTTTACCGCGGCCGGGGCGGCCGGGTGGCCCATGAGTGCATCCTCGATCTGCGGCCCCTCAAGCGCAGCTGCGGCCTGGAGGTGGACGATCTGGCCAAGCGGCTGATGGACTACGGCTTCCATGCCCCCACTGTCAGCTGGCCGGTGGCCGGCACGGTGATGGTGGAGCCCACCGAGAGCGAATCGCTGCAGGAGATCGACCGCTTCTGTGCGGCGATGGAGGGGATCCGCCGCGAGGCCTGGGCGATCGAGACGGGGGCCGCCGACCCCCTCGACAACCCGCTCAAACAGGCGCCCCACACCCTGGCGGCGGTCACCGCCGACCACTGGGATCGGGCCTACAGCCGCAGCGAGGCCGCCTTCCCCGCCGGGGAGGGTCAGCGGCAGGCCAAGTTCTGGCCGGCGGTCGCCCGCATCGACAATGCCTTCGGCGATCGAAACCTCGTCTGCACCTGCCCGAGCGTCGAGGAAGTGGCAATCTCCGAACTGGCCGCCTGAGTGTTCCGCCGGTACCTTTTGTCCCCGGCATGGCGCATCATTGCTGTGCCATCCCTTCGCGGCGATGGCAACCGCCTTTCATTTTCATGGGGTTCATGAACGGCAACGACAATTCAGGCGATGGGTCGGGCCCGGGCGCCCTTGTGCCCGGTTTGCCGGAGGCCAGCCAGCGGGTGGATGGCACCAATGTGGTGCGGGTGCCCTTCGGGGTGCGCCGGGCCCGGCGCCGCCGTCCCGAGCGACCCGACCACTGGGCCACCCTCGTGCTTCCCTTCCAGGCGGGCAGTGGGGGTACTCCCACGCCGCCCCATGCGGCTTAGGGGGGCGACTCGAAGGGGTTCCCGGCCGAACGGCCACCCTCCGGTTCAGCAACGCTGGGGCCTTGGTTCATTGTCCAGGCCCTGCCGTCATCCAGCCACCACCTGGTCGCCCTTGGCAGTGGGGCACTTGAGGGCGGTTTAGCGGCGAAAACAGACCTTCCACCCTGTGCCAGTGCCGCTGGCCAAAAGGCTGGCTTGGTCGTTTCAGGCGCAATACCCCTACAGGTTTTGAGGGGGCGAGAACTGTGGACCCGGGTGGATTGGCTTCCAGGCGGCCATGGCCGCAGCCATCCCCACGATCTCCAACGGCGACCGTGCCCTGACCCAAGGCCACGCCACTCAGCACGCCAGCAGACGGCAGCGACCTGGAGCTCCAGACGGCAACTGCCGCTGGCCTTTGGGTGCCGCTGGGCTGCTGGTTGAACTCCCCACACACTCTGATCAGCCCAAGATGCGGGACCACAACAGGCCCATGGACCAGTGGGTGCAGAAGCGCAGCAGCCCTGAAGTAATAAGCAAAATCTATGTTAAGATTGGCTAGGTGAAGGATCGGTGAGTGTAAAGTTGGACGGGCCTTCCAAAATTCCCGCTGAACCATGAATTTTTCCTTCCGTCCGCTCTGGATGAAAGCTGCCGTGGCCTCTGCCGCGGTGGCCACCACCACCTTGCTGTCCGCCTCGATGGCGTCAGCGGCGCCGACGCCCGTCGACCTGGAGCTGTTCCTCTCCATGGACGTCTCCGGGAGCGTTGATGCAAACGAATTCGACCTCCAAAAGACTGGCTATGTCTTGGCCTTTCAAGATGCAGCTGTTCACGCTGCCATCGAAAGCAAGCCGAATGGTGTCGCTGTTGCCCTGGGCCAGTGGAGCACAATTGCTGCCAATCCTGCCGTTGGCTGGAGCTTGCTGAAGACCGCAGCTGATTCCAATGCGTTCGCTGCTTCTATCTTCGCCATGTCAAGGAATTTTTCACTCGGTTCCCAAACCTGCATTTCTTGCGGAATCACTAAGGCGGCGGCTGAATTGGAAGCCAATGACTATGACGGCGCGAGTCTTATTGATGTCTCTGGGGATGGCGAAGAAAACGTCAATGCTAATCCAGGAGCCGTCATTGCCGCTAGAAATGCGGCCGCTTTGCTTGGCATCAAGATCAATGGCCTGCCCATTATCACTAATGATTTCCCGAACCTCGACGCTTACTACGAAAACAATGTCCAGACAGCCAACGGCTTCACGCAGCCAGCTGCCAGCTTCGCAGATTTCGATACAGCCGTGAAGCTGAAGATCGTCAGGGAGATCACGGGTGATAGCGTTCCTGGCCCCCTGCCGATCCTTGGCGCCGGTGTGGCCTTCGGCTTCAGCCGTCGCCTTCGCAAGCGCATCAACCTCGCCACCCTGGCCTGAGGCGCTTCAGCCGCTCACCATCGGATGAGCTGATGTCCTGGGACCCCACTTTCGCAGTGGGGTCCCTTTCTTTTTTCGTTTTCCAGGCTGCGGTTGCCCTTCATGGGAATGGATCGTTTGGCCGGCCACATCCGAATCCTGGAGCTTCACGCCACGTACCTGGTTCGGGTGCCTGCTGGATCCTGAGCCGAAACGAGGCTGTCCCACACCGCTGCAGCAGGGGCTGGACGGGTTGAAGCTGCCCTTCCGTCCTGTCCCATCGAGAATCGAAGTCCAGATCTTTGTCGTTTCAGCCCTGCATCGCCTGGGGCAGTGAAGGTTTCGTCCCTGGCGAAGATGACTCCGCACAGGCAGAACCGCGCCTGTCTTGCCACTTGAACTTTTTCGATGGTATCGCGATTCCAGGGCATCCATCCTGCCGGCAAAACCTAGACTGCGTTTTGATTGATTCGCTCCTGGCTTTCAGCGTGTCCTACCCCACCGACGACTCCAGATTTCAACAGGGTGTCTTCGCCCGGCGGCTTGGCGCCATCGCCATCGCACTGTTCGTGCTCTACACCGCCAATGTGCTGGCAAGGATCATCCCCGTTCGCTTGCTCCTTGCGAGCTGGCAGCTGGAATTCTCTGCCAGCCTGATCGACGCGGCACCGATCGCCCTGCTCGGCTTGATCCTGGTGCATCTGGCTGCCTACGTTGACCCCAGCAGTCCCATCATCAAGGAGCGGAAACAACGGATTTCCCGTATGGCCATGGCCGCCGTGCTCGGCTTCCTGCTCCTGATTCCGCTGAATGTCTATGCCGTCTGGACAGGCCTGGGCAACCTTCAAGCCACCAGAAGCAGCGTTGAGGTGGACGCTGTGCGCAGGATTGACAAGTTTCGGCAGATCGTCAGTTCGGCCACCACTCCAGAGGATCTGCAGCAGCGACTCGAATCCATCGGGGTCCCTGGGTTGAGGCCCTCCGATTTCCGCCAGCCGTTGCCGCGTCTGAAACAACTGCTCCTGGAAAATCTTGATAAGGCCCAGGGAAACCTGGAGGCAAAGAAAACAGGCGCTGGAGATGTTCTGCGTGAGGGGCTCTGGTCCTTGATCCAGAGTGTCCTGAAGCTGGTCGTTGCTTCCCTCGCCCTTGCCCTGGCCTTTGCCGCTGGTGCACAGGGCCGCAACAGCGACATTTCCCTTCTGGAGTCGTGGCAGGGTGGCTGGGATCAGAGATTTCGCAGGGGTGGTCGTAGACGATCCAATGCTCGAGTTGCGGATGAGGAGTACCTCCGGCAACTCAGCGGTGGCGATGACGTTCCATGAACGGCGTCTTCGCTGATCGGTCGTCTGCAACCTGTTGCCCCGCTTCGTGCATGGCCGCCACTCAGTAGGCAGCCCCACTGCGCCGCTGGTGCACGGCGGTCGTGGCGGCCGCATCCAGCAGGTCGCCGCTGAGGGCCTCGGCGTAGAGCAGCCAGTGGTCGCCGCATTCCATCCGCTGGCTCACGCGGGCCTCCAGCCAGGCCAGGGCCTCCGGCAGCAGGGGTTGGCCGCCTGGGGTGGTGTCCAGGTCCAGGCCCGCCAGACGATCAGCCCCCGGCGGGAAGGGCTGCAGGAAGCGCTTCATCGGGCCGCCTTCCCGCCCGGCCGCCAGCACGTTGAGGGTGAAGGCGTCGCCCACGTGCAGCAGGCTCTCCATCGCCCGGTCCTTGGCCACGGCCACGGTGAAGCCGGGGGGGCTGAAGCTGGCCTGGCTGACCCAGCTGGCCACCATCGCTCCGCTGATGGCGTCGGCGCCGTCTCCCTTGCGAGCGAGCACCACGCACAGGGCACCCACCACCCGGCCGAGGGCCTGGATCGCCGGGTTGGTTCGGCTCTCGCTCAGGCCTCCGCCGGTGCTGCGCCGCTGGGCCTGGCGGTGTTGGCTGCGCAGGCGCCGGCCCAGGGCGGTGCCGGTTTCCTCCAGGGTGCGCAGGGTGGCCAGATCGGGGCTGAACTTGATCCGGATCGGATCAAAGGCGAACTGGAAGCCGCCGTCGCGGAGCTTGCCTTCGAGCAGATCGATGGCCTCGCCGCTCCAGCCGAAACTGCCGAACACCCCCACCGGTTTGGTCCGGTCGCCCTCGGCCAGCACGGTGCCGAGGGCTGAAACGATCGGCGTGGGCGCATGGCCGCCGAGGGTGGGGGAGCCGATCAGCAGGGCGTCGCAGGAGTGGATCGCCTCCAGCAGCTGCTCGGAGGGCGCAAATTCGCAGTTGATGCTCTCGACCCGCACGCCGCTGCGGGCCACCCCCTGGGAGAGGGCGTCGGCAATGGCCGCGGTGTTGCCGTAGGCGCTCGCATACAGCAGGGCCACCGACAGGCTGGCCTTTTCCTGGCTTTCCCCCCAGCGGCGGTAGTCGGCCAGCAGGCTGCGCCAGCTCTGGGCGATGGCCGGGCCATGGCCCGGCGCGATGGTGCGGATCGGCAGTTCGTCGAGCCGGTCGACCACCGACTCCACCTGGCGGGCCATCGGCGCCATCAGGCAGTCGTAGTAGTAGCGGCGGTCTTCCTCGGTGCTGGTGCGGTTCGCCTCGGCGAAGTCCTCGGTGCAGAGGTGGGCGGCGAAGAACTTGCCGCTCATCAGCAGCCCGGTGGTGGCCTCGAAGGCGATCAGGCCGCCGGGCCAGCGGGGGGTGGGGGTGGGGATCAGGGTGAGGACATGGCCGTCGGCGAGGGTGCGGCTGGTCTCCTGCTTGACCACCTCGATCGTCGGCAGGGGCACGGCGTCGGTTGGGGCGGCGGCCTCGCCCCCTGGGCCGGGCCGCTGCTGCTCCCAGAGTTCGGCGAGCACCTGGGCGCCTGGGTTGGAGGCCACCAGCACCGTGGCCGGCCAGCCTGTTGCCAGCTGCTTCAGCAGGGCGACCCGGTTGGGGTTGACGTGGCCCACCACGACTTTGAGGGGGGCGTTGGCTGGCACCAGCAGGGCCAGCTGCTCCAGGAAGGGGGCGGCGAAGGAGGCCCCCGGTGGATGCACCAGCACCGGGGCGCCGCCGGAGGCGCCCTGCTGGAAGAGAAAGCTGTTGGCGGTGGTGCCCCGCTCAAGCCCGTACTCCACCTCAAAGCGCAGCCGCCGGGGGCTGAGGCCACGCAGGCAGAGCAGGCCGGGTTCGATCGGCAGGGTGATGACGCGCCGATCGGTCGCGGTGGGAGAGGACGTCATCAGTAGTGGTTGCCCACCTTGCGGTGATGCACGGCCGTGGCGGCGGTGGTGTCGGCCACGTTGCCCTCCTCCACCACCGCGTAGATGATCCAGTGGTCAGGGCCTTCCATGCGCTGGGTCACCCGGCAGCCCAGGTAGGCCAGGGCATCCCCCAGAACCGGTCCACCGGCGGCCACGCCCTCGAGGACGCTCACGCCGGCGAAGCGGTCGGCGCCCGGTGGGAAGCGGCGCAGGAAATGGCGCAGCAGGGGCTGGTGGTTGTCCTCCCGCAGCACGTTGAGCACGAAACGGTCGTCCACCTGCATCAGGGCCTCGATGGCCCGGTCCTTGGCGACCGCCACCGTGAGCCCCGGCGGATCGAAGCTCGCCTGGCTCACCCAGCTGGCCACCATGGCGCCGCTGCGGCTGCCGGCCTCGTCGTCCTGGCGGGCCGTGACGATGTACAGCCCGCCGCTGAGGCGCCCCAGGGCCTTGTCCAGATCCCCATCGATGGCCTTCATGGCGGCGATGGTCTTGGCCTTGGTGAGCAGCTGCCCCAGGTCGGTGCCGGCCTCCTCGCAGCGCTGGTAGTCGGCGCCACCGGGAACCTGGCGGATGCGCAGGGGCTCGAACGCCCATTTCTGGCCCAGGTTGCGCAGCTGGCCGGCCAGGGTGTCGATCGGCTCGTCGTTGCCGCCGAAGGCGTCGTAGCAGCCCACCCACTGCTTGGGATGGAGGGCCGCCAGCAGGGTGCCGATGGCCGTCTGCAGGTCGGCGTCGGGGGAGGCCGGCCAGGTGGGAACCACCACGGCACTGGCCTCACCGACCAGGGCGGCAAGCTCCTGGGCGTCGGTGGCGCGCAGATCGACGAGCTGGACCTGGCCGGAGGCTTTGCCGACGCCCCGGGCGATGGCCTGGCTGAGCCGGTCGCAGAAGCCGTACTGGCTGATGTAACAGACAGCCGCGTAGGCCTCGCCGGCGCTGCGCTGGCCGCTCCAGTCGCGGTAGTCGCCGACCCAGAGGGGCAGGTGGTCCCGCAGCAGGGGGCCATGGCCCACGGCGATCGTGGTGATCTCCGGCAGCCCCTCCATGCGTTTGAGCGCCTGCAGAACGCTGCGGGCGTTGGGGGCCATCAGGCAGTCGTAGTAGAAGCGGAAATCCGGCGCGATGGCCCCCGGATCGACATCGAACAGGTCGTCGGAGCAGTAGTGGAGGCCGAAGGCGTCGCAGGTGTAGAGGAGGCCGGTGCCGTGGTCGAACGAGAAGATCGTGTCGGGCCAGTGCAGGTTCGGGGCACTGAGGAAGCTGAAGCGGTGTCCCACGCCGCTCTCGGGATGCACGCCCAGGTCGAGCTCCTCTCCGCTCTTGACGGCTCGGCTGCGGAAGGGGCGGTGCACCTGGTCCTGAAGGAACTGGATCGCCACCTTGGAGCCGACGATCTCGATGTCCGGGTGGCGGTCGATCAGATCACCGATCAGGCCGGAATGGTCCGGTTCGGTGTGGGAGACGATCAGGTGATCGATCGCCGTGGGCTCGATCAGACCCTCCAGCAGGGGGATCCAGGTGTCGCGGAACTTGGCGTGGCTGGTGTCGACCAGGGCCGTGCGCTCGCCGCGCACCAGGAAGGCGTTGTAGGTGGTGCCGTTGCGCAGGCCGAATTCGATGTCGAAGCGACTGCGGTCCCAGTCGAGGGAGCGGATCGCCGTGGTGTCGGTCGCGATCGGCTCGCACTGCAGGCTGAGGCGGCCAGCCGCGGCCACAGTGGCGGGCGGGGCGCTGGCGGTGCTGCTGCTCATCGGGTCAGACTCCTTCCGCAGACATAAGACTGTAGGCAGCGCGGTTTGGATTTCGGTCTGTTAGACAAACCGCGGGTATCGCGAAGAACCCCGGAGAATGCTCAGAAACAGTTCGAGGCCGAGTCGATAGATGGCCGCCGGAGACCTGGAACGGTTTCGTGATTCCTTTCGGCGTCTGGAGAGGCGCCTGGAGGAAGCCTCGCGTTCCGATCGTTACAAGCCTCCGACCGGCCTGGCCACGGCCCAGCTCCATCTCGAATCGATGCGACCCGCCGAAGGGGTGTTCGCCGAGGTGCTCGACCTCAGCGCCGATGGACTGAAGATCGCCATCGAGGCTGGCCAACAGCCCACCGTCGGCCAGCCCTGCAACGTGGTGGTGGGAGACGGGGAGGGAGAGACCTACGATCTCAGGGGCACGATCCGGTGGATCGAAGCCACCAGCTACATCTCGGTGATCGGTCTCTCCCTCGATTCCGCCCAGCGCCTCGAGGGCTGAGGGCCTCAGTCGGCCACCTTCACGCTGACCGTCGTCAGGGACTGCGCCTTGGGTGCCGTCACGGTGAGCAGGCCATCGCGGTAGTGGGCTTCCAGGGCATCCCGCTGAATGCCGCCGGGGAAGCGGAAGCTGCGGCTCCAGGTGCCGTAGCGGAATTCACTCAATAGGGGCGCGCGGCGGCTGCCTTCGGTTTCGGTGCTGCTGTCCTCAGCCGATTGAGGGGAACGGCGCTCGGCGGTGATGATCAAGGAGCGGTCTGTGGCCTTGACGTCGATGGACGAGCGGTCGACGCCAGGAAGTTCCAGGGCGATGGTGTAAGTCGCCTCGGTTTCGTGAATCTCGGCGGCGGGAACCCGTTCGGCTGTCTGCAGCTGTTGCTCCAGCCGGTCGAAGAGATCGAAAGGGGAAGAATGCAGAGTACGCATGGTTGTGGTTGCCGATACAAGGAACGGGAATGGCTGGGTGATGGACCTCCCGTCCCGTCAATGTGCCCGCCTGGCTCTCAATCGTTGAGGGCGAGAACCGACGCCCCAGGTTCGGTCCCCCCAACCAGGTTCGGCCTCTTCGCCAGCGGGGGTGGAGAACCGGAACGGGGCGCCTCCAGCCACCACCAGGTGGCGAACGCGGCCGCCTGGCCGCAGGGTTGGCCGTCGCCATCCCGCAGGGTCCACAGCCGGGCCTTTTCGATGCGAAAGCGGCGGCCGCGGCTGTCGATGCGGACGCCGGCGTAGCCAGTGAGGGCCTGGCGGCGGCGGGCCTGCTCCAGGGCGAAGGCCCGGCTCTGCCGTTCGGCCGGTTCGGCCGTGAGCCGGGAAGGCAGGCCGACCATGGCGCTCCAGGGGCGGCGCCACAGCTGCAGAGCGGCGCGGTTGGCGTAGATCAGCCGCGGATCACGGCTGCCGTCATGGGCCAGCACGACCGTGGCGGCCACGAACAGTTCCTGGGCCGCCTGCAACGCTGAGCGGCCATGCTCCACTCCCGCCAGAAGCGGACGATCGAACGCCAACCGGTGGTCGGCCAGGAGGCGTCCGGCGGTGGCGATGGCGGCCTGGTTCAGCCAGGGGGGCGGCTCAGGGCTCGGCATCCGCCCCGGTGGCCATCGCCCGCACCATCGCCTGCTGGGCCATGGCCGTCCCGTGGGCCATGAGCCGGTCGAGGAAGAGCTGGTTGGCCTCCGGGAAGCGGGGCTCCTCGGCCAGGGGCAGGGGGCCGGCCCCATCGAGGCCCGATTCCCCTTCCATGGCCGGTGTGATCACCACCAGATCGGGATCCAGGGGGCGTCGTAGCGCCACCAGCGGGCCGGATCGGCGATGGCGGGATGGGTCGGATGGGGCGCATGCTCCACGGGCGCCACCACACCCTCCCGGCGGCGCTTGGCCAGATCGCCCAGCAGCTGGCTGCGGGTGCGGCCCCGCAGCTGGAACAGCACGAAGGGGTCCTCGCTGAAGCGATCCCCCATCAGGTAGTAGACGGCGCTGATGTGCTTGCAGGGGTTGGCCTTGTCGGGGCAGCTGCACTCGCTGCGCACCTCCTGGAGCTTGAACGGGAACAGGCGCTTGCCGCTGGCGGCGAAGGCCCGCTCGATGTCGGCGGGCATGATCCCCGCCAGCAGCTGGGCCGACCAGCGGGCCTTCTGGCTCAGGGCTTCCAGCACATAGCCCCAGTCCTCGTCGTTGAGCACGTCGAGCCAGAGCTTCACCTTGTAGGGATCCGGATCGGTGCCCTGCACCCGGGCATGGACCCGACGTCCCTCGAAGCGGATCGAGACGACATTGCCCTCCCGGGCGTAGGTCCAGGCGCGCTCCAGGCGTTTCTTGAACCGGTAGGAATGGATCAGCTCCATCCACTGCTCCACCCACCAGGGCTGCTGTCCCAGACCCTGCTGGCCCAGCTGGGTGGTGATGGCGCCATTGGCGCCGGGGAAGGAGCTGGTCATGCCGCCGGCCTCAGGGCCCCATCCTGACGCCTGCCGGACCCTCTGGCCTAGGTTGTCCCGACGCAGGGCGTGGAGTCCTTGAATCGCATCACGTTCGGCGCCGGCGACGGTTTTCACAGTCTTCTGAGGGCAAGGGTTCACAACCACTTCGAAAGCACGGGCCAGGACCGACGCGATTCCCCGGCCATGGCGGTCAAATCGGCCGTGATCCTGGCCTGGTTCGCGCTCACCTATTTGTTGCTCGTCTTCCAGGCCAGCAGCTGGCCGGTGGCGATGGCCCTTTCGGCCTGCCTCGGCCTGGCGATCGCCGCCATCGGCTTCAACATCCAGCATGACGGTGGCCACGGTGCCTATTCGCGCCACCGCTGGATCAACAAGGCCGCCGCGATGACGCTCGACCTGCTGGGCGGCAGTTCCCTGATCTGGGCCCACAAGCACAACGGTCTGCACCACACCTTCACCAACATCTCCGGCCACGACGACGACATCAATCTCGGCTTGATCGGCCGTCTATCGCCCCACCAGCCCCACCGCTGGTGGCACCGCTGGCAGCACCTCTATCTCTGGCCCCTCTACGGCATGCTGCCGATCAAGTGGCAGCTCTTTGATGACTTCGCCGATCTGGCCAGCCGGGGCCGCGGCGACCACTCCCTGCCTCCCCTGGCACCGGCCGACTGGCTGGTGGTCGTGGGCGGCAAGGTGATCTTCTTCGCCCTCGCCTTTGCGCTGCCGTTGCAGCGCCATTCCTTCGCCGCGGTGATCGGCTGCTATGTGGTGACGGCGATGGTCCAGGGGATCGTGCTGAGCGTGGTGTTCCAGCTGGCCCACTGCGTGGAGGAGGCTAATTTCCCTGCCACTGATCCCACCGATTCAGCCATGGGCCCCTGGGCCGACCACCAACTCGCCACCACGGTGGATTTCAGCCGCTCCAACGGCCTGCTGAGCTGGCTGCTGGGGGGCCTGAACTTCCAGGTGGAGCATCACCTGTTCCCCCGCATCTGCCACGTCCATTACCCCCAGCTTTCGGCCATTGTCGAGCAGACCTGCCGCGACTGCGGTGTGCCCTTCCGCAGCCACCGTTCCTTCCTGGCCGGTGTGGCCTCCCACTACCGCTGGCTGCGCCGCATGGGTCAGACGCCTGCCGCCGCCACCCCCCTGGCCCTGTCGCTGCTTCTTCCGGTGATGGCGGAGCCTGACGTCGCGGCCCTGGTCAGCCGCTGAGCCGGCCGGCCGCCCAGCCCTTCTGCGTCGTCAGGACCCGTCGTCCAGGGCCACCAGATCCCTGAGCTGGCCCACGTCGAAGCCACCCAGCCATTCCTCGCCGCTGCCGACGATGTCGGCGGCGAGCTTGGATTTCTCCTCGATCATGCGGTCGATCTTCTCCTCCACCGAACCGCTGGTGATGAACTTGTGCACCAGCACCCGGTTGGTCTGGCCGATCCGGTAGGCCCGGTCGGTGGCCTGGTTCTCCACCGCGGGGTTCCACCAGCGGTCGATGTGGAACACGTGGCTGGCCCGGGTCAGGTTCAGGCCGACACCGCCGGCCTTGAGCGACAGCAGGAACAGCTGGGGACCGCGGGGATCCTCCTGGAAGCGATCCACCATCGCCTGGCGATCGACCTTGCTGCTGCCGCCATGCAGGAAGGGCACATCCTGGCGCCAGCGCTGTTCCAGGTAGGCCTTGAGCAGGTGGCCCCACTCGGCGAACTGGGTGAACAGCAGGGCCCGATCGCCCGCCTCGATCACTTCCTCGAGGATCTCCTCCAGGCGCAGCAGCTTGGCGCTGCGGCTGGCGAAGCCGTTCTCCACCCGGCCCTCCTTCAGGGCCAGGGCCGGGTGGTTGCAGATCTGCTTGAGCCGGGTGAGCAGGGCCAGCACCTGGCCATGGCGCTGGCCGAGGGGGGCGCGGGCGATGGCGTCGAGGCTGTCGTCGACGGTCTGGCGGTAGAGCTTCGTCTGCTCCGCCGACAGGCCCACCCACTCGCGCAGTTCCACCTTCTCCGGCAGGTCGGAGATGATCGAGCGGTCGGTCTTGAGCCGCCGCAGGATGAAGGGCCCGACCCGGGCCTTGAGGTCCCGCAGGGAGCTCATGTCGCCGTAGCGCTCGATCGGCAGGCGGTAGCGCTGGCGGAAGAAACCCTCCTCCCCCAGCACCCGGGGGTTGAGGAAGTCCATCAGGGCCCACAACTCGCTCACCCGGTTCTCCACGGGCGTGCCGGTGAGGGCGATGCGGAAGCGCCCCCGCTTGCCGGGGCGGGCCAGGTCGCGGGCCGCCTGGCTCTGCTTGGCCGATGGGTTCTTGATCGCCTGGGCCTCGTCGATCACCATGCCCTGCCAGTCGATGCTCTCCAGCAGTTCGCTGTCGCGCTGCAGCAGTCCGTAGCTGGTGAGCACCAGGTCGACCCCGTCCAGGGCCCTGGCCAGCTTTTCCGGGGTGGACGGCCGGCGGGGGCCGTAGTGCTCGCGCACCTCCAGATCCGGCGTGAAGCCCGCCGCCTCCCGCTTCCAGTTGGTCAGCACTGAGGTGGGGGCCACCAGCAGGACGGGGCGCTTCAGTTCCTGCTCCACCTTGAGGTGCTGCAGGAAGGCCAGCAGCTGGACGGTCTTGCCCAGGCCCATGTCATCGGCCAGGCAGGCCCCCTGGTCGAAGCGGTGCAGGAAGGCCAGCCAGCCCAGGCCCCGCTCCTGGTAGGGCCGCAGCTGGCCGGCGAAACCCTCCGGCGCCGGCAGGGGATCCGGGGCCTTCTGCTGGTGGTACTGCTCCAGGACGGCGTGCAGCCTGGGCCCGGGGGTGAAGCGATGCACCGGCAGCCGCATCAGGGTGTCGCCGTCGCTGGCGGTCAGGCGCAGGGCGTCATCGAGGCTGAGGTTGGGATCGGCGGCGCAGAAGCGCTGGGCATTCTTGAGATCGCTGGGCCGCAGCTCGATCCAGGCCCCCTTGTGCTGCACCAGTGGACTGCGCTTGGCGGACAGGCGCTCGAGGTCCTTCAGCGTCAGCGTGACGCCGCCGATCATCAGCTCCCACTTCCACTCGAGGCTTTCCCCCAGGGAGAAACCGCGGGAGCGCTCGGGCAGCTCGGCTTCAATCGAGAGGCCCAGGCGGCTGGCCAGGCCCCCACTGAGGCTGGCGGGCAGCACCACGCCCACGCCCACATCACGCAGCTGGGCGGCGGCGGTGCGCACCAGCACGAACGCCTCGGCCGGCGTGAGCTGCATGGTTTCGGGCGCCGCCGCATCCAGGCCCCGCCCGATCGGTTCGAACACCTGCAGGGCCCGGCCCATGCCCTCCAGCAACAGCTGGCCCGGTTCGGCCACCTCCACTTCGCCCAGCTGCAGCCTGCCGTCGCCCGCATTCCAGACCGTGCGGGCCGGCATCCGCAGGCTGGGATCGGCCTCGGCCTGCAGGGAGAAGCGCAACTCCCAGAGCTCCTCGCCCTCCTCCGGGGTGAACAGCTCCAGGCAGGTCCTGGCCGGCGCCACGCGCCCGGCCACGGCTTCGCGCCAGTGGTGGGTGGCCACGGCCAGCCGCTCCCGCTCCTCCTCGTCCAGTTCGAGGCGGCCGGGGCCCGGGCCGAGGGCCTTCTGCCAGGCGCCCAGCAGGGGATCCAGACCCTCGCCCCCGGGCCGGAAGCTGCTGCGCAGCTGGCCATCCAGGAGGGCCTCCAGCAGGCTGGCCACCCGCAGCCGGCCGCTGCCGGGGCGGCGGCAGGCCAGGCCCAGTTCTCCGGAGGCTCCGGCGGCCATGGCGCAGGTGGCCACCTGGGGCAGCCGGATGGCCAGTTCCTCGAGCCGGCGCCGGTCCCCCTCCCGGTTCAGCAGGGGCAGCCAGCGGGCCCGGTC
>CALRQM020000056.1:0-19226 GCA_943370335.1 Bordetella parapertussis | reverse complement strand
CTGCACCTGGCCCGCTGGGGCGCCCGCTGGCCCGGCGCCGAAGCCCGCCTGCGGCAGGTCTGCAAGGAAGAGGCCTCGGTGCTGGAGGCCCGCCAGCGGGCCCAGCTGGCCGAGGGCCTGGCCGAGCTGGGCGATGCCGAAGGGGCCCTGCGCTGCCTGGGCCCAACGCTCGCGGGCCTGGGGGCCAGCGGCCGCCTCAGCCTGGGCCGGGCCCTACTGGCGGGGAACACCCAGCAGCAGGGCCAGGCGGAGCAGCTGCTGCTGGATCTGGTCCGTAGCGCCCCCACCGCGCCGGAGGCCGAGGCGGCCGTGCGTCTGCTGGCCCAGCAGGGCAGCCCCGCCGCCGCCGCCGCCCTGGCCCGGCTGCCGCCCCGCTGGCGCGACAGTGCCCCGGTGCTGGCCCGGCGAATCCTGGAGGCCGAGCCCAAGGGCGACGGCCCCCATCCCGCCACCGACGCGGCCGCCCTCGAACTGCTGCGCCGCTGGCCCCTCGACCCCGCCAGCCGCACGCTGCAGTGGGATCTCGTGCGGGAGCGGCTGCTGGCCGGCCGCTGGCGGGCGGCCATGGCGCTGCTGGAGGCCATCCCCACCGAGCAGTTGCCGCCGCCGCTGGCCGCCCGCCAGAGCTTCTGGATCGGCTTCATTCAGCAACAGCTTGGTGAAGGGGCCGCCGCCAGGGCCACCTGGGAGGCCCTGCTGCGGCGCCATCCGGGCGGCTATTACGGCTGGCGGGCCGCCGTGCGCCTGGGCCAGGGGGATCTGCAGCTGGACGCCGGCCCCCACACCCAGGCTGGGCGAGCCGACTGGCGTCCCCTGGCCAGCGGCGACGAAACGCTGGATCGGCTCTGGCGCCTGGACCAGCGCACCGAAGCCTGGGAGACCTGGCGCCACCGCCGCGGACGCCGCGCGCCGGAGGGCAGCCGGGAGCTGTTGCTGGAGGGGCGGCTGCGCCAGGGGGTCGGCGACGACTGGACCGCCTTCGGCCTGCTGGAGCAGGCCAGCCTGAAGCTGGACGGCAACCAGTGCCCCCTGGAGCGGGAACTGGAGCGCAGCCTGCATCCGTTGCGCTTCGAGGCAGCCTTCCGGGCGGCCGCCAACCAGGCCGGGCTGCCGATGGAGCTGCTGCTGGGGGTGGCCAAGCAGGAGTCGCGTTTCACGCCGGCGGTTCGCTCGCCGGTGGGGGCCACGGGCCTGATGCAGCTGATGCCGGCCACCGCCGCCGAGCTGGCCGGCGGGCCGGTGGCGGAGCAGGTGCTGGAGGACCCGGCCGGGAACGCCAGCCTCGGCGCCCGCTACCTGGCGCAGATGCTGCGCCAGTGGGACGGCGACCCGCTGCTGGCGGTGGCCAGCTACAACGCCGGGCCCGGCGCCGTGGCCGGCTGGGTGGGCCCCCGCCTGCGCAGCGATCCGGAGCTGTGGGTGGAGGCGATTCCCTACCCCGAAACGCGCCTGTACGTGAAGAAGGTGCTGGGCAACGTCTGGAGCTACCAGCAGGGCAGCGAACCGGGCTGCTGATTCAACGCACCAGCATGCGGCCGAAGTTGGCCCCGCCGAGCACCAGCAGGGCGAGTACCCCGGCCAGCACCAGCGGCGGCGGCACCACCCGCACCCGCAGCAGATCCAGCCGGGCCAGCAACACCGCCGAGCCCATGATCAGCACGTTGGCCAGCACGTTGAGGTGCAGCAGGTAGAGGCCACCGACGGTGACCAGCAGCAGGGTGACCACCAGGCTCACCACCCGGCTGGCGGCCATCACGATCGACACCTGACGGATCACCAGGTCGGGCATGGTGCAGATGAACACGATCAACATCGCCTGCAGACACTCGGCCGACCAGAGGAGGTTGGTGAGCTCCCGCACCTGGGAACTGCCGTTCTCGAGGGCATGGCTCCAGTGCATGCCCTGGTAGGTGCTGACCCCCATCAGCACCAGCAGCATCGGCGCCTGCAGCGGCAGCAGCATGAGCCGGAAGATGTCCTTCATGGCTGCAGCACCAGGGTGATGGCCTCCAGCGGGCAGCTGGGGATGCACTGCTCGCAGACCAGGCAGCGGGAGGCCTCGAACTTCAGCCGCTGGGTGGCCGGCGTGTAGTGGAGGGCGCCGCTGGGGCAGACGCTGGAGCAGCTGCCGCAGTCGACGCAGAGCACCGGATCGATGCGGATTTCCCCGGGGGCACGGTTGAGCCCCAGCCCCTGGCCCTCCAGCCAGTCTTCGGCGGCGTCGAGCTCGTCGATGTCGCCGGAGAGCTCCACCACCATGGTGCCGCTCTGGTTGGGGGCGATCTGGGCCCGCAGGATCTTGGCGGCGATGTCGAAGTCGACGGCGAGGCGATAGGTGATCGGCTGGTGCACCGCCTCCGAGGGGAAATGGAGAGTGAGGCGCCGTTTCACCGCTCCTGCCCGGGAAGCCTGACGCTAGCAACGATGTACGGAGCCAGCCCCCGTCCGCAGGTTCCCGGCCGGAGGGTCGACACTGCCAGAGTGGGCGCCACCTCGTGTCGTTGCTGTCCATGGCCCCGTCGGGCAGTTCTCCCCCCTCCAGCCTCGGCCGCACCGAGCGCATGGTGCTGGCGGCCGTGGCCGCCGTGCTGGTGGTGCTGATGCTGTGGCTGCGGGGCGGTCTGCATCCGGAAGCCCCCCTGGAACGGCTGGCCCGCCAGTCGCCCGAACTCACGGTGGCCCTGGCCGATGGCAGGCCCACCGTGGTGGAGTTCTACGCCGACTGGTGCGAGGCCTGCCGTTCGATGGCGCCGGCGATGGAGCGGATCGAGCGCCAGCAGCGCGGCCGGATGGATGTGGTGCTGCTCAATGTCGACAATCCCCGCTGGCAGCCGGAACTGGAGCGCTACGACGTCAACGGCATCCCCCAGCTGGAGTTCTTCGATGCCGCCGGCGCCCCCGTGGGGCGCTCCATCGGCGCCCGCGGCGGCGTCGAACTGGAGGCCCTCAGCAGCGCCCTGGTGGATGGCACCCCCCTTCCCCGGCTGGCGGGCGTCGGGGCCGTGAGTGCCCTGCCCGAAGCGGCGGCGGCAGCCGAAACCGCCGGCCCCCAGCCCCAGGCCGGCCCCCGCAGCCACGGCTGATCCCACGCCACCACGTTCCTCTCCCCCGCACCCCCCACCCATGGATCCCCGCTTCCGGGTCGAGTTGATCGCCGCCACGCCGAATCCGCAGCAGTGCGTCTACGCCGGGATGCACCAGGACTACAGCGAGGGCTTCGTGGCCGCCGACCGGGCCGAGTGGCCGGAGGAGACCAAGGCCGGGGAGATCTGCGTCAAGCGGCTGCTGGCCGGCGAACGCGGCCACTACGGCCCCCTGGAGCACGCCCAGATCGTGCTCAACGTGGGCTGGTTCCCCCACTCGGTGATGCAGCAGGCCCGCACGCACCGGGTGGGGGTGAGTTTCGATGTGCAGTCGATGCGTTACACGGGCGACCGCATCCGCCGGGCCGCCAACGGTGAGCTCGACCTGGAGGAGGTGTTCTACCTGCGGCCGGTGGGCCCCTACAGCGACCGCCAGGGCAAGAAGTACCTCTACGACGAAGGCCAGCGGGCCATCGATCTGAATCTCTGCAGGGCGGCGGCCGAGCGCTACCGCGACCTGCTCGATGCCGGCTTCGCCGAGGAGCATGCCCGCGGCATCCTGCCGTTCGACTACCGCCAGCACTTCGTGGTGAGCTTCACCCTGCGGGCCTTCCTGCACTTTCTCGACCTGCGGGCCAAGCTCGATGCCCAGCAGGAGATCCGCGAACTCTGCGACCTGATGTGGCCCCACCTGCAGCAATGGGTGCCGGAGTTCGCCGACTGGTACGAGAAGAGCCGGCTGCACCGGGCGCGGCTGGCGCCCTGATGAAACGCCTCAGCTGGGGCCTTGCCCTCTGCCTGGCCCTGGGCCTTCCGGGGGCGGCGGCGGCGGCACCGGTGCTGCGGGTGGGGGTGGTGGATGGCTCGCCGCCCTGCAGCTACCGGCAGGGCGGCTCCTGGCAGGGGCTGGCGATCGAACTGTGGAACCGGGTGGCCACCCTCGAGCAGCTGCCCTACGTCGTCTCGGAGTGGCCGTCGGTGCGGCAGATGCTGGAGGCCAGCCGCGAGGGGCGGCTCGATGTGGCGGTGGGCTGCATCAACGTCTCGCCCGACCGCCTGCGGCGCTACCGCTTCAGCCTCCCCTTCCAGGAGGACGGCCTGGCGGTGATGGTGGTGAAGAGCCGGCTCGATCTGGGGCGCTCCTTCCTGGCCGCCCTGCTGACGCCGACGCTGCTGCAGCTGCTGGGCGGCTACCTGCTGGCGATCGCGCTGCTCACCTGGCTCACCCTGCGCCTGGAGGTCCGCACCCATCCCGTTCCGGTCAGCCGCCGGAGCTCCCTGCGCCACTGCAGCAAGGTGTTCCAGGTGCTGGCCACCGGACCGGGCAGCAACACGATCGTGAGCACCACCCGCGGCAACAGCGTCGTGATCCTGGCCTACCTGGTGCGGATCGTGTCGGCGTCGCTGCTGGTGGGCTACCTCACCGTGAACGTGGCCGGGGAGGTGCAGGGCAAGGCCGCCGGAGGGATCCGGTCGCCGGCCGACCTGCGCGGCCTGCGGGTGGGGGTACGCAGCGGCACCGTGAGCGAGTCGCTGCTGAAGGAACTCAACGCCTCCAGCCCCGGAGCGAAGGCCACCATCGTGCCGCTGAGCAACATCGGCGAGGGGGGCGCACTGCTGGCCGAACGCCGGATCGACGCCCTGCTGGGCGACAACCTGCAGCTGAGCCATCTGCTGTTGCAGGAGGAGACGAAAGGCTTGCTGGCCAGCCTGGCGCTGGAGGGGATCCGGCCCGAGTCCCAGGCCTTCGGCTTCTCGCCGGCGTTGCCGGCAGCCACCAGCGAGCGGATCGACCTGGCGATCAGCGCCCTCAAGCGCAGCGGTGTGGTCAGCGAGCTGCGCCAGCAGGCCACGGCCCAGGGGTCCCCCGCGGCCCGCTGAGGCCGGCGCTCCACCACTGCTCCACCACCTCCGGGCTGCCATACCAGCGGGGCCCGAAGGCGCCGCCATGGGCCACCCCCGGCAGCACCAGGGGGGTGGAACCCGCCAGCAGGGCCGAGGCCACCGGCACCAGGCCGTCGCCCCGGTCGTGGGGATCGCCGCTGCTGTTGCGGTAGGCGGTGGGGGCCAGGCGCTGGGCCATGGGGGAGGCCGCCTGCAGATCCAGGTCGCCGGCCACCGAGACGTACCGCACCCGATCGGCGAAGGGGCAGCCCGGCAGACGCTCCGCCACCATCCGGCGCAGCACCGTGGCCTTGAGGGCGGTGTGGGGGCTGCCCAGCATCACCAGGGTGTCGGCCAGGGCCTTGCCGTCGTAGCGGCGCCCCTGGAACGGGGCGTCATCCAGGAACAGCCGCAGCATGATGCCGCCGGAGCTGTGGCCGATCAGCGTCACCTTGCCGGTGGGGGACTGGCGGGCCAGTTCGCCGGCGGTGGCCTGCACCCGATCGAGGATCCGCGCCCAGGCGAAGGCGAAGACGGTCAGCAGCCATTCCGGCTTGCCCACCGGCACCAGCCGCACCGGCTGGCCGCTGAGCTGCTCCAGCCGCGCCACCATCGGGGCATAGGCCTCGGGGCTGATCAGGAAGCCCCCGAGGATGACGATCGGCTGGCTGGTCATTGGTGGGGACTGGCGGCGCAGCCGAGGGACCCTACCCGCGGCGGGCCGCCTCGATGGCCGCGATGTCGATCCTGGTCATCTGCATCATGGCCTCGAAGGCACGCCGGGCTGCAGCCCGGTCGGGATCGGCGATGGCGGCGGTGAGGGCGCGCGGTGTGATCTGCCACGACAGTCCCCACCTGTCCTTGCACCATCCACAGGCACTTTCTTCGCCGCCATTGCCAACAATCGCGTTCCAGAGACGATCGGTTTCGGCTTGATCTTCGGTGGCGATCTGGAACGAGAACGCTTCGCTGTGTTTGAACGCCGGGCCCCCATTCAGGCCCAGGCAGGGGAGGCCGGCCACGGTGAACAGGACCGCCAGGACATCACCCTGCAGACCGGACGGGTAATCGGCTGGCGCCCGAAAAATCTCTCCCACCGCGCTGTCGGGGAAGGTTTCGGCGTAGAACGTGGCCGCCTCCAGGGCGGTGCCGTCGTACCAGAGGCAGATCGTGTTTCTGGGGACCATTCGCACTCTCCGTTGATCAGCCTCGCAATACTAGGCTGCGGTTCCGGTGATTCAAAACCTAACGATTCCGGGAGGTGCCATCGATGGCTTCTTCCAGCTTGATGACCGGCAGGAATACTCGGTACTCTCAGCCTTCACCAGGGAGACAATCGCGCCGGTTGATGAAATCCTGCCGTGGGTCACCCTTCCCTTCCGGACCGCCGTAACACTCCACGGCGTGGAAGATGGAGACCCGGGCAATGCCATAGCCCAGCACATAAGTGCCCAGAAGGCCAGCCAGAAGAAGACGGAGATGCCTGGCCAACAGGTACAGCTCCCTGCGCAGATCAGCGGCGATCCAACACCGGCAAGATCGATCGGCCGCCTGATCTGCCGCGATGACCCGCAACAGAGTGGAGGGCGGCTTCGACCAGAGCGTCAACAGAAGCTGTACACCCTGTACAGATCTCTTTTGTGGCTGTGACCCTCTGGACGCCGCCATCCCATGAAGGGTGCCGGCCCGGCCCGGGGAGAGAGCTCCAGGACTCGCTCGCCAGCCACAAGCTCACGCCTCTGCAACCGGTGCGAGCCTCGCCTGCGCGGCCCCGGCCGCGATCCCGATCGGCACAGGGGCCGTGCGGAACCGTCCCCATAGCGGCAGGGGACACCGAGCCGCCGAACGACGCGGCATCCCAACCCGTTGCGCGGGACATGCTGGAGATTGATCGCCTCATTGAGCCTCGATGGGAAGCTTGTAGGAAACCTTCTTTCCCTTCACTGACACGAATCCCGAAGCGACCATCTGGTCGATGACGGCCTGAACGCCCGCCTCTTCCACCTGCTTGTAAAGGATGGAGTCGACGGTGGACTTGAGTGTCGACAACGTTCCCGGGCGTGTGGCCCCGGACTTCAGCCGATCAAGAACCAGTGCCATGCGCTGCTTGGGGGAACTGGCCGTTGCGGCACGAATCATCGGAATCCCCCCAATCGCCTCGCTGCGCATGGAAAAGATGCCCCTTTCCTTTAAGTGCTCAATCAGTGGGTCAAACCCTCTGTCCTTTGAAATAATGTGAAAGAAGGCGTCTTTGTCATGAGCGGAAATCTGTCCGATATAAGATGCTATATGAAAATCAAGCGTATTTGGATACAAACACATAGGCAATAAAGCCATCACGATGCAGCAATTCTAGCTGGCTTGGCTGAACGATCTCGAAGTCAATAAGGACATAGTTGGTCTTCTTCATCGTGGATGTTGGAGATTCCGGACTCGCCGAGGCCTACTGCTGTCTAGCAGGGAACGCTAGTCATGGCGTGATCGCCAAACTTTGAACATTGACAACAACAACGATAACGATGGCGGCGAAGCCGTCGGTCTGAACTTGCTTGCTGAAAGGCCTTGCCGTTGGCGACCTGGCCCGCCCACCATCAACGGGATCGGCCTGCCGCCGGCTCCAGCACGGTGATCGGCTGGCCCGTCACCCCCGCGTAGACCACCACGATCTCGGCGGGTTCGGTGCCGTTATTGGTGCCGTAGTGGGGTTGGTTCACCATCTCGATCAACCCCTGGCCCGCCTTGAGCTGCACGCTGGCGCCGGCCGCACTGGTGACCAGCAGCTGATGCATGGGCAGCGCGACCCCCGGCGGGATGGTGATGTGCAGCACGGTGACTTCCGGCTGGCCGCTGGGGTAGGCAGGCAGGAGGGTGCCGTTCCACGACCGGGTGGATTGCACCAGCGTCCGCACCGTGACGCCGGCCGGTTCCCCATCGGCCAGGGCCGGTGGCACGGCCAGCAGCAGGCCGCCGGCGAGCAGCAGCGGTGCCAGGGCGCGCCGCCGGCTCCGACGTGTCGCCCGGAATCGATCCATCCCCATAGCCTGCCCCACAGAGCCCGCCGGTCCCCGTGGATTTCACCGCCGATCTGCCCGTCGTCCAGGTCCGGCGGGCGGTGATGCGCCGGGCCCTGATCGCCACCGATGTGCCGCCGCGGGTGGCGCTGGCGATGGGCCATGAACCGCTGCTGCTGCGCTACACGGTGGGGCTGTTCGGCTACGGGCTGATCGGCTGTGCCGTCACCGACGCGGAGAGCTGCCTGCGGCGCCTGGCGGAGCAGCCCCACGGGCTGCTGGTGTGCTCCGACAGCCTCGAGGGCGGCGACGTGCTCAGCCTCACCGCCACGGTGAAGGAACGCCATCCCCAGCTGAAGGTGATCGTGATCGGCACCGCCCCGGTCCAGGACCCGGCGCTGGTGCGGGCGGGGTGGGTGGATGGGCTGGTGGCGGAGCGCGACATGACCTTCCGCAGCGGCGCCCTGCAGGCGGCGGTGCTGGCGGCGCTGGGCGGGCACCACTTCCGCAGCGCCTCGATGCGGGACCTGCCGGTGCCGGCGCCGATCAGCGAACTCAGCCCGCGGGACTACGAGATCCTCGAGGGCCTGGCCGACGGCCTCACCGACCGGGAGATCGCCGAGCGGCTGATGATCAGCCCGAGCACGGCCAAGTCGTACACCAAGCGGCTGCTGCAGAACATGGGCGCCCGCAACCGGCTGCAGGCGCTGGTGATGGCGCTGCGGCAGGGCCTGATCCGGCTGCGCTGAGCCGATCACCCTCCGCTGCGCCGCCAACCACCCTCCGAAGGGGGTCGCCCCGGCCGGTGGGGCCGCCGTAAACCGTTGGGGGTGTTCTGTTCTGAGCGATGGCGTCCGTCGATCCGCTGACCGGGGTGGGGTTCAACGCCGCCGAGGCCCTGCAGAAAAGCTTCCTGTTTTATGAGGCCCAGCGCTCCGGTGACCTCGATGAGGCCCGCAAGCGGATCGACTGGCGCGGCGACTCCGGCCTGCGGGACGGCTCCGACGGGGTGTACTTCGGCGGCCGCACGGCGGCCAACCTGCAGAGCGGGCTGAGCCTTGATCTAAGCGGCGGTTACCACGACGCCGGCGATCACGTGAAGTTCGGGCTGCCGCTGGCCTCCACCCTCGCCACCCTGGCCTGGGGCGGCATCGAGTTCTCCGATGGCTATGCCGTCACCGGGCAGACCGATGAGCTGCTTGAGGCGGTGCGCTGGGGCACCGACTACCTGCTCAAGGCCCAGGGCGTGGATGCGGCCGGCACCACGCTCTACTTCGTGGCCCAGGTGGGCGATGGAGGGGCCGACCACGCCCTCTGGAGTTCGCCCGAAAGCCAGACGATCGCCCGGCCGGCGCTGGCGGTGACGCCGGGCAAGCCCGGCTCCGATGTGGCGGCGGGTTCGGCGGCGGCGCTGGCCTCGGCGTCGGTGCTGTTCCGCCAGAACGGCGATGCCGCCTACGCCGACGTGCTGCTCAACCGCGCCCTCTCCCTCTACAGCTTCGCCGACCGCTACCGGGGCAGTTACGCCGATGCGATCCCCGAGGTGCGCTCCTTCTACAACTCCTGGAGCGGCTACAACGACGAGCTGGCCTACGGCGCCGCCTGGCTGTCGCGGGCGGTGAGTGCGGCGGGGGGCAACGGCACTGCCTACCGGGACAAGGCCCTGTCGATCTACACCGGCAGCATCGGCGGCCTCTCGCGCGGCTGGACGGGCAACTGGGACGACGCCTCCTATGCCACCGCCGTGATCCTGGCGGAGGACACCGGCTCGGCACGGATCCAGCAGGACGTGGAGGGCTGGCTGAACAACTGGGTGAGCGGCGGCAACGGCGTGACGATCAGCGCCGGCGGCCTGCGCCACATCAGCCAGTGGGGTTCGCTGCGCTACGCCGCCAACACGGCGTTCCTGGCCGATGTCTACGCCGACAACGTGCGCGATTCCGGCGGTGCCTACGGCCGTCTTTCGCAGGGAACCGTGGACTACATCCTCGGGGCCAATCCGCGCCAGTCGAGCTACCTGGTGGGCTTCGGGGCCAACGCGCCCCGGCAGCCCCACCACCGGGCGGCCTCGGGGTTGGGCTGGGATGGGTTCCGCAACGGCCAACCCAACACCCACATCCTCTACGGCGCCCTGGTGGGCGGCCCCACCAGCGCCGACGACTTCGCCTACCAGGACCGCCGCGACGACTACGTCGCCAACGAGGTGGCCCTCGACTACAACGCCGCCCTCACCGGCGCCTTCGCCCGCAGCGTCGAACGCCGCGGCGGCGTGCCGCTCACCGACGCCCAGCTCGACGCCCTGCCGGGCATCACGGTGCGGCCGGGCGGCGGCGGAACCCCGGTGACCCCGGTGCCCACCCCGACGCCGACGCCGCCACCAACCCCCACTCCCACCCCCCCCAGCAGCCCCCTGCCGGCCAGCCTCAACGGCATTCCGCTCACCTCCAGCCCCGATCTGGCGGTGGTGGTGGGCGGCTCGATCTGGACCGGCGGCATGACGGTGCAGCTCACCATCAGCAACACCGGCGCGGCGCCGCTGAACGGCTGGAGCTTCAGCTTTGAGAGCCCGCACCGTCCCAGCGGCACGCCCTGGGGGGTGCGGATCAGCAGCACGGCGCTGGCGGGCGGTCTGTTCAGCCACGTCGTCAGCGGCGACGCCTGGGCCAACGCGATCCAGCCTGGCCGCAGCGTGAGCGTGGGCTTCAATGCCAGCCAGGGCCGGACCCTGGGCCCCAGCGGTGCCCTCACGGCGGCGGCCCTGTTCGGCGGTGCTGGCCGGCTGGCCTTCAGTGCCGCCAATCCCCGCTTCCTGACGGGCAACGCCGCCGCCAACAGCCTCAGCAGCGGCCCCGGCGCCGATGCGCTCACCGGCCTGGGGGGCGCCGACACGTTCCGCCTCGCCAACCTGCGCGATTCGCTGCTGGGCGCCCCCGACCAGATCACCGATCTGGTGATCGGCAGCGACCGCATCGATGGACCGCAGGCGGTGTCGGCCGCCGCCCTGCGCGAACTGGGGGCGGTGGCCGACCTCACCCCCAGCGCCCTGGCCGCAGTGCTGACCCCCGCCAGCTTCGCCGCCAACGGCGGCGCCACCTTCAGCCTGGCCGCCGGCGACAGCGGCGGTGGCAGCCGCACGTTCCTGGCCCTCAATGACGGGACCGCCGGCTTCCAGGCCGCCAGCGACGCCACCGTGGAGATCACCGGCTACAGCGGCACACTCACGGCGCTGGCGATCGTGTGAGGCGGGCCAGGAATCACGACCGTGCCCCGGTCACTTCTGTAGAGGCCCACGTAGACGAGCAGGCCCAGCACCACGAACACCGCCTGGGCTGCGACGGAGGGCAGCGACAGCCACGGGTAGGCATAGCCACCGGCAAGAAATGTCGAGATATCCCAGAGGCCATGGGCCACCATCGCCGGCCAGAGGAGGCCCGTGTAGCGGCGGAAGACATAGAGAAGGATGCCGCTCAGGGCCGCCAGGACCACCTGGATCGCACCGATCAATCCCAAGCCCATGGCCATGTTGGGGAGGTGGAACAGCCCGAAGCAGACGCCTGTCCAGATCGCTGCCGTCGCTTCTGAGCGGCCCCCCTGACGCAGGCAGCGCAGGAAGAGGCCGCGGAACAGCAGCTCCTCGGCAAAGCCCACGCCGACGCCGGTGGCGAGGATGGCCAGGAGGAGGCCCGGCGGCACCGCGCTCCACTGGATGCCCACCAGGCGGAAGGCGATCATCGCCATCCAGGCCAGCATCGACAGCTTCATCAGGCCGGTGCAGCGCAGCCGCACGGGATCCCGCCAGACATGGTCCCAGCGGCACCAGCGGGTGAAGGCGAGCAGCGCCAGGCCGCCGACGGTGAGGGGAATGACCGCCGTGTGCAAGGCATTGCCGGCCGTCTTGAACCATTCCGTGTAGGGAATGCCGGTGCGGAATTGCAGCACTCCGGCCAGGGCGCTGTAGGCGAGCCAGAGCGCGATCCCGACACGGATCGTCGGACGGACGCGCAGGCCCCGGGCGCCCTCCGATGCGGTGGTCTCCATCCGTGCGTGACTCCACTCAGGGCTTTGCTAGCGAGCCCAGGGGGCCCTGTCACCCCGATCCGGCCTGCACCGGACGCCCACCGCCGCGATGGGTACATTTGGAGCAGTACCAACCCTGCCGATGCGACGTCTTCCGATCCTTGCCGCCTCCCTGCTGAGCCTGGCGTCCGTGGTGGCGGCGGCGCCGGCGCTGGCCGACACGGTGCAGGCCCGCTGCGATGTCTTCCCCGCCGGAGACGACAAGGCCACCTCCTCCGGGCTGTGCACCTTCTCCCAGCGGCAGGGATTCGTCAGCATCCAACTCAAGGGCGGCCAGAGGATCGAGCTCAAGCCCAACGAGAGCACCCCCAACGCCTACTTCGATGGGCAAGGGGAACCGGCCAGGCGGGAGATCCTGGACGCCAACCGCGGCCAGGTGTACCGACTGGCAAACCAGTCGATCTTCGTCTTCTGGGATCCCGCCCCCTACGGCAAGGAAGCCAGCAGCAGCCCCGCAACCACCGAGAAGCCACCGGAAATCGTGCAGCTGCTGCTGGGCATCCGCCAGGTGAAGTTCGAGGGGGCCTGCCGAGTCAACTTCAACAAGGCCGGCAAGTACTTCAGCAAAACCGCCGCCTGCACCCCGGCCCAGGTGAGCGTCGCGGAGGATGCCATGCAGCGCTTTTTCCGGGAACAGGGCCTCTGAGGCCCCAGGGGTGCGGTGATCACTGGCTAGGGAAGGCCGTAGTGATGCACGCTGAACACCACATCACGCTGCCAGCCGGCCGAGGCATCGAGCGCCTGGGCGGCGGTGTTGGTGTGGGCGGTGGAGAGGGTGAGCCGGATGGCGCCGGCCTAACGGGCCTGGGCAACGGCTGCCTCCAGAAGGTGGCTGGCCACCCCTGAGCGCCTGGCCTCGGGTACCACAAACAGGTCGTTGAGGATGAAGATCGGTGCCATCGACACCGAGGAGAACGACGGGTAGAGCTGGGTGAAACCGAGCACCCGGCCTTCGGCCTAGGCGATCAGCAGCACCGAGTCGCCCTGGGCCAGCCGCTGCTGCAGGAACGCGCGGACGCTCTGCGGTTCGGAGGGCTGGCCATAGAACTGGCGATAACCATCGAACAGCGGAACGATCACCTCAAGATCGGCGGGACCGGCTTGACGGACAACAACGGGGGGCAAGAAACAACGCGTGGCTCTCAGCCATCGTCGCGCTGAATGCGCAGCATCTCGCAGGCTCCACGCTGGAACTCATAGCTCACGCGTTCCAACGACACCTTGAATCCCGCCGCCCGCAGCCTCTCCACCTGTCCGGAGAGATGGGGTGACCTCGCCCCGCCCAACTCCAGCAATGGAAACACCCTGACCTCTCGGGCCACGCGATAGAGCTCCAGCAGCGAGGCCTGGTGAAACGCCGCGTCCAGCTGGCGGCTGTAGAGGAACAACAGGTGAGAGCAGAGCGCCAGGTCGAAGGCGTGATCGGCGAACGGAAGCGCCGGCAGTTCGGCGTTCACGTACCGCCCCTCCAGCAGGCCGGCTGGATAATCCTCGAGAAAAGCTTGCATCGCCGCCATGCGGACCTGACCAAGCTCCTCAACGGAAGCGATGCTGTCCCAGACGAAGGCTGATGGATTCAGCCTGGTCTGCTCGATGACCTCGGTGTAGGTGGCGGCGATCCGGGAGGCGATCTCTTCCTTCGTGAAGGCGTAGATGGGATCGCAGGAGATCACCGCTGCGCCTCGTCTGGTGGCCTCCGCATTAAATCCGGCAGGGCCATCCCCACAGCCCAGGATGCGACCCGCCAAATCGCTATCGGCCAGGGAGAACATGGCCACGTACTCCGCGAAGGAGCGGCCCCAGGGGACGATCGTCTCCAGTGTGAACATCACTGTTTGCCCCAATCAGCGCAGCCGGCCATCCTCCAACGACAGGGTGCGGTCGGCGATGTCGAGGATGCGGCTGTCGTGGGTCACCAGCAGGATCGTGCAGCCCTGCTCCCGTGCCAGCCGCTGCATCAGCAGCACCACCTCGCGGCCGGAGTGGCTGTCGAGGGCGGCGGTGGGCTCGTCGGCCAGCAGCAGCGGCGGCTCCCCCACCAGGGCCCGCGCCACCGCCACCCGCTGCTTCTGCCCGCCCGAGAGCTGGGCCGGCTTCACATCGAGGTGATCCCCCAGCCCCACGCTCTCAAGGATCCGCCTCGCGCGCCGATCCATCTCCCCGTCGCTGAGGGTGCCGCGCATCTCCAGCGCCATGCGCACGTTCTGGGCGGCGGTGAGGCTGCGGTGCAGGTTGTTGGCCTGGAAGATGTAGCCGTGCTCGCGGCGGGCCAGGGTGAGCTGCAGCGCCGTGGCCCCCACCAGCTCACGCCCCAGGACCCGCAGCCGCCCCCCCTGGGCCGCCCGCAGCCCGCCGATCAGGGTCAGCAGGGTCGTCTTGCCCGAGCCGGAGGGGCCGGTGAGCAGCACGATCTCCCCGACCGCCACCTCCAGCGCCACATCGAACAGCACCTGGCGCCGCACCGCGCCCCGCCCGAAGTGGTGGTTGAGCCCCTCGATCACGATCGCGCTGGCCATGGAGTCGGTCCCCATCAGAAGAGCTCGGCCGGATCGGCCGCCTGCAGCCGCCGGGTGGCGATCGCCCCCGAGGCCAGGCACATCACCAGCGTGAGCACGAACACCGTGATCGCCCGCCCCAGGGTCATGGCGATCGGCAGGCTGGTGGCCTTCGCCGCCACCGCGTACAGCCACAGCGGCATCAGCGCGCCGGGGATGAAGCCCAGCGCCGCCAGGATCAGGGCCTGCTCCACCACCACCAGCAGCAGGTAGCGCTGGCGGAAGCCCATCGCCTTGAAGGTGGCGTACTCCTGCAGGTGGGCGTTCACATCGGTGGAGAGCACCTGGTACACAATCACCACCCCCACCACGAAGGCCATCGCCGTGCCCAGCCCGAAGATGAAGCCCACCGGGCTGGCCACCCGCCAGTAGTTCTCCTCGAACTGCACGTAGTCGGCATGGCTGAGCACCTGGACATCGTCCGGCAGGTGGCGCCGCAACGCCCGAACCACCGGCGCCACCGGTTCGCCCGGCGCCAGGGTGAGCAGCCCGACGCTGATGCTGCCGGCCTTCGCCCGCGGGAACATCCGCAGGAACGTCTGGTCGCTGGCCATCAGGGTGGCATCCGCCCCGAAGGAGGCCCCCAGCCGGAACAGGCCGCCCACCGCGATGGTGCGCCGCTCGATCTCGCTGGTCACCGGCTCGCCGCGATCGACCCGGGCGATCACCTCGCCATAGCGGCCCCGGGCGCCCCGGTCGAACAGCACCGTGTCGGGCCGCTTGAGGCGATCGGCCTGGGCCTGCACCTCCGGCAAACGCAGCACATCGGCATCCGGATCGAAACCCAGCACCTGCACCGTGGCGCTGCGCAGCGTCTGGGGATTGCGCCAGTTCACCGTACGGATGTAGAGCCCCTGGGCGTCCACCACACCGGGCACATCCAGGGCCTGCAGTAGCCGGCGGCGCGGGAAGGTGGAGAGGTTCTGGAGGTTCAGTGCCTTGGGGCTGATCAGCACCACATCGCCCCGGAAGGCGCGATCCAGGCGGGTGTTGCTGTCGTAGAGGGCCGCCTGGAAGCCCAGCTGCATGAACATCAGCAGATCGGCAAAGGCGATGCCGGCGAGGGCCACCAGGAAGCGGCCGCGGTCGTGGCGGAGCTGCAGCCAGCCGAGCGGGGTTCTCATGGCCCGATCACCACCCGCACCTGCAGATTGGTGAACCCCGCCGCCCGCTGGCTGCTTTCCGGCGTGAGCGGGGCGCGCACCTCCACCACCCGGTTGTCGGTGTTGGCGCTCGGATCGGTGTTGATCAGGTTCTGGCGCAGCACGATCGCGCCGATCTGCGCCACCCGGCCCTGCAGCGGCTGGGTCAGGGCCGGGCTGGTGACCCGCACCGGCTGCCCCTGCCGCACCCGCGGCAGATCGCTCTCGTACACCTCCGCTACCGCCTGCATCCGGCCGGTCTGGCCCAGCTGCAGGATTCCCTCCGCCCCGGGGGCCTCGCCCGCCCGGGCGAACACCTGCAGCACGGTGCCGGCGATCGGCGCGCGGATCAGGTTGTCGTCGCGGGCGGCGATGGCGCGCTGCAGGTTGGCCTGGGCCTGCTCCAGCACCCGCCGGGAGGCCTCCACATCCAGATCCACGCCGCCGGCGCCGGCGGTGCTGCGCGCCTGCTGCCGCGCCAGCAGCACCCGGGCCTCCTGCAGCGACGCCGTCACGGTGTCGAGGCTGAGGCGGCGGTTGTCGCGCTCTTCGGCCGACACAGCACCGCTGGAGAACAGGCTCTGGTAACGGGTGGCCTCGGTGGCGGCCATGCGCTGCTGGGCTTCCAGGGAGCGCACCTTGGCCCGCTGGCCGCCCTCCCCGCTGCCGGCATCAGCGCGGGCGATCGCCAACCGCGAACGGGCCAGGTTCACCTCGGCCCGGGCCGCCGCCACGGCGGCCTCCAGCTGGGGCTGGTTGTCGAGCAGGGCCAGCAGCTGGCCGGCCTGCACCGCATCGCCACGGTCGACCAGCAGGGCCTGCAGGGTGGGCTGGCCGGCGCCCGAGAGCGGCGCCGCGATCGTGCGCAGGGCGCTGACCGGCTCCAGGCGGCCCAGGGCGGTGACGGTGCGGACCGGCCGCTCGACCACCGGCGGTGGCGGCGGCGGTGTGGCGCGGCGCAGCAGACCCACGCCCAGGGTCAGAAGCACGGCCCCGCCCGCCGCCACCAGCCCCAGCTGCGACCGCCGCCCCACCATCGCCGCCCTCCCATCTACAGTTACTATACGGTTTAGTTCAGTTTTTTTGAGCGGGACACGCCATGCCCCCAGCCGACGCCGTCCCCAGCGCCCCCACCGGCCCAAGCGCCCGCGAGCGCCGCAGCCAGCACAAGCGCCAAGCCGTTCTCGACGGCGCCCGGCGCGAGTTTCTGCAGCACGGCTACGCCGCCACCTCGATGGACCGCGTCGCCGCGGCGGCGGGCGTCTCGAAGGCCACCGTGTACGGCCACTTCGCCGACAAGCAGGCGCTGTTCCGCGCCCTCACCGAGGCGATGGTGGGCGAGCGCCTCAGCGAACTGTTCGGCGCCTCACCCCAACAGGCCCTGCCGGCCGAGCCCGCCGCGGCCCTGCGGGAACTGGCCGCCCGCTGCCTGGAGTGCCGCCACAGCCAGCCCCAGTTCCTGGACTTTCTGCGCCTCGTGATCGCCGAGTCGGAGCGGTTCCCCGAACTGGCCAAAACCTTCCTGGCCCAGCTGGAGCGCACCGGCGTGGGCCGGGTGACAGCGCTGTTCGAGGCCATCACCGGCGCAGCGGAGGCGGAGCTGCGGGCGCGGGTGTTCATGGGCGCCCTGGTGCACCTGATCCTGATGCAGGACCTGCTGCACGGCCGCGAGGTGGCCCCGGTGGACCGGGAGGCCTACGCCGAGCTGCTGGTGCGGCTGGTGAGCGCGCCGCCGGGGACTCCGGGCTGATTCGGGTGGGCTGGCGGTGGCGGCGTCAGGCGCGGGCATCCTGCAGCGGGCATCCGTAGGCGACGAACGCCGCATCGGCACTGAGCAGGGTGAAGGGGCCGCTGATGGCCTGGGCGACGAGCAGGCGATCGAACGGATCGTGGTGGTGCAGGGGGAGCTGTACCAATGCCAGCAGATGGGGGAGGTCGATGGGGAGGAGCTCCAAGCCGGAAGGCTCTGCCCAGGCGATGGCCTCGCCAGCCGATAGGGGCATGTCGCCGCGGGCCAGGGTGTGCTTGATGGCGATCTCCCAGAGCGACACATGGCTGAGAAACACCGCGCTGGCTTGGTTGGTGATCAGGTCCCGGCTGAGGGGCCCCAGCTTCGGGTCATCGGTGATGGCCCAGAGAAACGTGTGGGTGTCGAGCAGCAGCCGCATCAGCCCTGCTCGAACAGATCGGCGATCAGGGGATTGGCAGCATCGATTGACTCGGGCGCCACGAACTGGCCGCGGGCGATGCCCAGCCGGCGGGGTCGCTCAGGCGGCTGCAGGCTGGTGAGCCGTGCCACCGGCCGGCCGTTGCGAGCGATCACCACCTCGGCCTCGGCGCCGGTTTCGATCGCTTCCACCAAGCGTGAGAGGTGGGTCTTCGCTTCGAGCATGTTCACCACCCGGCTGGGACGGGACACCATGGCGGCGGGCGGATCAACCAGACCAGACTAGACCAGACAACGTGATCCGAAAGCTCAAGGCCCCAGCGGCGCCACCGCGCCGCCATCGGCTCGCCGGCGGCCGTAGAGGATCGCGGCCTGGGCTGACGCCAGCGGGGCACGGCTGAGCACGGCCCGAGCGATCCGTTGCCCCAGTCATGGAAAATCGCGCCTGCGGGAGACATAGGAGTGGGCCGTCGGAGCCAGATCCTTGAGGTGGGGCTTGTCGAAGGCGCCGGTGGCTCGGAACCGGATGGCGCCACAGAGGCAGCCGCCTTCGAAGACCCTGGGTTTCATCGACCGGTGCGCAGGGGCGGCGCCTCTGCCGACCTCATCCGGCGCAGGAACTCCCGGCCACAGGCCAGCTTGCCCGCAAGGTCGCTCTCGGGGTCAAGCGCGCGCCAGAACGGCGTGACCGGGTCCATACCGGCCTGCAAGCGGAGGTAGGAGCGCTCGGCCACGACCCGCAGGGCGATCCCGGTCGTGACCGGACAGGCGTATTCGGCCCCATGCCGCGGGCCAGCCTCTGGCGCAGGGTCGCCGCTGCCATCACGGCCCCAGGCGCGATCTCGCACACCTCCGCATCGACGATCCGAGGGGTGACGACCAGCATCCGGGCACCGGCGGGGATGCCCGCGAACGATTTCTCCAGCACCTTCACCTGGGGCTCCCGGCTGGCCTGGAACCTTGCCTCCCAATCGGTGGCAGGTCTATCGCCCATGGCTGGATGTCCCCGCCTGCGCTGTCTTCCAGTCGTCCGTGAGCATCCCGGAGAATCCCCAGTTCTCGTCGTCGATCTCCTGGATGACGATATGGGTGTGCTCGGGCTTCTTGCCGAGCACACGAACGAGTGAGTCGGTGATGTCCTTGACGATCTCGGCCTTCTGCTGCCGCGATGCACCTCGGGTGATCTGAACGTTCACGTAGGGCAATGTCTTGCTCCTGGAATGGGCGCTTCTTTGGCCTGCTGCCTATTCAAGGTCCCAGCGCCGCCACCGGCACCACGGCGATGCCATCGGCGCGCCGGTAGCCAT
>CALRQM020000055.1:0-19360 GCA_943370335.1 Bordetella parapertussis | reverse complement strand
ATGGGCAGCCCCGCCTCCAGGATCCGCCCCTTGAGGGCAGCGATGTCGTCAGCGTCCACCAGGGGATGGTCGACGGGCGGAATCGGGTCCTGCCAGAGCATCACCTCGTCCGGCACCAGGCTGCCCAGGTAGCGGGAGCGGGGACCCATGTCCCGGTGCACGAGCTTGAACCAGGCGCGGCGGAAGGCCTCCCCCAGCTGGTCGGGGTTGGCATGGAACCGCCGGGAGATCTCCAGGTAGGCCGGATCGACCCGCAGGGACAGGTCGGTGGTGGCCATCATCGGCGCGTGGCGCTTCGACGGGTCGTGGGCATCGGGCACGGTGTCCGCCGCCGCCGGATCGGTGGGCCGCCACTGCCAGGCCCCGGCCGGACTCTTCTCAAGTTCCCACTCGTAGCCGAACAGGTTGTCGAAGTAGCCGCCGTCCCACTGCACGGGGTTGGCGGTCCAGGCGCCCTCCAGGCCGCTGGTGATCGTGTCGTCCCCCTTGCCGCTGCCGAAGCGGTTGCGCCAGCCCAGCCCCTGCTCCTCCAGGCCGGCGGCCTCGGGTTCCGGCCCCACCAGGTCCGGGTCGCCGGCGCCGTGGCACTTGCCGAAGGTGTGGCCCCCGGCGATCAGGGCCACGGTCTCCTCGTCGTCCATCGCCATGCGGGCGAAGGTCTCGCGGATGTCCCGGGCGGCGGCGAGGGGATCGGGCTCGCCGTTGGGACCCTCCGGGTTCACGTAGATCAGGCCCATCTGCACGGCACCGAGCGGGTCCTCCAGCTGGCGGTCGCCGCTGTAGCGCTTGTCCCCCAGCCATTCGGTCTCCGGGCCCCAGTCGATGTCGATCGGCGGTTCCCACACGTCCTCGCGTCCCCCGGCGAAGCCCAGGGTGGGCAGGCCCATCGCTTCGATGGCGCAGTTGCCCGCGAAGATGATCAGGTCGGCCCAGGAGAGGGCGCTGCCGTACGTCTGTTTGATCGGCCAGAGCAGCCGCCGCGCCTTGTCCAGGTTGCCGTTGTCGGGCCAGCTGTTGAGGGGGGCGAAGCGCTGGGTGCCGGAGCCGGCGCCGCCGCGGCCGTCGTGGATGCGGTAGGTGCCGGCGCTGTGCCAGGCCATGCGCACGAAGAACGGCCCGTAGTGGCCGTAATCGGCCGGCCACCAGTCCTGGGAGGTGGTCATCAGCGCGAACAGCTCCTGCCGCAGGGCCTCCAGGTCGAGGGTGCGGAACGCCGCGGCGTAGTCGAAGCCGCCGCCCATCGGATCCGACAGGGGCGAGTGCTGATGCAGCACCGCCAGGTTCAGCTGCCGCGGCCACCAGTCCCGGTTGGAGCGGGCCCCGGCCGTGCTGCCCCGAAGGGTGCCGTGCAGGAAGGGGCACTGGCCACCGGAGTTGGCTCCGGCCTCGGGGGAGAGTCCTTCCATCCGCCGCTGCTGCGTAGGTGCTGAATGTAGGAGTGGGATCGAGATCAAGAAACAGGACGTCCTGGAGACACCCGGGTGGATCGACTCACAATGAGACCAGCCCGTGCCACCCGGTGCCCCCATGACAGCCCCTGCCCGTGCCGCCGGATCGACGACCGGGTTTCTGGAGGAGTCCCCTGGCAACCGGTCCGCCATGCGGTTGATGTGTCTGCTGGCCCTGCTGGCATCGATCGGCTTCGCCGCGGTCACCATGGTGCGCAGTGCTCCGATGCTGACCAGGGATTCGGCCGGCCAGGAGACACTCACCGCCCCGCCCCGGGACGACACCGGGATCGTCATCAGCTTCGCCTTCCTGTTGGCGGCCTTTGCCCCCAAGGTGCTGCAGAAGTTCGCCGAGCAGCGCCTCGGTGACCTCAAGGGCTCCGGCCTGCGGGAACTGGTGATCGACGCTGTCGCCGGTTCCGTTGCCCGTCCGCCCGACGCGGCTTCCGCCTCCACCCCAGCGGAGGATTCCCGCCTGCGTCAGCTGCTGGAGGAGGTGGAGCGGCTGCGGGCCGAGATCGAGCGCAGCCGCACCCCGATCCAGGTGAGCGCCGCCACCCCCGTGGCCCCGGCGGCGGCCCTGACCCCGCTGGAGCGGATCCGGCTGGGGGGGAGCCTCTGATGCCCTACATCACCGCCCGCCAGGACGCGGGGCTCAGCCCCAGCCCCGCCGCCGCCGATGCCGATTCCTATGTGGCGGCCGGCTCCCGCATCGCCGTGGCCTGGGTGCGGCCGGCCCCCGGCACGGACCTGGCGATCGTGCGGCTGGCGGGGCCCTACACCTGCCCCGGCGGCACGGTGCCCCTGCCGGATGGGGAGCAGCGCTATCTCAACCCCGTGCGCTTCATCATTCCCGATGACGCCTGGCTGCCTGCTTCCGGCGAAGGTCCGCTTCCTCCCGAGGTGGCTGAGCTCAACCACCATTACGAGGGTTGCCGGCTGCAGGCCTACCCCGACCCCCGCACCGGCGGCGAACCGATCACGATCGGCTGGGGCAGCACCTTCTACCAGGACAGTTCCCCGATCCGGCTGGGGGATGTGATCACCCAGGCGCAGGCCGATGCGCTCTATGAGCACAACTGCCGCGAAAAGTTCTGGAAGGTGCTCGTGGCCTCGATTCCCTTCTGGGCGGAGATGGGGGATCGGCAGCGGGCCGCCCTGTGCAGCTTCGCCTACAACAACGGCGCCCATTTCCATGGCGATGGGTATCACGACACCCTCGATCGCCACCTGCGGGAGCGCCGCTGGGGGGCCGTTCCCGGTGCCCTGATGCTGTATCGCAACCCTGGCGAGACGGTGGAAGTGGGGCTGGGCCGCCGCCGGCGGGCCGAGGGCCTGGTGTGGGGCGGCATGGAGCCGGCCGTCGCCTGCGCCCAGGCGGAGCGGGAGATCCGCACCCCTGACGACTGTGAGGCCTGGGAGCAGCGGCTGAAGCAGGAGGCTGACGGCCCGGCCGCTCCCGCCGCCAGAGCCCTGACGGCGCCAGCCAAGGACGCCGATCCCCCTGCTCTCAGCCTTCCCGGCCTGGTGGGTCCGAAGAAGACCCCCCAGGACTTCGGCTTCAGCGGCACCGACAGCCATGTGGTGGTCAATGACGTCAGCGAGACGGCCCGGGCCTTCGACGCGGAGGGCCGACTGCTCTGGGAAATCCCGGCGCTGGCCCGCGGCCAGGGCCGGGACGACCAGTACCAGGACACGTCCACCGACACCCCGCCGGGGATCTACCGCATCGCCAAGAAGGTCTACCGGGACTACGAGCAGGATCCCAGCCCCACCTACTCCGCTGACCGCCGCAGCTACGGCTGGTACAGCTTCGATCTGGAGGATCTGGAGCGGCAGGAACGGCGTTTCGGCCGGGCCGGGATCATGGTGCACGGCGGCGGCAGCGCCTGCGGCTGGCCCGGGGCCTGGGCGCCTCGCCAGCCCCTGCATTCCACCCTCGGCTGCGTGCGGCTGCACAACCAGGATCTGCGCGACAAGCTGCTGCCGCTGGTGGAGCAGGGCACGGTCTACGTGTCGGTGTACCAGGAGGCCTGAGCCAGGGTCCACCCCTACCCTGACTTCATCGCCACAGCTTCGGCATGCCCACCCCCTTCGCCCTGCTGCTCCTGGCGCTTCTGGACGCCACACCGGGTTTGGCTGCGGCGCAACCACAACGTGGGGAACTCAGCCCCAGAGAGGAGTTCATGGTGATGGTGGGCGTGGGCTCCGGTTACATGAGTGCCCTCTGCAACCTGGAAAAGGACGGCTTCATCTCCACCGCCACCCGCGCCAAGCTGGCCCAGGCGCAGCTGGACATCATCGGCGGCGATCCCTCCACCAAGGACGACCTGGAAGGGGTGCTCGCCGGCATGAAGGGCGTGGAGGAGGACAAGGACCTGTGCCCCAGCCAGGTGTTGCCGCTGCGTCGGAAATGAGACGCCAAGGGGGAGGCTGATGGAGCCACGCGAAGGCCTGGCCAGGGTGTTGCCGGGCCTCGCGCAGCTCCTGGGCTATCAGCGCAGCTGGCTGCGGCCCGACCTGCTGGCGGGTGTCACGGTGGCCGCCTATCTGGTGCCCCAGTGCATGGCCTATGCCGAAGTGGCCGGCCTGGCGCCGGTGGCGGGCCTGTGGGCGATTCTGCCGCCGCTTCTTCTTTATGCCCTGCTGGGTTCCTCGCCCCAGCTCTCGGTGGGGCCCGAGTCGACCACCGCCGTGATGACGGCCGCTGCGGTCGGGCCGCTGGTGGCGGGGGACCCGCGCGCCTACGCCGGCTTCTGCAGCCTGCTGGCCCTGCTGGTGGGACTGGTCTGCTGCGCCGGCGCCTGGGCCCGGCTGGGGTTCCTGGCCGATCTGCTTTCCCGGCCGATCCTGGTGGGCTACCTGGGCGGCGTGGCCCTGATCATGATCGGCGGCCAGCTGGGGCGGGTCAGCGGCCTGAAGCTGCAGGCCGACTCCAGCCCCGCCCAGCTGCTGGAGCTGCTCGGTCGGCTGGGGGAGATCCACCGGCCCACCCTGCTGCTGGCGTTGGGGGTGCTCGTGTTCCTGCTGCTGGTGCAGCGCCGCTTCCCCCGGGCCCCGGCCCCCCTGCTGGCGGTGCTGCTGGCCATGGCGGTGGTGGCGTTGGGACACCTCGATCAGCGCGGTGTGGCCGTGATCGGCGCCATCCCTGCCGGCCTGCCCCGGCCGTCGCTGCCGCCCGGGGTCTCACCAGACCAGCTGCGCTACCTGCTGACGGCGGCGGTGGGCATCGCCCTGGTGGGCTATTCCGACAACGTGCTCACGGCCCGGGCCTTCGCCGCCCGGGGCGGCTACCGCATCGACGCCAACCAGGAGCTGCTGGCCCTCGGCACCCTGAACCTGGGCAATGGCCTGATGCAGGGTTTTCCGGTGAGCAGCAGCGGCAGCCGCACCGCCATCGGCGATTCCCTCGGCAGCCGCTCCCAGCTGTTCTCCCTGGTGGCGCTGGCGGTGGTGCTGGCGGTGCTGCTCTGGCTGCGGCCGGTGCTGGCCCTGTTCCCCACGGCGGCCCTGGGGGCGATCGTGATCTATGCCGCCCTGCGACTGATCGACATCCCGGAGTTCCTGCGCCTGCAGCGCTTCCGCCCCAGCGAATTCCGGCTGGCCCTGATCACCCTGGTGGGGGTGCTGGCCACCGACCTGCTGCTTGGCGTGGCGCTGGCGGTGGGGCTGTCGGTGATCGATCTTTTCGCCCGGCTGGTGCGCCCCCACGACGCCGTCATGGGGATCGTGCCCCGGCTGGCGGGTCTGCACGATGTTCGCGACTGGGAGGGGGCGCGCACCATCCCTGGCCTGGTGCTGTTCCGTTTCGACGCCCCGCTCTGTTTCGCCAATGCGGAGCACTTCCGCCAGCGGGTGCTGGCGACGATCGCCGCTGAGCCCCAGCCGGTGGCCTGGTTCGTGCTCAATGCCGAAGCCATCGTCGAGATCGACATCACCGCGGCTGATGTGCTGGAGGAGCTTCACCGGGACCTGACCGCCCAGGGCATCACCTTCGCCATGGTGCGGGTGAAGCAGGAGCTCTACGCCCAGCTCGAGCGCGCCGGCCTGGTGGAGGGGATCGGGCCGCGCCTGTTCTTTCCCACCCTGCCCACGGCGATCGCGGCCTTCCAGGCCCGGACGACCGGCGCGCCGGTGCCCAGCCCATGAACGCTGCCCCCGAGCGGCAGCAACTGGTCCTGGCGGGGGGCGGCCACAGCCACGTGCTGGTGCTGCGGCGCTGGCTCATGCGTCCGCGCACCAAGCCGCCGGGCACCCGCCTCACCCTGGTGAGTCGCCAGGGCACCGCCCTCTATTCGGGCCTGCTGCCCGCCGTGGTGGCGGGGCAGGAACCCCTGGAGGCCGCTGCCATCGACCTGCGCCGCCTCTGCAGCCTGGCCGGGGTCGTCTTCGTGCAGGCGGAGATCACCGGGCTGGATCCGGCGGCCCGGGAGCTGCAGCTGGCGGGGCGTCCGCCGCTGCGCTTCGACCGGCTCAGCCTCGATCTCGGCGCCGTGACCGCCACCTCGGGATGGTCGGCGGGGGAGGCGATGGCCGTCAAGCCGCTGGAGCCCTTCCTGGCCTGGGCGGAGCGGCGCAAGGCCGGCCAGCCCCTGGTGATTCGGGGGGGCGGGGCCGCCGCCGTGGAGCTGGCCCTGGCCTTCCGGGCCCGGGGGATGGCCTGCCGGCTGCTGCTCAAGGGGGAGTCCCTGCAGCTGGGGTCGGCCGCGGCGAACCGGGCCGGTGAACGGCTGCTGGCCCAGGCCGCCATCCCGATCCAGCGGCATGCGCCGCTGGATGCGCCGGCCGATCTGGCCTGCACCGGCAGCCGCGCCCCCGCCTGGCTGGCGGCCGCCGGCCTGCCGGTGGACCCGGCGAGAGGCCGGGTGCTGACCCACTCCAGCCTGGCGGTGATTGGCCATCCGGCCCTGTTCGCCTGCGGCGACTGCGGCCTGATTGCCGCCGATCCCCGGCCCCCCTCGGGGGTGTGGGCCGTGCGGGCGGCGCCGGTGCTGGCGGAGAACCTGCGCCGCAGCCTGGCCGAGCCCCCCAGGCCGCTGCGGCCCTGGCGGCCCCAGGCGCGGGCCCTGCAGCTGCTGGGCGACGGCGGCTGGCACGCCGATGGCCCCCGGGCCCTGGCCCTGTTCGGTGCGCTGGCGCTGGGGCCATCGGGGTGGATCTGGCGGTGGAAGCAGCGCATCGACCGGGCCTTCATGGCCCGCTTCGCCGCGCTCCAGCCGATGGCCGCCGCCGCCATGGCCTGCCGCGGCTGCGCCGCCAAGCTGGGGGCCGCCCCCCTGGCGGCCGCCCTGGCCCGACTCGACCCCGACGGACCGCCGCCGCCGGTGGAGGACGCGGCCGTGGTGGCTAGCCGTGCCGACGGCGACCTGTTGCTGCAGAGCGTCGATGGGTTTCCGGCCCTGGTGGACGACCCCTGGCTGAACGGCCGGCTCACCACCCTGCATGCCTGCAGCGACCTCTGGGCCAGCGGCGCGGCGCTGGAGAGCGCCCAGGCCCTGGTGACGGTGCCCGAGGCGGCAGCGTCCGTGCAGGAGGAGCTGCTGCTGCAGACCCTGGCCGGGGTGTGCTCGGTGCTGGAACCCCTCGGGGCCGCCCTGGTCGGCGGCCACACCCTGGAGGGCCGCGACGGGGCGGGGCTGGCCCTGGCTCTCACCGTGAACGGCAAGGTGGCGCCGGCGGCCCACTGGGGCAAGGGGCCGCTGCGGCCCGGTGAGGCCCTGCTGCTCAGCCGGCCCCTGGGCAGCGGCGTGCTGTTCGCCGCCGCCATGGCCGGTGCCGCCGCGCCCGCCTGGATGGAGGCGCTGCTGGAGGCGGTGCAGCGCAGCCAGGCCCCCCTGGTACCGCTGCTGGCCGCCCACGGCTGCGGCGCCTGCACCGACATCACCGGCTTCGGCCTGCTGGGCCACCTCGGCGAGATGCTGGACGCCAACGGCGCGGGGGTGGCGGTGGAGCTGGAGGCCGCCGCCATTTCCGCTTATCCCGGCGCCCTGGAGCTGCTGGAGCGGGGTTATGCCAGCACCCTGGCCCCCGCCAACGCCGCCGCCCTCGCCCTGCTGGAGGGGCCCGTGCGGCTGGTGGGGGCCGGTGGGCGCGAGCTGGCGGGGCTGCTGATCGACCCCCAGACCTGCGGTCCGTTGCTGGCGGCGCTGCCGGCGGCGCAGGCACCGGCGGCCCTGGCCGCCCTCCACCAGGCCGGCTTCCCCGAGGCTCGCCTGATCGGGCGGGTGGTCAGCCGGAGGGAGGCTGCTGCCGTGTCACCAGCCCCCGGCTGATCAGCTCGCGGGCGGCCTCAGGCGCCGCCAGACCGCCGAGATCCACCGCCGAACAGGCATGGCTGTCGAGGTCGTGGTCGTAGCAGCGGTCGTAGTAATCGAGCATCTGCCGGCAGGCGGTGGCCCAGTCGCCCCGCTCGATCGCCTCGAGGGCCAGGGTGGTGCGCTGGGGCCCCAGCCGCTTGGCGATGCGACGGGTGGCCTCCGCCAGGGCGAGGGGATCCTGGGCGCCGTAGATCGCCACCAGGTGGTCCACCCGCTCCTGCAGGGGTCGCTCCACCGCCAGCACCGTCGCGGCCTTCATCTGGCGCCACAGGCCGGCGGGAATGCGGCAACGCCCAACCATGGCGCTCTCGGCCTCCAGCCAGATCTGTTCCGCCCCGGCCAGGGGGGCCAGGGCGGCCGCCAGGCGGTTCTCGTAGTGCTCGGAGCTGGGCTGCTCCGGCAGGCCCAGGCCACCGAAGCTGCTGCCGCGGTGGTGGGCCAGCCCCTCCAGATCCACCACCGCCGCCCCCAGCCCCCGCAGGGCCAGCAGCAGTTCGGTCTTGCCGCTGCCGGTGCGGCCCCCCAGCAGCCGCAGGGGCCAGGGCCGCTCGAACAGCTCCAGCACCCAGCGCCGGTAGCTCTTGTAGCCCCCCTCCAGCAGCAGCACCGGCAGCTCCAGCTGCTGGGCCAGCCAGGCGATGCTGCCCGAGCGCATGCCGCCGCGCCAGCAGTGCAGCCGCAGGGGCGCCCCGGCCGAGCGTTCGCTCCAGGCCACCAGTTCGGCGGCCAGGGCCTCCATCCGCGGACCCACCAGGGCCAGACCCCGCCGCACGGCGGCCTGGCGGCCCTGCTGCTTGTAGAGGGTACCCACCTCGGCCCGCTCGTCATCGCTGAACAGGGGCAGATTGGCGGCCCCGGGGATGTGGCCCTGGCGGAATTCGGCCGGTGTGCGTACGTCGAGCAGCGCGCCGCCGCCCGCCAGGAACGCATCGATCGGAAGGCAGGGCGCCATGGGGCTCGCGGCAGGGACGGGGGCGTCTGGCGATGACGAAGGCCGCGGGCCGGCACCCACCTGATGGCCAGAGTGGAGCAATAGCCGACACCCCTTCCCTTTCCCGATGCATCTCCGGATCCGCGCCACCGCCACCGCTGCCCTGATGGGGGTGTCGCTGGCGCTGCTGCCGCTGCTGGCCCCCGCCGCCGCCCCCCTTCCCGGCCTGCTGGCTCCGGCGGCGGCCCAGCAGAGCCAGAAGGTGCTGCGCATCGGCGCCATCCCCGACCAGAAGCCGGAGAAGCTCAACCGCCTCTATCCGCTGGTGGCCAATGAGCTGGGTCGGCAGCTGGGGGTGAAGGTGCTCTACGTGCCGGTGGTGGATTACGCCGCCGCCGTCAGCGCCTTCCGCACCGGTGCCCTGGATCTGGTCTGGTTCGGCGGGCTCACCGGCGTGCAGGCCCGGCTGCAGAAGCCCGGCGCCCGCGTGATCGCCCAGCGCGACATCGACGTGTCATTCCGCACCGTCTTCATCGCCAACAGCCGCAGCGGCCTCAAGCCCGTCACCAGCCCGAAGGGGCTGGCGGAACTGAAGGGCAAGCGCTTCACCTTCGGCTCCGAGAGCTCCACCTCCGGCCGGCTCATGCCCCAGTACTTCCTCAGCAAGGCGGGGGTGAAGCTGTCCGACTTCGCCGGCGGTGCGCCCGGCTTCAGCGGCAGCCACGATGCCACCATCGCCCTGGTGCAGAGCGGCGCCTACGACGCAGGTGCGGTGAACGAGCAGGTGTGGAACGCCAACCTCAGCGACGGCAAGGCCAACCCCGCCAAGGTGTTCGTCCTCTGGAGGACCACGGGCTACCCCGACTACCACTGGATCGCCCAGCCGGACCTGGACAAGCGCTTCGGCAAGGGCTTCACCACGAAGGTGCAGCAGGCGATCCTCAGCTGGCGCGCCAGCAACCCCACCCAGAAGCAGATCCTGGCCCTGTTCGGTGCCCAGCGGTTCACCGAGGCCAGCCCCGGGGCCTACAGCATGATTGAGCAGGTGGGCCGCCAGATCGGCAAGATCCGCTGAGCCCCCTCCACCTCCGGCACCGCCGCGGGACCAGGGCCGCAGGGCTGGCCCTGGGTCTGGCCACCCTGCTGGGGTCGCCGGGGCCTGCGGCCGCCAGCGCCTGCGTACCCGCCGACGCCTGGGTGGAGCCCACCGCCGCCGGTCCCCGGACCGTGGCGGCAGGCGACCTGCTCGACCGCCTGGCCCGACGTCCGGCGGTGCTGCTGGGGGAGCGCCACGACAGCGCCGCCCACCACCGCTGGCAGCTGGCAACGCTCCAGGCGCTGCAGGAGCGCAGTCCCAGCCTCAGCCTCGGCCTGGAGATGGTGCCGCGCCGGCTGCAGCCGGTGCTCGACCGCTGGGTGGCCGGGGCCCTTGAGGAGCGCGCCTTCCTCGACGCCCTCGACTGGCCGGCCATCTGGGGCTACGACGCTGACCTCTACCTGCCGATCCTGCGCTTCGCCCGTGACCGGCGCGTGCCGCTGCTCGCCCTGAATGTGGACCGGCTGCTGGTGCGGCGGGTGCGGGCCGAGGGCTTCGCGGCGGTGCCCGCCAGCGAGCGGGAAGGGGTGGGCCGTCCGGCGCCGGCCAGCGCGGCCTACCGGGCCCAGCTGCACCGGCTCTGGCGGCACCATCCCTTCGTGCCCAGCGGCGGCCAGGGGCTGCCGGGGCTGGAGGATCCCTCCTTCGGCCGCTTCGTGGAGAGCCAGCTGCTGTGGGACCGGGCCATGGCCGAGGCCATCGCCGAGCAGCGCCGCCGGCGCCCCGACGCCCCGGTGGTGGCCCTGATCGGCAACGGCCACCTGGCTGGGGGCCACGGCGTGCCCCATCAGCTGCGGGCCCTGGGCCTGGCGGAGGCGGCCTGGCTGCTGCCCTGGGATGGGGGGCTCCACTGCGCCGTACTGCAACCGGGGTTGGCCACCGCGGTGTTCGGGGTGGTGACGCCACCGCCGCCGGGCCTGCGGCTGGGGGTGTATCTGGAAACCCACGGCGGCCGGGTGGAGATCCACCAGGTGGCCCCCGGCTCGCTGGCGGAGCGCTCCGGCCTGCGGGTCGGGGATCGGATCACGGCGATCGACGGCCAGCTCGTCAGCAGCGCCCGCCAGGTGATCGAGCGGCTGGCCGCCCACCCGGCGGGCCGGCCCCTCGCCCTGCGCATCGAGCGGAGCGGCAGGAACCTGGTGCTGCAGCTGGCTCTGCCGGGTCCGTGAGATCCGGGGCCGCCGGCCCTACCAGGGCAGCAGCTGGCCGTTGGCGTGCCAGAAGCTGCCGCTGGTCTCGAGGCTGAGGGCGTCGATGCGGGCCAGCAGGCCGTGGACCGACTCCTCGGTGCTGATGCCCTGCGCGCTGAAGCCCGTCATGCGGGTGCGCACCAGGCCGGGATGGAGCAGGGCCACGGCGATGCCCCGGGGGCGCAGGTCGATGGCCAGGGACTTGCCGGCCATGCAGAGCGCCACCTTGGACATCCGGTAGCCGTAGGCGCCGCCGGAACTGTTGTCGTCGATCGAGCCCATGCGGCTGGTCATCAGGATCACCTTGGCGCCGGCTGGCAGATGGCCCAGCAGGGCCTGGGTGAGCCGCAGGGGGGCGAGGGCGTTCACCTCGAACTGGCGCCGCAGGCTTTCGACGTCGAGGTTGTCCAGGCTGGTGCGCTCCAGCAGGCCGGCGTTGAGGATCAGCACGTCGATGGCAAGCGGGCCGAGCCGTTCCACCAGATCGGTGATGGCGGCCCCATCGGTGAGGTCGACCCCCGCCTCGATGCGCACGCCAAGGGCCTCCAGTTCCGGCGACGGGGTGCGGCAGACCGCCACCACCGTGTCGCCCCTGGCCTGGAGCTGGCGGCAGTACTCCAGACCGATGCCGCGGTTGGTGCCGGTGATCAGAACGGTGGCCATCGGGGACGCGCTCGCTGCTGTCTGGATCGTATGGGGCTTAACCCTCCTCCCAGCGGAATCCCTGGTCATCCCAGGCCCTGGGATCCTCGATCGGCTCGAGGTGGGTCAGCACATCGCTGCGGGGCAGGGCGATGGCGATCTCCTGCTCCAGCTGCTCGCAGAGGTCATGGCCGTCCTGGACCGTCCACTGCCCCGGCACCAGCACGTGGAAGGCCACGAAGCGGCGCGATCCGGCCACCCGGGTGCGCAGGGCGTGGAAGCGGATGCCCTCGGTTTCATGGGAGGCCAGCAGCGCCTCCAGCTTCTCCTGTTCGTCGTTGGGCAGCGAGCGGTCGAGCAGGCCGGAGGCGGTTTCCCGCAGCAGATTCCAGCCGGTGAGGGTGATGTTGAGCGCCACCGCGATGGCGATCAGCGGGTCGAGGATCGTCAGGCCGGTGAGCTTCACCAGGCCGATGCCCACCAGTACCCCGCAGGAGGTCCAGACGTCGGTGAACAGGTGGTGGGCGTCGGCCCGCAGGGTGATCGAGTGGAAGTGGCGGGAGGCCCGCAGCAGCACCCAGGCCACCAGGCCGTTGAGCGCCGTGGCCACCAGGGAAAGGGCCATGCCCAACCCCAGTTGTTCCAGGGGCTCCGGGTGCTGCAGGCGGCCCACCGCTGAATAGATGATCGCCAGGGCGGCCAGCACGATCAGCACGCTCTCCAGGCCGCTGGAGAAGTACTCGGCCTTGAAATGGCCGTAATGGTGGGTGCGGTCGGCGGGCTTGGCGGCGAGGCTCAGGGCCCAGAAGGCCCCCAGGGCCGCCACCAGGTTCACCCCGGATTCCATCGCATCCGAGAGCAGGCCCACCGAGCCGGTGTAGCGCCAGGCGGCCGTCTTCAGCACGATGGTGGCCACCGCCGCCGCCACCGAGAGAAGGATGTAGGAGCGGGGGGAGGCAAACGCCATCGATGTCCAGGAGGGAGCGGAACTTTGGGGGCGCCAGGGCAGGCGACCCCACCGCGGATCAGGCCTCAGGGGCTGAGGTCGGTCTGACCATGCCCGCACCGATCTTCGCTGCTCCCGCCTCTCCGAGGCCATGCAACCAGCCGGAGCCCGAGAGCGACTACCTGTTCCATCCCCACGAAGCGGTGCTGCGAGCCGCCGGACAACCGAAGCGGCTCCGTAATGGCTCGGTGGATGTGGTGAGGCTCGAGGTGCCGTGAAGACCGGTGGCCGTCCTCTGCACGGTTCCCCCTTCTTTGATCGTTACGGCGAGCCTTCCCGAGAGGATCCGCCTCGATAGGGTCGATCCAAGTGCAGATCCTTGCCATGAAGCGACACCACCTCCGGACCCTGCAGGCCCTGTTTGCCCATCCCTTGCAGCACGGTGTGAGGGCTTCCCGGGTGGAGGCGCTGTTCCGTTCCCTCGGCGCGGAGTTGAGCGAACCCGACGACCGCCGCCTGAAGATCCGGATGCCCACCGGCCAGGAAACCTGGATCCACACCGGTTCCGGTCTGCATCAACCCGACCTGGATGCGGATGCGGTGATACGGGTGCGACATTTCCTGCAGGAGGCCGGCGTCACCCCCCACCATCCCGAGGCCGATGCCCCCTCCCCCCGCGGTGATCAGGCCCATCGCCTTGTGCTGCACCTCGACCACCGCCGCACGGACGTGTTCAGGCTCGAAGGAGAGGAGGTGGAGCATGCGGTGCTCCGTCCGCACGGGATCTGGGGAACGGATCAGAATCTCAGCCATCGCCATGACCGCGACCAGGCGGGCCAGCGTGCTCCGCTCGACAGTGACTACCTGGTACGCATCACCGAGGCGATGACCGGTGCCGATGCCGTGCTGCTGCTCGGCCACGGCACCGGGGAAAGCGACATGCGTCAGGTGCTGTTGCACTATCTCGAAACCCATCGCCGCGACTTGATGGAACGGATCGTGGGGGTGGAGACTCTCGTCGACGGCGGCCTCAGCGACGAGCAGATGTTGGCCGTCGCCCGGGAACACTTCGGCAACCTCCCCCACCGTCGGCCCCTGGTGGTTCCCGGTCAGGAAGTGGTGGTCAGCTGAGGCTGTTCGTTTGGCTGCCTGCCTGCCGGCTGTGATCAACTCTCTGCAGGCGATCCCAGAGGGACGTGCGCCGTGGCCGAGAGCTGCGCTTCCCCCAATGGTTTCTGCTCCTGGTGGCTTGCGGAGTTGTCACGACTCCTTGGCGGGTGGCAGGTCATCCCTGGTAAGGATGAAGCGGAGTGTCCGGCGAGCGCTGGACCGCCCAGGTTCACGCTGGGACTCCTGCTGGTTCAGGAAACGGTCCATCACGCCTTTTGTTGATCCGCCACCAGCAGCAGGCCCCCCATGATCGAGAGGTTCTTCAACAGCGCGATCCGCTCCTGGGGGTCGGCCACATCGTTGTGGAACAGCAGGGTGGTGGGCACCAGGAACAGCAGCAGCAGGATCGCCCCGAGCCGCGCCCGATAGCCGCTGATCACCAGCACCGACCCCACGGCCATCAGCGCCACGGCCGCCGCCAGCAGCACCGGCGCGATCGGCAGGCCCCGGCCGGCGATCATGCCGGCCACGGCCCCGAATCCGGTCAGCTTGCCGATCACCGCGTGGAGAAACACCAGGCAGAGCAGCACCCGGGCGATGCCATTGAGGAGGGAGGGTCGGGACCCGGTGGAGGACGTCATCGCTTGCCGTGCGGATGGGGGAGAGTCTGCTGGGGTTCCCCCCGCCTGACGAGCCAACGGGCCTCGACCTGACGACTGGCAATCTGGATCGGACGTACGTGCTTCCCGCCCTCCATGGCCGCCGGCCCCGCCACCGCCGTGCTCGCGCTGCGGGGCGTCTGCGTCAGCGGCCGCGGGCGGCCCCGGCTGGAGGACGTCGACCTCTGCCTGGCCCCCGGCGAGCGGGTGGCGCTGCTGGGGGCCAGTGGTGCCGGCAAGAGCACCCTGCTGGCGGTGGCCAACGGGCTGCTGGCGCCGGTGGCGGGCACGGTGCTCTGGGAGGGGCAGGCCCCCGCCCGCTCCCGCCGCAGCCGGCGGCGCCAGCAGGCCCGCATCGGCACCCTCTGGCAGGACCTGCGCCTGATCGAGGAGCTGACCGTGCAGCAGAACCTCAACGCCGCCCGCCTGGCCCGCTGGGGCTGGCCCCGGGCCCTGCTCAACCTGCTGCTGCCGCTGGACACCGAGGCCTGCGCGGCGGCCCTGCGGGCGATGGATCTGGATCCGGCCCTGCTGGAGCAGCCGGTGACCGCCCTCTCCGGCGGCCAGCGCCAGAGGGTGGCGATGGCCCGGCTGCTGCGCCAGGAGCCCACCCTGCTGCTGGCCGATGAGCCGCTGGCCAGCCTCGATCCGCGCCTGGCCGGCGAGTTGCTGGCCCTGCTGCTGGCCCAGGCCGTGGCCCCCCGGGCCCTGCTGCTGAGCCTGCACCGCCCCGACCTGCTGGACGGCTTCGATCGGGCCGTGGGCCTCAAGGACGGTCGGGTGCTGTTCGACGGGCCGGTGGCGCAGGTGAACGCCACCCTGCTGGCGGACCTCTATGGGGGCACCCCACCAGGCGAGACACCTTGAAACCGGCGGCGCCGTTGCTGATGCTGCTGCCGGCCCTGGTGCTGGTGCCCCTGGCCGTCCTGCTGCCGCCGCTGGTGCACGGGGGTGGCTGGGAACTGATCGGCAGCTTCGCGCTGGCGGCGGTGACGCCCTCGCTGGATCCGCTGGTGCTGGCGTCGCTGCTGAAGGGGCTGGCGGTGACGGCCGGCATGGCGCTGCTGGGCTGGGCCGGCAGCCTGGTGCTGGGCCTTCTGCTGGGGGCGGCCAGCTCCCGCACCGTGTGGCGCACCCTGACCGGCAGTGCCCTGCCGGCGGAGCTGATCCGCCGCCTGCTGGCCCTGCCCCGGGCGATCCACGAGCTGATCTGGGGGCTGCTGCTGCTCCAGTTGGTGGGGCTGCAGCCGGCGGTGGCGGTGCTGGCGATCGCCCTGCCCTTCGGCGCCCTGGTGGCGCGGGTGCTGTCCGACCTGCTCGATGCCCTGCCCACCACCGGCCTGGAGGCCTTGCGGGCGGCGGGCGCCCCGGCGCCGGCGGCCCTGCTCACGGCCCTGGGTCCGGCCCTGCTGCCGGGGGTGCTCAGCTACGGCGGCTACCGGTTGGAGTGTGCCCTGCGCAGCGCCACCCTGCTGGGGGTGTTCGGCCTCGGGGGCCTGGGCACCGACCTCAAGCTGACGCTGCAGTCGCTGGAGTTCCGGGAACTCTGGAGCGGCCTGTGGCTGCTGCTGGCGGTGATGCTGGCCCTGGAGGGGGGCATCAGCCTGCTGCGCCGGCGCTGGCTGGTGCCCGGCCGTTTCGTGCTGGCCCGGCGGGGGGTGGGGGAGCGCAGCCGCGAGATGCTGCTGGCCCTGGCGGCCCTGCTGCCCCTCTCCGTTCTGGTGGGGCGCGGCCTGGGGGTGGATCCGGCGGCCCTGCTCCACTGGCAGCCCCTGCCGGGCCTGGGAACCGGCGACTGGGCCGCCACCGCGGCCCTGCCCTGGCCGCGGCTGGTGGGGGGCACCCTGCTGCTCACCGCCCTGGCGGCCCGCCTGGCGGTGGGGCTGGCGCCGCTGCTGCTGCTGGTGGTGGCACCGGTGGGCTGGGCCCGGCAGGGGCTGCGGCTGCTGTGGGCCCTGGGCCGGCTGTGGCCGCCGCCCCTCACGGCCCTGCTGCTGCTGTTCGTGCTGGAGCCGGGCGTGATCACCGCCGCCCTGGCCCTGGGCTTCCACAACCTGGGGGTGCTGGGCCGGCTGCTCCTGGAGAGTGCCGATGCCACCGATCCGGCCGCCGAGGAAGCCCTGGCCTGCGGCGGCAGCGGCCCGCGGCTGGCGCTGCTCTACGGCCGCTTCAGCGCCCTGGCCCGGCCCTACCTGGCCTACGGCGCCTACCGGGCCGATGTGATCCTGCGGGAATCGGTGGTGGTGGGCCTGGCGGGGGCTACCGGGCTGGGCAGCCCGCTGCTGGAGAGCCTCAGCTCTTTCGCCTGGGACCAGCTGCTGGCGCTGGTGGCGGTGTATGCGCTGCTCACCCTGGTGGGCGAGGACCTCAGCGACCGGGCCCGGCGCCGCTGGTTGCGGGCGGCCTGAGGGACCATGGTGGGGCCGCCGCCGCGATGCCGCGATGCCCGCCTCGCCCGCCCACCCCAGCGAGACGGCGCCACCGTTCAGCCACCGCTTCCTGCATCGCGTCGAACCGGCTGGGCTGGCGGCGTTCCTGGCGATGGAGGATCGACTGATGACGGCGGCCCGCCGCCATCCGGGCTTCGTGGCCGAAACCGCTCCGACCGCCGTCGGCCGGGAGCCCCACGCGGGACGGCTGCTGTACGCCTCGGAGCTGAGCTTCACGACCCCCGGCGCGTTCATGGGCTGGATGGACTGCCAGGAACGGCGCGATCTGCTCTGCGCCGCCGAGCGTGACGGCTACCGCTACGAGGGTCGCTCCGACTGGGAGGGCTACGCCCGCTGGCTGGGGGAGGCGGGCGGGGCGTCCGTGCCCATCTGGAAGGTGAACCTGCTGGTGCTGCTGGTCCTCTACCCCACCGTGGCGGTGCTGCGGGTGCTGCTCCGGCCCCTGCCGCTGGATGCTCCCAGCGGCCTGCTGCTGGGCAATGTCTGCACCGTGGTGCTCACCGGCTGGTGGCTGGTGCCCTGGGTGAGCCGCCTGTGCCGGCCCTGGCTGGAGGGCACCGCCAGCCGGCGCCACCAGCGTCTGACCCTGGCCTTGATCCTGGTGGCGCTGGGGCTGATGCTGCAGCTGTTCCGGGCCCTGCCCGCCACCAGCACCTGAGCCCCCTCCCTACAGCGCCGCGGGGAGTCTCAGTAGCGAACCCGGTCGGGCTTGGCCTGGTATTCCTTCCAGACCTCCACCGCCTCCTCCCTCAGGATCTGGGTGAGGCGGATCGAGCGCTGCTCCTTCGGCAGGGCCAGCTGCTCATAGATCGGGCGATCATCGAAATCCCCGTATTCGAGGGCATCTTCCACGGTGGCCGCGTAGTACACCTCCTCGATTCCCGCCCAGTAGCAGGTGGCCATGCACATCGGACAGGGCTCGGCGGAGGTGTAGAGGATGCAGCCGGGCAGCTTGAAGCTCTGCAGGGTGATGCAGGCCAGCCGGATCGCCTCCATCTCGCCGTGCCAGGTGGGGTCGTGGCTGGCCACGACCCGGTTCATCCCCTGGGAGATGACCACGCCATCCCTGACGATCACCGCCCCGAAGGCTCCGCCGGTGCCGTAATCGATGGCGGCTTTTCGTGACAGCTGAATCGCCTGGCGGATGAACGTCTCGTGGTCCGGCGTCGCTGCAGCCATGAACCTTCCACCGCACACCCCACCCTACCCGTGCCGGCCATGGCAGCCTTCCTGTGGAGATCGCGCCTGGGGTCGCCGATGGCAAGGAGTGCCGCCCGGTGCGGGCCGCTGCGGGGGGCGAGCCTGGTCGCCGCCGCCCTGGTGGTGGGTGCCCTGACGTTGGGCGCCCTTGCCCCCCCGCTCCTGGCCTCCCCCGCCGCCCCGCCATGGCTGGAGAGGTTGATCGGGCAGATCAAGGCCAGGCCGCCGGGCAACCCTCCCCAGTCGGTATGGCGCTACCTCTACCGGGGCCAGGTGGTGTACTACCTGCCGCCCCAGTGCTGCGACCAGATGAGCACGCTCTTCGATGCCGAGGGCCGGGTGATCGCTGCCCCGGACGGGGGCCTCACCGGCCGGGGTGACGGCCGGGCGGGCGATTTCCATCAGCTGCGCCGCCAGGGCCTGCTGCTCTGGCGCGACCCGCGGTGATCGGGCCCACCCTGATCAACCGCGCCCGACCAGCTCCAGGCCATCGGCCAGGGGGATCCCCTCCCGCTGGAAGCGGGCCACCAGACGCCCCTGCAGCTCTCGGGAGCAGGCCCACTGCTCGCCGGTCACCGTGGTCAGCAGGACGCTCACGGTGATGCCCAGCGGGCCCGTGGCACTGACGCCCCGCAGCAGGGGCGCCGCCAGCAGCCGGGGTCCCCAGGTGGGGTCGGTGTGGAAGGCGGCGAGCTCGTCGGCCACCACCGCCAGGGCCTGGCCGATGGCGGTGCAGCGATGGGAGATGAGCAGTTTCACCTCCTCCCCGGAGCGCAGCTTGGTGTGGTTCACCACCCGGTCGAAGGCGCTGTTCTGGACCACGGCCACCCGGTGATCGAGGCAGTGCAGCTGGGTGCTCAGCACACCCACATCCACCACGTCGCCCTCGAGGCCATCGATCTCCACCCAGTCGCCGATGGCGTAGCGGTCTTCGATCAGCACGGCGAGGCCGGCGACGAAGTCCCGCAGCAGCCCCTGGAACACCAGCGCCAGGCCGCCCAGCAGGGCGCCGCCGGCCAGCAGCAGCGAGGAGGACGCGGCGCGGATCCCGGGAATGTCGATCAGGATCCAGCCGGCCGCCACCAGGATGCAGACCAGATCGATCAGCCGGTGGCTCACCCGCAGCAGGCTGCGGTGCCGCTGCTCCCGCCGGGCCTGCTCCTCCATCGGCACCCTGGCGCCGTCGGCCCACTGGTGCAGCAGAAACGTGGCCAGGGAGCGCGCCAGCAGGGCGGCCAGCCCCACCATCAGCACCTTGAGGAGGGAATGCACGGGCTGGAGCAGCAACTGCAGACCCAGGGGCACCTTGCCGGGGACAGCCATCACCCCCAGGGCCAGCATGACCATCAGCAGCAGCAGCACCAGCAGCAG
>CALRQM020000054.1:0-20045 GCA_943370335.1 Bordetella parapertussis | reverse complement strand
CCCACCTCGATGGCCTGCGCCGCCGCATCGATCCGCAGCGCCACATCCCGGCCCCGGCGGCGGCCACGGCGACGATGTTCCTCGGCCCCGACGGCCAGGTGGACCGGGCCCGCGCCACCCGAAGCCTGCTCAGCACCGCCGTGCCCGGGAGCGTCGCCGGGCTGGCCCTGGCCCAGCGCTGCTACGGCCGCCTGCCCCTGGCCCAGGTGGTGGCGCCGGCGATCCGCCTGGCGGCGGACGGCTTCCCGGTGAGCCGCGAGCTGAGCGATTCGCTGGCCGCCGCGGCGCCGCGGCTGCAGGTCGACCCCGTCTCCCGCCGTCTGTTCCTGCCGCCCCCGGCGCCGGGCACCGTGTTGCGCCAGGGCGCGCTGGCGGCCAGCCTGCGGCGCATCACCGCCGAGGGGGAGCGGGGCTTCTACACAGGGCCGGTGGCCGATGCCCTGGTAGCGGCCATGGAGCGGGGCGGCGGCCTGATTGGCCACGACGATCTGCGCGCTTACCGGGCCCGGCTGGTGCGGCCGCTGCGGCGCGAGTTCCGCGGCCATCCGGTGCTCACCATGCCGCCGCCCGGTGGCGGGCTCACCCTGCTGCAGCTGCTGGGGATCCTCGAACCGTTCGACCTGGCGGCCACCGGCCTGAATGCCGCCGCCAGCCTGCATCTGATGGCCGAGGCCATGAACCTGGCCTACCGCGACCGCAACGCCCTGCTCGGCGATCCCGACCAGGTGCCGGTGCCGGTGGAACGGCTGCTGTCGCCGGCCCACCTCGATGGCCTGCGCCGCCGCATCGATCCGCAGCGCCACATCCCGGCCCCGGCGCTGGAGGCGGCCTCCGCCCGCGAAGGCACCAACACCACCCATCTCTCGGTGGCCGACCGGCAGGGAGGGCTGGTGGCCCTCACCACCACCCTCAACTTCCCCTACGGCAACGGCATCAGCGTGCCGGGCATGGGCTTCCTGCTCAACAACGAGATGGACGATTTCACCGCTCGAGCGGGCAGCGCCAACGCCTTCGGCCTGCGCCAGGGGTCAGCCAACGCCATCGCCCCCGGCCGGCGGCCCCTCAGCTCGATGGCCCCCACCCTGGTGTTCCGCCCCGATGGCCGCCCCTGGATCGCCACCGGCAGCCCCGGCGGCAGCCGCATCATCACCACCATCCTGCAGGTGCTGCTCAACCGGATGGTGCACGGCCTCAACCTGGCCAGTGCCGTGGCCGCCCCCCGCATCCACAGCCAGCTGTGGCCCGACCGTGTGGATCTGGAGCAGGGCGTCAGTCCCGACACCCGCCGCCTGCTGGAGGCCCTGGGCCACAGCGTCCGCCAGGCCCCGGCCATGGGGGCGGCCAACAGCGTCGAGGTGCTGGCGGGGGGCGGCAGCCTGGGGACGGTTGATCCGCGCCGGGCCGAAGGGCCGGCCGTGGCGGAATGAGCCCCAGCCCTCAGGCCTGGGGAGCCGCGGGGGCTGTGATCAGGTTGAAGGCGGAGAACGCCAGGCCGAAGCCGAACAGGGTGCCGATGGCCCAGAGGCTGTCGGAGGGCCACTCGGCGATCAGCATCCCGCCCAGCACAACGGTGACGATGCCATCGAGCAGCACCAGGCCCCGGGCCGGTCCGGCGCCGGCGGCGGCGCCCGCAAGTTCCATCACCCCTTCGACGGCCAGCAGGACGCCGATGAACAGGGTCAGGCTCACGGTGCTGACCACCGGGAAGGCCACCAGGCCGATGCCGCCCACCACGTAGAGCACCCCGGAAATGGCCCGGAACACCTTGCTGCGGGTGTCATCGGCCGACGTGAGCCGCAGCAGCTGGGAGACGCCCGCCGCCGCTGCCACCCCGCCCAGGGCGATGGTCAGCAGGGTGGCCGACACGAAGGGAAGCGCCAGGCAGAGGACGGCCGCCACCAGCAGCAGACCGGCGGTGACCCAGCGCAGAGTGGGGGAAGCGGGGACGGACAAGGGCTTGGGGAGGCTGGTGGGAGGTTAGGTCGCTTTGCCCTGGCCGACCGTCGGGCTCAGCGGGAGCGCGGCGGGCCGTTGAAGAGGATGGCCACCACGGTGCGACCGTCCGGGGCGATCTTGATCTCGGTTTCCGTGGTGGCCGGCAGGCCCTTCGCTTCCCAGCCGGGGGGGCCTCCCAGGAAGCGGTAGACGAAGCCGTCGGCGTCGTTGCGCACCAGGCAGGGGTTGGAGGCCGCCGAGGTGGAGAACATGCAGTTGGCCGGGGTGTACACCGTCAGCCCGCCGTTGCTGAGCACGGCCGCGTTGCGGGCCAGGTTGAGGGCCCGGATCTCGTTGAAGGGGATCCCCTGGGCCTGGCTCGGGGCCAGGGGGGCCAGCGCCAGCAGCAGCCCCGCGGCGGCGGGCAGCAGGCGGGTGGCGGGTCGGAAGCGGAAGGCCATCGGAGTCCTTGCGGATGTGTCCAGTATCAGGCGGTGATCCGCCTTCGCGTCCAAGCCGCTGACTGTTGCTGAGGCGCGGCCTACCTTGACGGTTCCGATCCATCGCCGCCGTGATCCGACCTCCGGCAGCGCCGGCCACGCCGGAAGGCCTGGCGCGCCGGCGGCACCGCTTCTACCGCCGGCTGCTGTTTCTGTGCCTGCTGGTGATGCTGAGCCTGGCGTTTCCCCAGACGCTGCGCCTGGCCGGATCGGTGGGCTACTTCCTGATCACGTTGCTCACCTCCGTCGAGCTGGGCGGCTTCCTCGCCGGCTCGGTGGCGCGTGACTGGGGTGACCGTCTGTACCTGGCGCTGGGAGGCGCCAACCTCGTCGCCCAGCTGTACTGGCTGCTGACCCCCGAAGCGCGGCGCCTGTCCGGGGTGCCCCTGCTGCTGATCACCACGCTGTTCATCGGCTGGAGCCTGGTGAGGCTGGTGCGGACCCTGGGCCGGGAGCCCCGGGCCACCCGTCCGGTGGTGGCCGGGGCGGTGGCCGGCTATCTCCTGCTCGGGCTCAGTGGTGGCCTGGTGCTGAGCGTGCTGGAAACGATCCAGCCCGGCAGCTTCCTGGCCAACACCGTCGATGGCCAGGCCGCCATCGTGCGCTCCCATGCGGGGGTGGCCGCCCACAGCGTCTGGGAGCTGGATTTCGCCCGTATCAACTACTTCGCCTTCGTCAGCCTCACCACCACCGGCTATGGCGACATCACCCCGGCCCTGCCCCCGGCGCGCATGGCCAGCGTGGTGCTGGGCATCGCCGGGCCGCTCTACATCGCCGTGATCCTGGGGGTGCTGATCAATCGGTTCAAGGGTTCGGAGGGGGGAGCCTCCGGCGACTGAGCCAGGCCACCCGGCGGCAGGGCCCGCTCCAGGCCCACATCGACGCCGAGGTGCTGGTCGGGCCGACCGGTGATCAGCAGGGCCGTGCGCTGGCGGGTTGCGATCTGCCACATCCACTTGCTGAACAGGGCGATGCGGTTCTCGGTGTCGGGGATGAAGGCGAGGTGGGCCAGGGCCCAGAGCACCCAGCCCGCCAGCCCGCTCACGTGCAACCCGCGAAGATCGGCCACCGCGTACCAGGGGCCGATCACGGCCATGCTGCCGAGATCGAACCAGCGGAAGGGCTCACTGCGGCGCCCTTCGAGGCCCGCCAGGATGTCGCGCGCCACCCAGCCGCCCATCTGCACGGCCGGCCCCGCCATGCCCGGCAGCACCCGGCCGTCGCCGGTGTGGGCGTAATGGCACAGATCCCCCACGGCCCGGATCTCCGGGTGGCCCGGCAGGGAGAAGTCGGCCTCCACCTGCAGCCGGCCGCCCCGGTCGACGGGGGCGTTGGTGCGTTCCGCCAGCAGTCGGCCCAGGCGGGAGGCCCGCACCCCGGCGGTCCAGCAGATCGTGGCGGCCTCCAGGTCGCCGAGGCCATCACCGCCGGCGCCCGCCTCGCCAGCGGCGGCGTCCGGGGGGCGCTTGAGGATCACCCGGCCCGGCTCGATCGCCGCCACCATCGTGTTCAGGTGCAGCTCCACGCCGGCCCGCTCCAGGTAGGCCGCCGCCTCCCGGGACAGGTTGGCGGCCATCGCCGGCAGCACCCGGTCGACCGCATCCAGCAGGATCACCCGGCACTGGGCGCGCTCGAGCTGTTTGAAGTCCCGCGCCACGGCGCGGTGCATCAGCTCGATCAGGGAGCCGGCCAGTTCGCACCCCGCCGGACCGGCCCCCACCACCACCACCGACTGCAGGAAGCGGCGTCGCTCGGGGTCCCGGGTCTGCTCGGCTTCCTCGAGGGCCATCAGCAGCCGGCGGCGGATCTCATCGGCGTGTTCGAGGATCTTCATCGGAGGCGCCAGGGGCCGCCATTCCTCGTGGCCGAAGTAGGTGCTGCCCGAACCGCTGGCCAGGATCAGGTGGTCGTAGCCGTAGCGGTGGTCGTTGAACACCACCTCCCTGGCTTCGGTGTCGATGTCCACCACCTCGCCCAGCAGGATCTGGATGTTGGCGGCCTCGCCCACCATCTGGCGCAGGGGGGAGGCCACGTCGGCCTCCGAGACGAGCCCGGAGGCCACCTGATACAGCAGGGGCTGGAAGAGGTTGAAGTTGCGCTTGTCGATCAGGGTGACGCGCACCGGCTTGCCGGCCAGGGCGTTGCAGGCCTTGAGCCCCGCGAAGCCACCGCCCACGATCACCACGTGGGGCCAGTCGCGCATGGCCTCCAGGGGGGGATCCAGCTCGAGGAAGAAGCGTTCCGGTGGCATCGGCCTGATCCTCAGAGCCCAACCGTAGGCAGCGCACCAGTCCGGAGCGGTAGTGATGGAAGCGGTTTTCGGGGAGAGCGGCGAGGATGGGCTGCTAGATTGAGAATGATTCCCATGCCCTCTTGCATGCCGCCTCGGCCGCGCCAGTCCCCATCCCGTCGTCCCCTGCTGACCGTCGCGGCGGCCCTGTCCGCCCTGCTGCTGGGCTGCAGCCCAGCGCTGCAGACGCCGGAAGCCAAGGGCGGCCGCGACGATCGGCCCCTGGTGCTCACCACCTTCCTGCCGATCACCTGGTTCACCCGCGCCGTGGCCGGCGACTGTGCCGAGGTGACGGCGCTGATCCCCGCCGCCAGCGGTCCCCACGATTTCCAGGCCAGGCCCGGGGATGTGGCGGCCATCCGCAACGCCAGGGTGCTGGTGAAGAACGGTCTGGGCCTGGAGTCGTTCCTCGACAAGCTGGTGCAAGGCGCCGAAAACCCCGCCCTCAAGGTGATCGACTCCAGTCGCGGCATCGCCACCCTGGAGAACCCGAAGGAGCCCGGTGGGGATCACGCAGATGGCCACGACCATGATCACGGCCACGGCCCGATCAATCCCCATATCTGGCTCGATCCGGTGCGTGCCGCCCAGCAGGTGGACACCATCCGTGATGGCCTGATCGCCGCGGATCCGGCCTGCGCCGATGGCTACCGCCGCCATGCCGCCGCCTTCACCGCCGAGCTGCGCCAGCTCCACACGGACTTCGAGAAGCAACTGGCCCCGTTCCGGGGCAAGACCTTCGTGGTGGTGCACGACTTCGCCCCCTACTTCGCCGAGCGCTACGGCCTCAAGGCCGAGTATCTGGTGGATGTGCCGGAGCAGAACCCCTCCCCGGTGGATCTGGCGCGGGTGGCCGACACGGTGAAGCGCAGCCAGCTCAGGGCCCTGCTCAGCGAACCCCAGCAGGGCAACCGTTCCTTCAATGCGCTGGCCGGCGACCTGGGAATCCGCATCAGCGTCTTTGACCCGATGGAGACCGGCACCGAGGAGGCCTCCCGCAACCCGTCCACCTATGGCGAGGTGATGCGCCGCAACGTCACCGACCTGGTGAGCGCGTTTCGCTGATGGCCGCGCTGGAGGTTGAGGGTCTGCGGATCGGATGACGGAGTTCTCCCAGCTCGGCACGTTGATCGGCCAGCCGTTCATGCAGCGCGCCCTCGTCGGGGGGGCTGCTCACGGGGGCCTGGGCGGCCTGCTGGGCAGTTTCGCCGTGCTGCGGCAGCTGTCGTTCTTCAGTGATGCCCTGGGCCCTTCGGCCCTGCTGGGCCTCAGCCTCGGCATCCTGCTGGGGCTCAACCCCACCTGAGTGCTGATCCCCTTCGCTGTGCTGTTCGCCCTGCTGGTGAACATGTTGGTGGAGCGCAGCCAGCTACCCACCGATGCCTTGCTGAACATCCTCTACTCCACCCCCTGGCCTTCGCGGTGGTGGCCCTCAGCCTGGTGACCACCTACAAAGGCGGGATCCAGCAGCTGCTCTTCGGCGACATCCTCGGCATCTCCTGGCTGGATCTCGCCCTGATCGCCGTGCTCCTGGTGGCGGCGGTGTCGATCAAGGCGGTGGGGGTGCTGCTGATCAGCGCCTTCATGGTGATTCCCGCCTGCGCCTCCCGACTGGTGATCCGCCACTTCGGTTCCTATCTGGTGCTCTCTTCCCTGATCGGTGGCGGCTGCGCCGTGCTGGGGCTGCTCGGATCGGGCCTCACCAACCTCCCCTCGGGCCCCGGCGTAGTGATCGAGCAGTTCTTCGGATTCCTGCTGGCCCTGGGTTTCAGCCAGTGGCGGCGGCAGCGGGGCTGATCGGCCCTTGCCTAGCCGGCCGTCCCGTCCCGGCCCGCCGCCAGCACGATGTTGGCGCAGGCCTCGGCATCGGAGAGGGCATCGTGATGCTGGAGCGGCAGACCCAGATGGCGGCACACATCCGGCAGCTTGGTGGGCCGAAGATTCCAGGCCTGCCTGGCCACTTGCACCGTGCAGACATAGGGCTGGGCCGGCGGGCGCAGGCCGGCCTGATCGCAGCAGGCCCGCATCACACCGGCGTCAAAACTGGCGTTGTGGGCGGCGATGAATTGCGCCCCCTCCAGACAGGCCGCCAGCACCGGCCAGAGTTCAGCGAATGGGGGCGCATCGGCGACCTGCGACCAGCTGATGCCGTGGATGGCGGTGAACTGGAAGGTCCGCCGCGGCGGGCGAATCAACCGGTGCTCGCGGTACACGATGGTTCGTTGCTCCACCCGCACCAGGGCGATGGAGCAGGCGCTGTCCCGGCCCTGATCCGCCGTCTCGAAATCCAGAGCCACGAAGCAACCCTGTTGGATGCTTCCCAGGCCAGCACCGACCGTGGGCATGGTTGTTGACCGGTGCTGGGGCAGGGCGGCTTCAGCGCTGCGCAGAAAGCGCCGCTCGTCACGGTCCAGGTTGGCGGCACCCCAGCGGCTGCGGTTCGTCCACAGTTGTTCGTAGCGACGGACATCCTGCTCCGCCCAGCCCACAGCCCTGAGTTCAGCGCCACGGCTCAGCTCATCCATGGGTCTGACGGGTGCCGTTGTCTCTCTCCTTCTTCCCGGAGGCTGCGGACCGTCGGGGCGGCAGCAGCGTGGGGGGCACCGCCAAAGCGCCAGCGCACACCCCCGCCGTAGCTGAGTTCGTTGACGTTGCTCCGGAAGGAGCCCCCCACCCCGGCGTAGAGGGAGAACTGATCGGAGGTTTCCAGTTCCACATTCAGGGCGACATGGAGGTCGTTGGCCCCAGGGTTCTGCCCCAGCACGTCGATGGGTCCGAGGGCGGGAACCTCGGCAAAGGAGGCCGTCACCTGGTGTGGCTCGTTGGTGCCGGCGTAGAAGTCATGTGCGTAGGCCACCGAAAGCCGCGGGATCAGGCGTGTCTGGCGGCTCAGTTGCAGGGGTGTTTCCAGTGAGAAGCCGATGCCATACACGAGGGAATCGGCCGAATGACCGTTGACGCCCAGATGGAGTGACTGCGCTCCCGTTTCGGTGAGGCCACCCTGGTTGTAGCGGCTGTAGGCCACATAGGTGGTTGGCTTGAGGCGAACAGCATTGCGGTCCCCCTTGTTCGCAGACAGGCGTTGCATCGGTCTTGCCGCTCCCCAGCAGGGCCATCTCCTTTGGGGGCAAGCTTCACCAGCTGCCTTTACCTCATGGCCGTTGCCGTACATAGGCCATCAGGAGGTCCTGGCTAGTTCACTTGCCTGACTTCGACGGTCGCCATCTGCAGATGGTTGCTGGCCTTGCAGATGCCAGAACCCTTGCCAGTGCCCCCCTGGTTGGTCCGGCTGGTGAAGGTCCATTGGAAGGTTCGTTGCGCCCCGTCATCCGCTGTTTCGTCAAAGGGGCTGACGCGTTTGTAACTGTCTGGATACAGCAGTTTGTACCTTGCGAGTTTCTCGCATTCCGCCTGTTGCTCTGGGCGCCGATCCTTCACGGCCACCTCAGGTGCAGGCGTGGGTGCAAAGGCAAGCTTGCCAAGCAGTCCGAGGCTGAGGAGAAGGATCAGTCCGGTGGACCAGAGCGCGGCAACGACCAAGCGCGGTTTGCCATCGTTGCGACCCTTCTGGGTCCGCAGGGACCTGGCCAGCGGGCGCGATCGTCGGGTCTGAGTCTTCTGACTTTGGGCTGGGTTGCCTTGCTTGCGTCTCCTGCTGCGGCGCTTCAGCCACGACGTCAGCGGATTCATCAGACCAGCCATTCAGATGGCCTGACGATGGGCGGGTGGACGGACGGCAATGAAAATGGGCTATTAATCATAGCTGCATACCATAGCAGCCATCTTGGGGCAGGCAGGGCTCCTCTTCCCTCCTGCCTGGCGACGGCAGCGCTGGCGACCTTACTCAGAGCTCAGCCCCGCAGAACTTGCAATGGCGCGCATCAGGATCATGGCCGCCCTTCCGGCAGGCCCCGCAGACGATCAACCGCTGTTGATCCTCCTGCTGGGGGGCCTGGGACTCGCCCGATCCGGCTGTGGTTCCTTCGGCAGACCGCAGCACCTTCAAGCCGATTTCGGCGCTGAGGATGCCGGTGGGCACGGCGATGATGCTGTAGCCGATCAGCATCACCACCGAGGCCATGAAGCGTCCCAGGGGGGTCACCGGGGCCACGTCGCCGTAGCCCACCGTGGTGATGGTGACGCAGGCCCAGTAGATGGCCACCGGGATGCTGCCGAAGCCGTCATTGCCGGCTTCGATCACATACATGAAGGCGCCGATCAGGATCACCAGCGTCACCATGGCCAGCAGGAACACCGTGATCTTGCGCCGGGAGGCGATCAGGGCACTCCAGAGCAGTTCCGCCTCCTGCAGGTAGGCCCCCAGCTTCAGCACCCGGAACACCCGCAGCAGCCGCAGCACCCGCACCACCAGGAACAGCTGCCCGCCACCGATCAGTAGCCCCAGGTAGGAGGGCAGGATCGCCAGCAGATCCACGATCCCGAAGAAGCTGGACGCATAGCGCCGTGGCTCGGCCACGACCAGCAGCCGCAGCAGGTATTCGAGGCTGAACAGGAGGGTGAAGCCCCACTCCATCCGCAGGAAGGTGCCAGCCCAGTGCTGCCGAAGCAGTGGATCGCTCTCCAGCACCACCGCCAGCACACTCAGGGCGATCGCCAGCATCAGCAGGGCGTCGAAGGCCTTGCCGGAGGGGGTGTCCGCCTCGAGGATCGTGCGGCTCAGCCAGGGGCGGCCGACGAGTCGCACCAGCCCCAGGGCCAGGACGACCAGGCCCACCAGCAGCAGCGGGACCAGCAGCATCGCTAGCCACTCCCCAGGTAGGAGGCCCGCAGTCCTTCATCGGCCAGCAGGGTGGCGGCGCTGCCCTCCAGGCTGATGCTGCCGCTGTCCAGCACCACGCCGCGGTCGGCGATCTCCAGGGCGGCGGTGGCGTTCTGCTCCACCAGCAGCATCGACAGCCCATCGTTGTGCAGGGCCGCCAGGGCGGCCATCACCTCGGCCACCAGCTTCGGCGCCAGGCCCAGGCTGGGCTCATCCAGCAGCAGCAGGCTGGGCCGGCCCATCAGGGCCCGGGCGATCGCCAGCATCTGCTGCTCGCCCCCGGACAGGTTGCCGGCCAGCTGCCGGCGCCGTTCCGCCAGGCGGGGGAACAGGCCGTAGCAGCGCTCCAGGTCGGCGGCGATGCTGGCCCGGTCGCGGCGCAGCCAGGCCCCCAGCTCCAGGTTGTTGGCCACGGTCTGGCGGGCCAGCACCCGCCGGCCCTCGGGGCAGTGGCCGATGCCGAGGCGCACCGTGCGGTGGGTGCGCACCCCCCCCAGGTCGGCGCCGCGCCACAGCACCTGGCCGGCGGCGGCGCCCACCAGCCGGGAGATGGCGCGCAGGGTGGTGCTCTTGCCGGCGCCGTTGGCCCCCAGCAGGGTCACCAGTTCGCCCTCCCGCACCTGCAGATCGACGCCCCGCAGGGCGGTGAGGGCGCCATAGCGCACCGTGAGACGGCGCAGCTCCAGCAGCGGCGCCGTCATCGGCCGTCTCCGGCGGCGCGGCCCGAGCCGCCGCCCGAACCACCCAGGTAGGCCTCGATCACCCGCGGATCGGTGCGCACCTCGGCGGGGCTGCCCAGGGCGATCCGTTGGCCGAAGTTGAGCACCGCCAGCCGGTCGCAGAGCTGCATCATCAGCGGCACATGGTGCTCGATGATCAGCACCGTCAGGGCGAAGTGGTCGCGGATCCGGCCGATCAGCTGCCGCAGGTCGTCCTTCTCGGAGGGGTTCATGCCGGCGGCGGGTTCATCCAGCAGCAGCAGCTGGGGGGCCGTGGCCAGGGCCCGGGCGATCTCCAGCCGGCGGCGGTCGCCGTAGGGCAGGTCCCCGGCCCGCTGGTCGGCCAGGGCCTCCAGTTCCAGCAGGGTCAGCAGGTCCATCGCCCGGGCCTCCAACCGCCCCTGGTGGCGGCGGAAGGCGCCGCTGCCCAGCAGGGCCCCCAGCAGGGGGGCGCGGGCGGCGTTGTGCAGCCCCACCAGCACGTTCTCGCGCACCGACAGGCTCTCGAACAGGCGCAGGTTCTGGAAGGTGCGGGCGATGCCGAGCCGGTTGAGGCCACTGGCCCCCAGGCCCGTGGTGGGCACACCCCGCCACAGGCAGCGGCCGCCGCTGGGGCTGGTGAGGCCGGAGATCACGTTGAACAGGGTGGTCTTGCCGGCGCCGTTAGGACCGATCAGGCCGAAGATCTCCCCCTCCTCCAGCTCCAGGCTCACCCGATCGAGGGCCAGCAGGCCGCCGAAGCGGCAGCTGATCGCCTCCACCTGCAGCAGGGGAGCCGCGGCCGTGCCGTCGGAGCTCTGGCTCATGGGGCCTGGGGAGCCTGGTGGCTCCGGTGGCGGCCCCGGCCAAAGAGGGCCGCCAGCCAGCGCAGCCGCTCCGCCGTCACCAGCCCCTGGGGAAAGAACAGCGGACCCAGCAGGATCACGGCGCCGAACAGGATCAGGCGCAGGTCGCCCACCGGCCGCAGCAGCTCCGGCAGGGCGGTGAGCACCAGGCCCCCCAGCACCGGCCCCAGCCAGAAGCGGGAACCGCCGAACACCACGAAGGCCAGGGTGGTGATGCTGGCGTCGAAGCTGCCGGCCCGGGCGTTCCAGGAGTTGAAGAAATGGGCCGCCAGCGCTCCGGTGACGCCGGCGAGGACGGCACTGGCCACGAAGGCGATCAGTTTGGTGCGGGGCGTGTCGATGCCGACGCTGGCGGCCGCCAGTTCGTCGTCGCGGATGGCGGCCATCGCCCGCCCCAGCCGCAGCACCTCCAGCCGCTGGCACAGCCAGCAGGCCAGGGCCAGCAGCGCCAGGGTGAACAGCACGTAGCCGTCAGCGTGCGCGAAGGGTTGGGGGATGCCGAAGATCCCCATGGCGCCGCCGGTGAAGGGCAAGTTGAGGTTGAGCACCCGCAGGATCTCCACCAGGGCGATGGTGGCGATGGCCAGGTAGATGCCCCGCAGCCGCAGCACCGGCCCACCGATCGCCAGGGCGATCAGCCCCGCCAGGGCCCCACCCAGCACCATCTCCGCCAGCAGGGCCGGCAGCGGGGAGGTGGCGCCGCTGCCGGCGAAGGCGGCAACGCCGGTGGAGAGCAGGGCGGCCACGTAGCCCCCCACCGCATAGAAGCCCGGTGTGGCCAGCGACAGCTGGCCGCAGCGCAGCGGCAGGTACACCGAGAGCGCCAGCAGGGCGCCGAGCAGCATCTGTTCGAGCAGGGCGGCGTCCATGGCCCTCACACCTTGGTGGGCAGGGTCCGGCCCAGCAGCCCCCGCGGCCGCAGCAGCAGCACCAGGAACAGGAAGCCGTAGCTGACCGCATCCTTCCAGCCCGACCAGTCGGCCGGAACGAACGCCTCCGCCAGCCCCACGATCAGCCCGCCCAGCACCGCCCCCGGCACGCTGCCCAGTCCGCCCAGCACCAGCACCGCCAGCCCCTTGAGGCCGTAGCCGATGCCGAAGTAGGGGCCGGCGATGCTGACGCTGAGTCCCACCAGTCCGCCGGCCACCCCGGCCAGGAAGCCGCTCAGCCCGAAGGCCAGCCGCACCATCGCCGTGCTGTCGATGCCCAGCAGCTGGGCGGTTTCGGCGTCCTCGGCCACCGCCTGCAGCCCCTTGCCGTTGCGGCTGCCCTCCAGCCAGAGGGTGAGCAGGGCCAGGAGCACCACGGCGATCCCCAGCAGCAGGGCCTGCACCGTGCGCACCCTTGCGCCCAGCAGGGAGAACGAGGCCGGGAGGGCGCCGAGGGCGCTGGTGGGGATGGCATAGCTTTCCGCCCCCACCAGCAGCTGGATCAGGTTCACCAGGATCACGCCGGCCCCCAGGCTGGTGATCAGGGCCAGCAGCGGGTCGGCCCGGCGGCGGCGCAGGGGGCGGAAGGCCACCCGCTCCACCAGCAGGGCCACCAGGGCCGCCCCCAGCCCCGCCAGGGGCAGGGCCCCCCAGAAAGGCAGGGCGAAGGGCAGCTGGAAGCCGGCCAGCAGGCCGTTGGCCCCCACCGCGCCGCCGATCAGCAGGTAGGTGAAGTAGGCCCCGAGGGTGAACACCGCCCCATGGGCGAAGTTGATCACCCCCAGCACCGAGAACACCAGGGTGTAGCCGAGGGCGAACAGCCCGTAGACCGCCCCCACCGACAGACCGTTGACCAGGATCTGGAGCAGGTCCACCCGGGGTTTACTTGAGCAGGGCGAAGCGTCCGCTGCGCCCGCCCGGATCCATGCGCACCTGGGCCACGAAGAACTGGCTCTGGATCACCTCACCCTCGGGGGTGAAGCGGATCTCGCCCAGGGGGGTGGCATAGGTGCCGGCCAGGATCTCCTGCATCAGCCGCTTGCGGGTCGCCGCCAGGGGGGCACCGGCCAGGGGCTGGCGTTTGTCGAGGCGCACCAGGGCCTCGCCGATCACCTGCAGGGCCGTGTAGGCCTGGGCGGTGAGCTGGGGCGGGATGGCACCGCCTTTTGCGGCTTTGAAGGCCCTCAGGAAGGCCGTGTTCGCAGGGGTGTCGAGTTCGGGGCTGTAGGCCTGGGCGATCAGCAGCCCGTCGCAGTACTTCTGGCAGATCGGGTAGATGTTGGGGGTGTTCATGCCGTTGCCGGCCACGATCAGGCCCCGGTAGCCCAGCTCCCGCAGCTGGCGGATCAGGTTGCCGCCGTCCACCGCCTGCAGCGACAGCACGATCAGGTCGGGCTTCTCCCGCAGGGCCGCGCTGATCTGGTTCTGGAAGTCCTGGTCGTTGAGCTGGGTGCGCTGCACCGTCACCGGATCGAGGCCTTTCTCCTTGAGGGCCTGCTGGAAGATGGTGGTCTCGGCAGTGCTGTAGGCGTCGTCCTGGGCGTAGAACACCGCCGCCCGCTTCAGGCCCGGCTGGATCTTCAGGGCGCGCTCGATGGCCAGGGGGGCGATCACCGAGCTCTGGGCCGAGACCCGGCTGATGAAGAAGCCGATCTCCGGGATGCCGGTGGCCGTGTTGGAGGGGGCCACCACCGGCACTCCGCGGCGCTGGGCGATGGGGTCGGCGGAGAAGGCCTGCTGGGAGAGGGTGGGGCCGATCAGGGCCAGCACGCCCCGGTTGATCTGCAGGGTGAAGGCCGCGTTGGCCCCCGGTTCGTCGCTGCCGCTGTCCTCCAGGGCCAGCTTGAGGGGACGGCCGTTGATGCCGCCGGCGCCGTTGCGGTGCTTGAGGGCCAGCTCCAGGCCGATCTTCTGGTCCTGGCCGTAGACGTTGGCGTTGCCGGTGAGGGCCAGCACCGCCCCCACCGGCACGCCGCCGGCCACATCCACGGGCTGGTTGGCGTCATCGCGGCCACAACCCGCCAGCAGCAGGGTGAGGGTCAGCAGCCCCGTGCCGACCCGGAACAGACGACCGACGTTCACGCCAGGGTGCGGAAGACGTCGCGGAAGGCGGCGATGGTCGCGTCGATGTCGGCGTCGCTGTGGGCCAGGGAGGTGAAGCCGGCCTCGAAGGCGCTCGGTGCCAGGTAGACGCCGCGCTCGAGCATGCCGCGGTGCAGGCGGCCGAAGCGGGCCGTGTCGGCGGCCTTGGCCTGCTCGAAGTTGTGCACCGGCCCCTCGCAGAGGAAGAAGCCGAACATGGCGCTGATGTTGCCTCCGCAGCAGGGCACGCCCGCCTCGGCGGCGGCGGCCTGGATGCCGTCGCTGAGCCGGCGGGTGATCGCCTCCAGCCGCTCGTAGCTGCCGGGTTGTTTCAGCAGCTGCAGGGTCTTGATGCCGGCGGTCATGGCCAGGGGATTGCCGCTCAGGGTGCCGGCCTGGTACATGGGCCCAGCCGGCGCCACCATCGCCATGATGTCGGACCGGCCGCCGTAGGCCCCCACCGGCAGGCCGCCGCCGATCACCTTGCCCATGGTGGTGAGGTCAGGGGTGACCCCGAAGCGGGCCTGGGCGCCGCCGTAGCTGATGCGGAAGCCAGTCATGACTTCGTCGAACACCAGCAGGGCGCCGTTCTCCTTGGTGAGTTCCCGCAGGCCCTCGAGGAAGCCGGGCTCGGGGGTGATGAAGCCCGCATTGCCCACCACCGGCTCCAGGATCACCCCGGCGATCTCACCCGGGTTGTTGGCGAACAGCTCCTTGACCGATTCCAGACAGTTGTAGGGGGCGGTGAGGGTGCCGGCCGTGACCGCCCGCGGCACCCCGGGAGAATCGGGCAGGCCGAGGGTGGCCACCCCGGAACCCGCCTTGACCAGGAACATGTCGGCGTGGCCGTGGTAGCAGCCTTCGAACTTGATCACCTTCTCCCGGCCGGTGAAGGCGCGCATCAGCCGCAGCACCGCCATGCAGGCCTCGGTGCCGGAGTTCACGAAGCGCACCATCTCCACCGACGGCACGGCGGTGATCACCAGCTCGGCCAGCTCGTTCTCCAGCACGCAGGGCGCCCCGAAGCTGGTGCCCTTCTCCAGGGCCTGGTGCAGGGCGGCGATCACCTCCGGATGGCTGTGGCCGCAGATGGCGGGCCCCCAGCTGCCGACGTAATCGATGTAGCGGTTGCCGTCCACGTCCCAGGCGTAGGCGCCCTTCACCCGGTCAAAGACGATCGGCTGGCCGCCCACCGACTTGAAGGCCCGCACCGGGGAACTGACGCCGCCGGGCAGGAGTTTCTGGGCGGCGGCGAAGATCTCCTCGGATCGGGTGGTGAGGAGAGCAGGGGCCGAGGTGGGCGCTGAAGGGGTGGCCGAACTCAAGGCGGGATCCGCGGAAGGTGGACGCATTCGTTTCCCATCCTGACCCAGAAGGGTGCCGGGGTGCCTGGCCTCAGTAAGTTCGGAAGCAATGCCCCCCCTCCCCCGGCCCACCGGAGCCCCTGCGTGACGATCGACTGGGCCGCGATGGAGCGCCACTGCCGCGCCCTGCTGCCGTCACGGGCGGTGGTGGCGGCGCCCCAGGAGCTGCTGGCCTACGACTGCGACGGTCTCACCCTGCATCGGTCCCAGCCCCGCCTGGTGGTGCTGCCGGAAACCACTGAGCAGGTGGCCGCCGTTCTGCGGCTCTGCCACACCCGTGGGGTGCCCTTTGTGGCCAGAGGCAGCGGCACCGGCCTGTCCGGCGGTGCCCTGGCCGAGAGCGAGGCGCTGGTGATTGCCACCACCCGCATGCGCTCGATCCTGGAGGTGGATCTGGCCAACCGGCGCCTCACCGTGCAGCCGGGGGTGATCAACGGCTGGGTCACCCGGGCGGTGGCCGGCGACGGCTTCTACTACGCCCCGGACCCCTCCAGCCAGGTGGTGTGCAGCATCGGCGGCAACGTGGCCGAGAACTCCGGTGGGGTCCACTGCCTCAAGTACGGCGTCACCAGCAACCATGTGCTGGAGATGGAGGTGGTGCTCCCCGACGGCACGGTCACCACCCTGGGCAGTGGGCTGGCTGAAACCCCCGAACTGGATCTGCGCGGGGTGTTCATCGGCAGCGAAGGCACCCTGGGCATCGCCACCGCCATCACCCTGCGGCTGCTGCGGGCGCCCCAGAGCGTGGCGGTGCTGCTGGCCGATTTCACCGCCATGGAGGCCGCCGGCGAGGCGGTGCGGCTGGTGACGGCGGCCGGCGTACTGCCGGCCGGGATGGAGATCATGGACAACTTCACGATCAACGCCGTCGACGATCTGTTCGGCCGCGACGAATACCCCCGCGACGCCGCCGCCGTGCTGCTGATCGAACTGGACGGCCAGGAGCGGGAGGTGACGGCCGCCGTGGAGATCGCCGGTGAGCTCTGCCGCCAGGCCGGTGCCCGCACGATCCGGCGGGCCTCCAGTGAGGCCGACCGGGCCCTGTTGTGGAAGGGCCGCAAGTCCGCCTTCGCCGCCGTCGGCCGGATCACCCCCACCTATTACGTCCAGGACGGCGTCGTGCCCCGCAGCGCCCTGCCCGGGGTGCTGGCGGCGATCGAGGCGCTCAGCCGCCGCTACGACCTGCCGGTGGCCAACGTGTTCCATGCCGGCGACGGCAATCTCCACCCCCTGATCCTCTACCGGGCCGACGAGCCCGGTGTGATCGACCGGGTGCAGGAGCTGGGGGCCGAGATCCTGCGTCTCTGCATCGAGGCCGGCGGCAGCATCACCGGTGAGCACGGGGTGGGCAGCGACAAACGCTGCTACCTCGACTGGATGTTCGCCCCCGACGACCTGGCCACGATGCGCCTGGTGCGTGAGGCGTTCGACCCGGCGGGCCTGGCCAACCCCGGCAAGATCTTCCCCACCCCGCGCAGCTGCGGCGAATCGGCGCGGCGCCAGGTGGCCCATCGCCACATCAAGGTGGAGCACCACTTGCCCAAGGAGGCGGCCGAAGTGGAACAACGGGACGTGGAGTCACTGGCCTCCCTGGACGTGTTCTGAGGGCTTCGCCCGCGCCTGGAATCAACGGTTGTTCTTCTTGAACGTCTCGATGGCGTTCACCAGGCCCGGAGTGGAGGCTCCGCTGATGAAGTCGAGCTTGAAGGTCTGGTTCTTACTGAGGTACTGCGCGTAGGCAGGGCGAAGGAATGGCCGGAAGCTGTCACTGTTCTGGATGTGGGTGGCGAAGAAGGGCACGATGATGGCATTGACGTAGCCGCTGATCAGGCCCTGGCTGGGCAGGGTCAGGTTGGTGGCGGATTTGATGGCGTCTTCGATGCCTGGGTCGATCTTGCTGAAATTCACATGGGCCTGCCCCTCGGCCATCATCCAGTACCGCTGAGGAACCGTCAGCCAGGTGAAGCTGGCGGCTTGCTCCATCGCGGCGGGAGCGGCGGGATCGTAACTGCCTGAACCAATCAGGATCGGGATCGTGATGTTGCTGAGGCCCTTGGGGCCAAAGATGGCCCGATTCACCGGATTTCCGGCAAACACAGCCGCTGCCCGTGGATCCTGCAGTTGGTAGGTCTGGCGGGGTAGCTCTAGGGCACGACACTGCAGCAACAAAGAGGCATTCAAACCGCCGAACTCACGATCGCATTCCTGCTTGAGGTGGTCAAAATCGATGCTGGCTCCAGCAATCGCCAGCACGGTGTAGCCACCGAAGGAATGTCCGGCGACCCCGACCCGTTCCAGATCTAGCTTGCCACCGAATTGCTTCTGGTTCCTGCGCCCCAGTTCGTCGATCACGTAGCTGATGTCCTTGGGACGGTTGACGAACTCCTGGCCGTCGAAGATGTCCTTGTGCAGACCATTGAGCATCTCCTTGAGCCAGATCGCGTCGCTGCCGGGGTGTTGCGGTGCGGCCACGAGAAAGCCATGGGTGGCCAGATGCTTGAGCGCCTCCTCGAAGTCCTCCGGGCGTGAGGCCAGACCATGGGAGAAAACGATGATGGATGTGGCTTTCTGCTCCTTTCCTTCAGGCCGATAGACATCCACGTAGAACTTTCGTTGTCGGCCCTGATCCACCAGATTCCAGACATCTTTCTTCACCACGAAGGGACCTGGCTTGCGTGGATCCGGCAGCGCGGCATAGTCCACCGGTGTCTGGGTGGCCGCTTCCTGGGCCGTGAGGTTTCGCAACGTGGTGGTGAGGGTTTCGGTGGCCTTGATCACCCGTTCCCCGGCTTTCGCTGCCCCCAGTACCGCCTCCCCATGAATCTGCACATTGGTGGGCAGCTGCTCGAGCACACTCAGCAGGCTCAACCCATCCTTGGAGAAGGCCGCAGCCACCAGGGCGGAGCGGATGGCGTACTTGCCGTTGCCGGCTCGGGTGATCGTGATGGCCCTGCCCAGTCGCTCCAATAGGCTCTCGCCCATCGCGCTGTTGAAGAAGCGCGAGACCAGCAGCGGATCCATCGTCGTCTTCTGAACCAGCGCCTTGCGAAACTCCACCTGTTGCTTCGGGGAGGAGAATTGCAGGAAATAGGCAAGATCCTCAGGAACCTTGCCGGAGTCGGCAAAGGTTTTCAGGGAACTGATCTTCAGCGACCGGATCAGCGGCCCATAGGAGAACGACAGCGTTTCGCCCGCCTGCACGGGTGCGGCGGCCATCAGGGCGCCGGCCAGGCCTGCGGACAGAGCGGCGATGACAACGGCAAACGAGCGCTTGAGCACGGGATCAATTCCAATCTTCCATCCTACCAACCGGTGCGGTTGACGCTGCCGTCGCAGCATCGGTGGCGCCATGGCTTGCGGTGTCGAGCAGTACAAACCGTTGCTCGGCTTCGATGCTGGCCGCAGAACATGTTGTCGAGAAAGACATGGGGAGGCCCAGCGTGAATTTGACCATCTCCCCAGGCGCTCGTTGTGTCGGTTCCTGGGAAAGCGGCAGCGGAAACTCCCCCTTCGTTCCTCCCATCAACCGGGCTGCTGCCTGGATGAACGATGTGTCGCGTCGGCCATTGTTCTGCACCCAGGCCTACAGCCTGATGCGCAAGGACTGCACGGACCTGACCGGATGGATAGGGCGTCAGGCCTATCCTTACGCGATTGCTTTCATGTTCCGCGACGGCATGAGGGGGCATCCGCGCCTGGAGCGTTTCCCCATGCGCAGGTAAGAGACAACAGCATTCACTGGATCAGACGACCTTCGCAGCTGGTGTTTCAGGCCGAGGACTACGGCTCGGACATCATTGAGCGCTGAGCCTTGACGGACATGCCCCGAAGGAGGAGCTTCGCTGGACTGCCATTCGGTAGGTTTCCGCTCCACTGTCATTGCTCTGTCCCATCCCGATGCCTCAGCCTCTCTCCGCTGCCCTGGTTCTCAGCCTCCTGGTTGGGGCGGCAACTCCCGCCCAGGCCCAGTCCCCGGTTGTCAACCTGGTGGCCAAGAAGGTGATTGAGCGCTACCAGAAATCCACCTGTGACCAGCTCTGGGCCGCCCGCAGCGAACGGCGTGGGTCCCAGGAGCAGCGCGTGCTCGACATGCTCAACGACGATCCCCAGATGCGTCAGACCTTCCTCGACCAGGTCGCCGGTCCGGTGATGAACAAGCTGTTCGTCTGCGGGATGATCCCCTGAACGGCCGCCTCAGCCCGCCACCTCAGCTCGCCGCAGTGAGCCACCAGCGCCCCAGGCCCACCGCGGTGGCGGCGCCGATCACGGGCAGGGCCCCGAGGCCCCGGCCCAGCAGCGCCACCGCCGCCAGCAGCACGAGCACGGCGCCACCATCGACGGCTCCGTTGAGGGCCAGGGCCGGTCCGGCCAGGTAGAGCGCCAGGCTGAGGATCACCCCCACCACGGCGGCGGTGATGGCGGTGAGGGGGGCGCCGATGCGCAGGTCCTCCCGGCTCGCCTCCACCAGGGGGCCGCCGGCCAGGATGAACAGGAAGGAGGGCAGAAAGGTGAACCACACCACCACCAGGGCGGCCACCACGCCGGCCGACAGGGTGCCGCTGCCGTTCCAGCCCCCCATGAAGCCCACGAAGGCCACCACC
>CALRQM020000053.1:0-20074 GCA_943370335.1 Bordetella parapertussis | reverse complement strand
GCTCGGCTACAACCTGGAGCGCCACGACCTCGACGACGCCTTCACCCGCTTCAAGGAGCTGGCCGACCGCAAGCGCGAGATCACCGACAGGGATCTGGAGGCGATCGTCAGTGAGCAGGTGCAGCAACAGGACGGGCCCCGTTACGTCCTCCAGTCGGTGCAAGTGAGCTGCGGCACCAACCTGCAGCCCACCGCCACCGTCACCCTGCGGGACGGGGACGGCATCGACCTGACCGAGGCGGCCATCGGCACCGGCCCGGTGGATGCGGTCTGCCAGGCGCTCAACCACCTGGCCCAGGTACCGAACGAACTGGTGGAGTTCAGCATCAAGTCCGTCACCGAGGGCATCGACGCCATGGGTGAGGTGACCATCCGCCTGCGCCACCAGGGCGTGCTCTATTCGGGCCATGCGGCCGACACCGACATCGTCGTGGCGGCGGCCCAGGCCTTCGTCAACGCCCTCAACCGGCTCGTCTCCGGCAGCCAGCGCGCCCCGCTCCATCCCCAGAAGACCCCCCTTCCGGTGGCGGAACTGCCGCGTCTGTGAGCGCCCCCAACCGCTCCTCGCTGGCCACGGGCCTGCAGCTCGCCCTGCTGCTGCTGGTGGCGGTGCTGCTGCTGCTGCCGCTGCTCTGGCTGGTGAGCACGTCCCTCAAGGGGCCGGCGGAGGACATCTTCACCAGCCCCCCGGCCCTGCTGCCGAGCCAGCCGAGCCTGGAGGCCTACGGGCGCCTGTTCGCCGCCAATCCCATGGGCACCTACCTGCTCAACAGCACGATCGTCAGCGCCCTGGCGGTGCTGGCCAACCTGCTGTTCTGCTCCCTGGCGGCCTACCCCCTGGCACGGATGCGCTTCCGCGGCCGCGGGCTGGTGCTCGCCCTGGTGGTGGCCACGATCCTGATCCCCTTCCAGGTGGTGATGATCCCGCTCTATCTGCTGATGGTGCAGATCGGCCTGCGCAACACCCTCTGGGCCCTGATCGTGCCCCAGGCGGCCACGGCCTTCGGCATCTTCCTGCTGCGGCAGAGCTTCCTGGCGGTGCCGGTGGAACTGGAGGAGGCGGCCCGGATCGACGGCTGCACCCCCGTCGGCGAATGGTGGAATGTGATGCTTCCGGCGGCCCGGGCCGACCTGATCACCCTGGCGATGTTCGTGTTCATCGGCACCTGGAGTGATTTCCTCTGGCCGCTGATCATTCTCGACGACCCCAAGCTCTACACCCTGCCCCTGGGCCTGCAGCAGCTGGCGAGCAGTTTCTCCCTCGACTGGCGCCTGGTGGCGGCCGGCTCGGTGGTCTCGATCCTGCCGGTGCTGCTGCTGTTCGTGCTGCTGCAGCGCTACATCCTGCCCAGCGCCAGCGGCGATGCCGTGAAGGGCTGAAGCGCCCAGCCCGGTCTTCGTTGGCTGGCCCTCAGGGGCTGGAGGGTGCTGGCGGGCGCAGAACGCCGCCATCTCCGCGGTCGGACGGAGGGGGGCCAGGGCGGGCTGACGGCATCGGCTCTGCCAGAAAGAGGTCCGGATCGGCCTGGGGGCGGCGCACGGCGCGGCCCTGCATCTCGGCCAGGGCGGAGCGCCACTGCTCCTGCTGCCGCTCGAGCGCTTCCAGCCGCTGGGCGCCGCTTTCGAGCGTCTGCAGGCGACCCACCATCGCCCGCTGCTGCTCCTCCAGCACGGAGGTGCGATCGAGGGCCCGGCTGTTCTCCAATCCCTGCAGGCGCTGCTCCAGCCGCATCAGCCGCTGGTTCTGCTCCTGCGACTTGCTCAGGATCACCAGGAACAGGACCGCCAGCATGGTGCTCACCCCGATCTGGAGCCAGCCGGTCCAGACCGGCGGCCCCAGGGGCGGCTGCGCCTGGCGCCTGGCGCCGTCGTCGTCGCGGTCGGTGATCGAGACCATGCGCCCCCTGTGCTGACCCATCCTGCCCTGCGCGGACCTGGCCGTCAGGCCCCGCTGCGGGCGCTGGCGCCGGCCAGCAGCTCGGCCACGGTGGAGCGGTAGACGGCCGAGGCCTGCTCCGGATCGCGGCCGATGCAGGTCATGCCGAGTTTGCCGAACTCCGAGAGGCAACCCAGCAGGTGGAAAACGCTGCCCTGCAAACGGGCGGGGTCGTAGTGCAGGCCGGCCTCGGCGACGATGTCGATCAGGTCGAGGGGCATCAGGCCCCGCAGGCGGGGGTCGCTGTGGTTGTCGGTGGCGCGGTAGTGCAACGGCTGGCCCGTGGGGGAGAGGAAGCGGCCCGTGGCGGGCTCCAGGCTGCCGGCGGTGATCGCCCGCAGGGCCATGAACGGATGGGTGGTGCCCCCCTGGCGCAGGTTGACTTCGATGGCCTGGAGATCCCACGTCTCGCCGAAGCGGCGGGCGATGAAGTCGACCCCGTAGCGCTCCAGGGCCCCTTCGGCGGCGAGGGCCTGGCCGACGGCCCGGCCGTGCTCCATCAGCGCCACCCGGTAGGGCTCGGCGGCGGGGAAGCAGCAGCCCAGATACGTCTGGCCGCCGGGGCCACCGAGGATCTGCTCGTGGGTGGAGAGCACCTCCACCAGCCCGCCCGGATGGATCGTGCCCTGCACGCTGGGGGAACGGAGCTCGGCTCCACCCTCCAGCCAGGCCTCGGCCAGGGCCCCCTGCCGGGCCAGCAGCTCCTTCCAGGCGTCCGCCGGCATCGGCAGGCCCTCCAGGGCCTCGGCCAGCCGGACGACCCGCTCCCGCCTGGAGAGGCCGGCCAGGGCCAGGGGGGTGAAGTCGAGCCGGGCATTGCCCTCACCGCTGAAGCCCTCGTTCAGCTTGATCACGCAACCGCCCAGCTCGGGGTGTGCGTCCCAGAGATCGGCCACCGCCTCCGCCAGATCCCCGGGGCTGTGGGCCAGCCCGGTGCCGGGGGGATGGGGAACGCCACAGCGGCCGAACAGTTCCCGGCTGCCCGCCTTGGTTCCCCAGTAGCCCAGGGCCGGGTCGGTGCCCAGCAGGGGCACCTGCAGACGTTCGGAGAGCGTCTTCTCCAGCTCCGTCACCACATAGCAGTTGATGAAGCTGCGGCCGGGCCTGAGCTGTTCCCGGATCCGCCCCAGCAGGGCCGGACGCTCCAGCAGCTTCTGGGTGAGCGGCCGGGCGGAACCGTCATCGGTGTCGAACAGGTGCAGGCGCCGGCGGGCATGGGAGGTGGGGACCCCGGGAATCAGCTCCAGCACGGCGTCCACCACCAGCTCCGGCAGCAGCTTGCTGGTCACGTAGACCACCTGCACCCCGGGGTTGCGGAGCCGCATCAGGGAGAACAGCTGCCGCTCCTCGTAGTGGTGGGCTCCGGTCACCAGGGCCAGCTGGGAGGGATCCATGGTGAGCGAGGGCACCATCAGCAGATCGAAGTCCGCACCGGGCCCGCCGGCACCGGCCTCGCCGTGCTCCCGGCCCCAGGGGGCCTGCAGCTGCCCCTGCAGTTCGCGGAAGCTCAAGACCACGGCGGAACGGGCGGAATGTCGTCATGCTGCACCCATCAACGGCCGGCGCCAATGGAGTCCATCGCGGTGAGTGCCCTGGGCTATGGGGCCGCCACGTTGACCACCCTCAGCCTCTTCCCCCAGGCCGTGAAGACGGTCCGCAGCGGCGACACCAGCGCCATCTCGCTGCGGATGTACGGCCTGTTCACCCTGGGAATCCTGGCCTGGGCCGCCTACGGACTGCTCAAGGCCGATGGGCCGGTGATCGTCGCCAACCTGATCACCCTGGTGCCGGCAACGGTGGTGCTGGAACGCAAGCTGCGGGCGTTGCTTGACGGGCGAGAGCGCTGGGGCCGTGGTCCCCGGGGGAAGGGCTGAGATGGCGGCACCCGGGGCCAATGACGCCCTGTTCGTGGCCCTCGGTGCGGTGCCGGGGGCCTGGCTGCGCTTCCGGGTCGTCAACCATTTCGAGCCGATGCTGCCCCGCAAGCACTGGGGCACCTTCGGTGTGAACCTGATTGCCTGCTTCGCCCTCGGCCTGCTGGTGAGCCTGCAGACCAGCTGCGGCCTGGCGGCCGGCCGCACCCTGCTGCTGCTGGGCACGGGATTCCTGGGCAGCTTCAGCACCTTCTCCACCTGGATCGCCGAACTGCACGCCACCCTGCAGTTGCGGCAACGCCGGGAGGCCGTCCTGCTCTGCGTCGGTTCGGTGCTGGGGGGGCTGCTGGCTGTGGCGGCCGGCCTGGCCCTGGGCAGTTCCTAGGACGGACCCATGGCACCATCCCCCACCGAAAGCCCCCCCAGCCTGCGCCGCGAGGCGCGGGATCTGCTGCTGGTGGCCGCCGGCGCGGTGCCCGGTGCCCTGCTGCGCTGGCAGCTGGAGGACCTGGGCAAGGGCCTGGTGGGAGTGCATGCGGGGCTGATCGAGTCCGATCTGGTGGCCAACCTGCTCGGCACGTTCCTGATCGGCGTGATCGCGGGGCTGCCGGCCCCCCGGCCCCGGCTGATGCTGCTGGGGGGGATCGGCTTCTGCGGCTCGCTCACCACCTTCAGCAGCTGGATGCTGGAGATCAGCCTGGCCCTGCGGCGCGGGCGCCCCGACGAAGCCCTGGCCGTGGTGCTGATCAGCCTGCTGGGGGGGCTGGTGGTGGTGAGTCTGGGTCTGGTGGTGGGCCGGAGGCTCGGCCGCTGGCTTGGCCGCAAGCGCCTCAGGCGCTGAAGGCCTTGCGGGGGGAGATGGGGTAGGGAATGCGCCGGTGGCGCATGCGCCGCCAGACCCGCACGAAGGCCCGGATCACCAGTTCCAGTTCCGCCCGGGAGATGCCGCTGCCGTCGAGCTGGCCGTCGTTCTGTCTGGCCTCGACGAGGCGGCGCACCATCGCCTGGGCCTCGGCCTCGGTGGTGCCCGGCGGCAGGGAGCGCAGGGCGGCTTCGCAGCCATCGGCCAGCATCAGGATGGCCGTCTCCCGGCTGCGGGGGGCGGGGCCGCGGTAGCGGAACTGCTCCTCCCGCACCGCAGGATCCCGTTCCTTGGCCTGATGCAGGAAGTAGCCCATCTTGAGCCTGCCCTGGTGCTCGGGAATGAAATCCGCCAGGGGGCGGGGCAGCCGGTAGCGACGGGCCAGCTTCAACCCCTCATCGACATGGGCCTGGAGGATGGCGGCGCTGGCGAAGGGATCGTCGAGTTCGTCGTGGGGGTTGGCGCCGCTCTCCTGGTTCTCAATGAACCACTGGGGACCATGCAGTTTGCCGACATCGTGATACAGGGCTCCGGTGCGGATCAGATCCACATCGGCCTGGATGGCGCGGGCCCCCTCCTCCGCCAGGCCGCAGATCATCAGGGTGTGCTCGAAGGTGCCCGGCGCCTCCATCGACAGCCGCCGCAGCAGGGGGCGTTCCAGGTCGGCCAGTTCCATCAGCCGGGCCCGGGTGAGCAGGCCGAAGAAGCTTTCCACCAGAGGCGCCAGCAGCAGGCCCGCCATCAGCAGACCCGTAACCAGAAGGGCCTCCTGGAGCAGATCGCTGCCGCTGAACGGTCCTGGGGAGGTTTCCAGGGCGCGCAGGTTGAACGTCTGGATCAACAGCCACTGGAGCAGCACGGCGCCGACCGGGAGCAAGAGGGCCAGTTGCAGCAGCTGGGCCCGGTTGCGCTGGCGCCCGGCGAGCACGGCCGCGACGGCCGCCAGCAGGGCCGCCACCCCCAGCTGGGTGGCCAGCAGTCCCTGCACCGGCACCGGCCAGAGCATGGCGGCCACGGCCAGCCAGGCCAGGCCGGCGGCCGTGCCCAGGCCCTGGGAAAGCAGCAGGGTGGGGGGAACCAGAAGGGCCAGGGGACTGACCTGGCTGCCCAGCCAGAGCTTGCAACCCTGCACCAGCAGCAGCATCGCCAGCGCCAGCAAGGCCTGGCGGGGTTCGAGGCTGGCCCGCCAGCGGCGCATCACCAGGAGCATCACACCGCAGGCGGCCAGGGCCTCGCTGAAGCGGGCCAGCCAGGCCAGGGGGCGGGGGCGATGGTTGACCAGGTCGAAGTGCTCCAGCACATCGAAGGCCTGGGGGCTGATCGATTCCCCCTGGCGGGTGATCAGGTCGTTCTTGCGCACCCGGATCGTGGGCAGCCCCTGGCGGGTGAGCAGGTCCTCGATCCGGCGCTGGCTGAGGAAGCTGTCGCCGCGAAGGTTGGTGCGTCCCTGCAGGCTGCTGGCCAGCAGGCGGCTGCCCAGGCTGCGGGCCGGTGGTGGCAGGTCGTTGAGCTGCAGCACCGCAGCCTGCAGCAGCTGACCCTCGGACAGGCTGGCCACGACGCCCTGGCTGAGCATGCGCTGCTGGGCCTGGCGCAGGGCGACCTTCCAGGCCACCAGCCGGGGGGGCGTCAGCCCCATCAGCCAGCGGCGCTCCTCTTCGGTGAGGTTGAGGGAATCGGGGCGGGGCTGGTCGTCGGCCACCTGCTCGCGCACGTTCTGCAGGTGTTGCTCCAGCCGTTGCACCAGGGCCTCGCTGGCCTGGGGGTCGACCACCTGAACCTGGCTGCGGGGGAGCATCTGGCTGCGGCGCTGCTCCAGATCGGTGCTGTCAATGACCGTGGCATCGGCGGGCGCCCGGGCGGTGAAGGGGGCGGCCATGCCGGGCCGCAGATTGGGCTCCACCAGCCAGGGCCAGCTGGAGAGCAGGGCCACCAGGAGGCAGCACAGCAGCACGAGCAGGGAACCCCCGCTGCGCCACCCCACCAGGGCCTGGCGGGGACGCTCCAGCCGCAGCAGCTGGCGCCAGAGTCCTTTGATTGGCCGCAGCCCCAATCTCATACCGCCCACGCTAGCCAATGCAGAACGCCGCTCCATCCGGGGGCTGTCGGTGCATGCTGGAGGTCGGCAACGCATTCTCCCCATGGCCACCCCTCTCGACGGCCGGCGATTGGCGGCGGAGATCGAACGGCGCCTGAGCGCCGTGATCAGCGACGGACTGACGGTGGCGGGACGGGCTCCTGGCCTGGCGGTGCTGCGGGTCGGGGAGGATCCCGCCAGTGGGGTGTATGTGGCCAACAAGGAAAAGGCCTGTGGCCGCATCGGCATCAGCAGCCATGGCGGCCATCTGGCGGCGGACACCCCCGCCGAGGAGGTGCTGGCCCTGATCCGGCGCCTCAACGCCGACCCGTCGGTCGACGGCATCCTGCTGCAGCTGCCCCTGCCGGAGGGGCTCGCCGAGGAACCGCTGCTGGCGGCGATCGACCCGGACAAGGATGCCGATGGTCTGCACACCCTCAACCTGGGCCGGCTGCTGAAGGGGGAGCGGGGCCCGCGCAGCTGCACGCCGGCCGGGGTGATGGCCCTGCTGCGCAGCGCCGACGTGCCGATCGCCGGGGCCCAGGCGGTGGTGGTCGGCCGCAGCATCCTGGTGGGCAAGCCGATGGCCCTGATGCTCCAGGCGGCCGATGCCACCGTCACCGTGGCCCATTCCCGCACCCACCACCTTTCCGAGGTGACCCGCCAGGCCGATCTGCTGGTGGTGGCGGCCGGCCGCCCCCAGCTCATCGGCGCGGTGCATGTCAAACCGGGGGCCGTGGTGGTCGATGTGGGCATCCACCGGCTGGATGGCAAGCTCTGCGGTGATGTGGATCACGAGACGGTGGAGCCCCTGGCGGCCGCGATCACGCCGGTGCCCGGCGGGGTGGGGCCGATGACCGTGGCCATGCTGCTGGTCAACACCGTGGTGGCCTGGTGCCATCGCCATGGGCTGGAGCATGACCTAGGGGATCTGCTCAGCTGAGTCCGCTTCCTGGAGGGTGAAGGGGACGGGGGTCTTGAGGAACTCCAGGAAGGCCGCCTGGGGCAGGGGCCGGCTCAGCAGGTAGCCCTGCACCTCATCGCAGCCGAGGGCGCGGAGCAGGGACAAATGCTCGGGGGTTTCGACCCCTTCGGCGATCGTGCGCATGCCCATCGAGCGGGCCAGGTTGATGATCGTTACCACGATGGCGCGATCGTCTTCGCTGGCCACCAGATCGCGGATGAAGGATTGGTCGATCTTGAGCCGATGGGCATGGATCTTCTTCAGGTAGCTCAGGGAGGAATAGCCGGTGCCGAAGTCATCGATGGCCAGTCGGATGCCATGGGCGTAGAGCTGCTCCATCTGGGCCAGGGCCTTCTCCGGATCCGCGAGCGCCACCGACTCGGTGAGCTCCAACTCCAATCGGTCGGGCGGGAACCCTTCAGCGTGCAGCTGTTCGACCACCATGCTGACAAGATCCCCATGGTCGAACTGCACCGCAGAGATGTTGACCGAGACGGTCAATGGTTTCGATCCAAGCTCCGTCCAGGCGCTGGCATCCTGGAGGGCGGCGCCCATCAACCATTGGCTGATCGGCAAGATCAGGCCACACAGTTCGGCCAGGGGAATGAATTCGGACGGCGATACCGGACCCAGATCGGAATGGTTCCAGCGGATCAGGGCCTCGGCCCCGAAGATGAGGTTGCTGCTGAGCTCGAGCTGGGGTTGGTAGTCCACGCTGAGTTCTCCACGTTGGATGGCCTGGTGCAGGGCATTGGTGATCCGCAGGGCGCGGATGCTCGTTTCCTGGACGCTGGGCGTGAAGAATTGGAGGCCGTTGCGGCCGGCAAGCTTGGCCTGATGGAGTGCCATGTTGGCGTTGCCCATCAGCTGCTCCGGTGTGGTGCCATCGTCGGGGAAGTTGGCAATGCCCACCGAAGCGGTGAGGAAGAGGGGCTCGGCGCCGAGGCTGAAAGCCTTGGCGACAGAGTTCCGCAACCGTTCCGTCATCGCCAGGGTGGCCGTGGTGTCCGAATCGGGCAGCACCACCACGAATTCGTCGCCACTGGTGTGGGCCAGGGTGTCGCCATCCGCCAGGAGGGCCTTCAGGCGCTTGGCCATCTCCAGCAGCACCCGGTCGCCGATGGCATGGCCCAGGTTGTCGTTGACGTGCTTGAAGTTGTCGAGATCGAGGACCAGCAGGGCCAGAGGCAGGTTGGATCGCCTGGCCAGATCAAGGCCGTGGCGGATCCGATCCTGCAGCAGGGTGCGGTTGGCCAGGCCCGTGAGGGGGTCGAAATAGGCCAGTCGCTCGATCTGCTCCTTGGCGAACTTGCGCTCAGTGATGTCACGGGTCACCCCGTGGAGCTCCACCCGGCCAGTGCGTTTGTTGCGCACCATCTTGGAGACCGATTCGGTCCAGACCGTTGAGCCGTCCTTGCACAGCAGTTCGGTCTCGTCGATCGTGACGACGTCGCTGCTGCGCAATCCGGCGCTGAACTGGGCCAGATCTTGGCTGATCTGCCCTTTCAGCCGCTCGGCGGCATCCCCACCGAAGGCCTCACCGAACGGCCTGGCCATCACCTCCTCGACCGTGAATCCCTGCAGCCGCAGCACGGAGGGGCTCACATACAGGTAGCGAAGCGTCTGGGGATCGAGCGACCAGATCACTTCATGGGTGGACTCGGTGATCTCCCGGAACTTCTCCTCGCTGACCTTGACCGCGTCCTCGAGCGCCTCGCGGGCGGACTCTAGGCTGAGCCGATCGAGGGCGACATCGATGCCACCGACCAGGTCGAGCAGCAACTGCTGGCTCTTGACATCGAATCGGTCGGTTTCATTGGCGTAGATCCCCAGACCGCCGATCACGACCCCGTCGCGATGAAGGGGCAGGAAAGCGGCGGCCCCCCATCCATAGGGGCGGGCCTGCTCGTGCCAGGGCACGCACGAGGAATCCGTCATGAAATCACTGATCCAGAAGGGGTGGTTGTCCCGCAGGGCGCTCGCGAAGGGGCCCTGCCCCTTCGGGTCTTCAGGATCGAGGCTGATCTCCAATCCATCCAGATAGGCGCTGTCGTCGCCGAACCAGGCGACCGGCCTGACCCGGCGGCTGGGCGGTTCGATCATCCCAACCCAGGCCAGTCGCATCTCCCCCGAGGTGACCGCCAGGCGGCAGATCTGCGCCAGCATCTCCGAAGCGTCCCGAACTCTGGCCACCACCTTGTTGCAGGCGCTCAAGGTGGCGTAGAGCTGGTTGAGGCGCAGAATCCCTGCTTCGTAGCCTTTGCGCTCGGTGATGTCCCGGCAGAGCATCAGGTAGCGGGGACCGTCCCGGTTCTCCTGTTCCTTTCGGGCGATCGAGAGCTCGAACCAGTCGACGCCCCCGGGCTTGCCCATCTCGATCTGCCGCCTGGGGGAGCGGCCGTCCACGGACGCGTCCACCAACGCCAGCGCTTCCAGCATCGTGGTGGCGGCCGCAGGGGCGAGAACATCCTCCAGATGGGGGCTCACGTCCGGGTTCTCCGGCAGATGGAACAGCCCCCGTTGGGCACTGTGAATCGCCAGGATCTCCCCGGACGCCGAGATCTCGATCAGGGGATCGGGAATGGAGTGGATGATGGCGCTGAGGTTCTCGCGGTCCCGGTGCAACGCCTCCGTCCGGCGCCGCACCTGCCTGCGCAGACTGGCTGTCCAGAGCGCGACCACCCCCCCGCTGGCCAGGATCAGTCCAAGAACGAGGACGACCTGCGGCCAGGCCCAGCCGACACCTCTCATGCCGGCGAAGCGTCGAAGCGGCGCAGGGGCGTCTGGGGGATCGGCGGCAGCACCCTGGGATGTCTCACCTTGAGAACCCACTGGGGGTGGTTGGACCAACCTAGAGCGCTTTCAGGGGTTGGCTCCCGAAAGCCTCGCCAATGCATCCCAATACATCGCAACCGATCCCAAACTGTTGCGTAGGTCCGGCACCTGCCGCCACCGGCCTGAGAGAATCCGCGCCAACCCTCAGGACCCCATGACCCCGGCGGTGAGCACGGCCTTCGACTTCACCGCCTACCTGGAGGCGGCCCGCTGGCGCGTGGAGGCCGCCCTGGACAGCTCCCTGGGCCCGGAGCGGCCTGAGTCGCTGCGGGAAGCCATGCGCTACTCGCTCCTGGCGGGCGGCAAGCGCCTGCGGCCGATCCTGACCCTGGCGGCCTGTGAGCTGGCGGGCGGCGACGCGGATCTGGCCATGCCCACGGCGGTGGCGATGGAGATGATCCACACCATGTCGCTCATCCATGACGATCTGCCCGCCATGGACAACGACGACCTGCGCCGCGGCCGGCCCACCAACCACAAGGTGTACGGCGAGGCCAAGGCCATCCTGGCGGGCGATGCCCTGCTCACGCGCGCCTTCGAGATGGTGGCCCTGCGCAGCCCGGGGGTGCCCCCCGAACGGCTGCTGCAGGTGGTGGGCGAGCTGGCCCTGGCCTCCGGCGCCCCGGGCCTGGTGGGAGGCCAGGTGGTCGACCTGGAGTGCGAAGCCCGTCAGGTGGATCTCGATACCCTCGAATACATCCATCTGCACAAGACCGGCGCCCTGCTGCGGGCCTGCGTGATCTCCGGCGCCCTGATCGCCGGGGCCTCCGAGGAGCTGCTGGCGGCCCTGCGCACCTACGCCCGCGGCATCGGCCTGGCCTTCCAGATCATCGACGACATCCTCGATGTCACCGCCAGCAGCGACGTGCTGGGCAAAACGGCCGGCAAGGACCTGGCCGCCGACAAGACCACCTACCCGAAACTGCTGGGCCTGGAGGAATCCCGCCGGCGTGCCGATGCCCTGGTGAGCGAAGCCAAGGCGGTGCTGGAGCCCTGGAGCGCCAAGGCCGCCCCCCTGCTGGCCCTGGCCGACTACATCACCAGTCGCGACCGATGAGCGAGGCCATCGGCGCTTTCGATGCCCTGGGGGAGCTGCTGGCCAACGGCGTGCTCGCCTGGGGTCTGGCCGCCTGCGGGGTGGCCCAGCTCTCCAAGCTGGTGATTGAGCTGGTGGTGCATCGCCGCTGGCGGCCGGCGGTGCTGGTCGAGACGGGCGGCATGCCCTCGAGCCATTCCGCCCTGATGACCGGAACGGCGGCGGGCCTGGGCTGGGAACTGGGCTTCGCCGATCCCCTGTTCGCCCTGGCGGCCGTGCTCTGCTTCGTCGTCCTCTATGACGCCAGCGGCGTGAGGCGCGCCGCCGGGCTGACGGCCCAGCGGGTGAACGGACTCCCCGATGGCCTCTGGGACACCCGGGCTGGGGATGGCGACGGCAGCGCCGATCCCGTACTGCGTCCCCTCAAGGAGAACCTCGGCCACACCCGAGCGGAGGTGCTGGTGGGCAGTCTGATGGGCCCCCTGGTGGCCCTGCCGGGCCTGGCCCTGTTGGGATCGCCCTGGCAGATCGCCCGCCACGCCGGTTGGTTGCCGCTGGGGTGAGCGATCTCTCCGGCCTGAGCGACGACCAGCAGAACGCCGCCACCGCCTTCGCCACCTGGCTTTCGGCCCCCGCCGACGGCGTGCCGTTCGTGCTGGAGGGCTATGCCGGCACCGGCAAGACCTTCCTTTCGATGCGCTTCCTGGCCCAGGCGGAGCGGGCCGGCCTCTGCTGGACCGTGGTGGCCCCCACCCACAAGGCGGTGGGTGTGTTGCGTCACCACCTCGCCCTGGCGGGCCTGCAGCCCACCTGGTACCCCTCCACCATCCACCGGCTGCTGCGGTTGAAGCTGAAGCGGGAGGGGGATCGGGAGCGCTGCGAGGAAACGGAACAGACCGCCCTGGCGCTCGAGAACCTGGGGTTGGTATTGGTCGACGAGGCCTCCATGGTGGATGGCAGCCTGCTGGAGATCACCCTCCGCTGCGCCCAGGCCTACCGCACCCGCCTGGTGTTCGTGGGGGATCCGGCCCAGTTGCCGCCGGTGGGGGAGGAGCAGAGTCCGGTGTTCTCCCTGGGCCGGGCCCGGCGGGTGGCCCTGACCCATGTGGTCCGCCACCAGGGACCGGTGCTGCGCCTGGCCGGCGGCCTGCGGCAGGGGAACCTGCCTTGCCGCAGGCCGCCCGTGCTGGCGCCGGTGCGCACCACCACGGGCCGGGTGTCACTGCTGGGGCGGAGCGACTGGCTGGCGGCCGCCCAGGAGGGCTTGAGGCTCAGCGCCGCCGCCGACGATCCCGACCTGGCCAGGATTCTCTGCTACACCAACCGTTCCCTGGAGCGGCTGGTGCCGATCGCCCGCCGCGCCCTGCACGGCGCCATGGCCGACCAGCTGCCCGTGCTCCCCGGCGAGGTGCTGATCACCCGCACGGCCGTGATGGCGCCGGCCTGCCGCGAAGGCGACGCCGCCGCCGAGGAGCCGGATCTGCTGCTGGGCAGCAACCGGGAGCTGGTGGTGCGCGACGTGCGCCCCGAGCGCTGTGATCTGGCCGAATTCGGCGTGGAGGCCTCCCTTGGCGCCCCCGTGATCGACACCCTCACCGCCACGGTGGAGGCGGGCGAGGCCCAGCTGAACCTGCGCCTGCTGCCGCCGCTCGGCAGCGGCCCCCGCGCCAGCCTGGACGGGGTGATGGAACGTCTGCGCCAGCAGGCCCGCGAGGCGGGCAAGAAGGAGGGCAAACCCTTCTGGCGCCGCTATTTCCTGGTGCGCGACGCCTTCGCCTCCCTGGGACCGGCGGCCGTGCTCACCGTCCACCGCAGCCAGGGCAGCACCTTCGGGGAAGTCTTCATTGATGAGGACGTGTTCTGGCCGCGGGACCTGCAGCTGCGGCAGCGGCTGGTGTACGTGGCGGTGAGCCGGGCCAGCCAGGCGGTGACCCTGATGGCCGGGGCCGGTGATGACGCCGAGCGGGAGCACTGGGGACGCTGGCTGCTGGAGGCCGACGCCGGCCCAGGGCCCGATGCGCTGGCCTGACCGGAGCCCACCGCCTACCCTCGTGGCGTTGGTGCTTGCTGGGGCCCTCCGCTGAATTCTCTTCTCGCCCAGTCGCGACCCCTGATGGATCCGGCGCCCGTCCTGGGCACCACCCCACAGGCCAGCAAGTCCTCCGCCAGCCATGCCGGTGCCGGTGGATCCGGTGGCGGCGGAGAGCTGATCACCGAGGTGGGGGCCCTGCTCGTCGCTGCGGTCCTGGTCGGGGTGATCGTGGTGGTGCGGCGCTGGCTGAGGCTGCGCTCGCGGCCGCCGATGCCAGGACTGCCACGGGAGCGGGTGTTGCCGTTCTCCCGCCACGGCACCCTGCATGATCCCAAGTACCTCGGCCGGATCCTCGAGGCTGAGGACCCCCCGCCCGGTCCCTGATCTCAGCCGGCCCGCAGCCCCTCGATCCCCTGCCAGCCGAGGTAGGCGGCCAGGCCGAAGCAGATGGCCGCCACGATCAGCTCGGCGTTGGCAAACAGCCAGTCCTTGCCCGCCTGCAGCACGGGCCGCAGGCGTTCCTGGCCCACCAGCGCCAGTCCCGCCAGGGGCAGCAGCAGCAGCAGGCCACTGAACAGGCTGAAAACCCCCGTGGTGAGCACCTCCCGGGGCCGGCTCAACCCCGCCTCCAGCAGGCTGGCGGCGGTCTTGGCGTAAAGGAACAGATCATCCGGGCTGGACACCTGCACGGCGGCGCTGAGGCCGAGCAGCAGCGGCAGGGGCAGGGCGCAGAAGCCGTCCAGCCGGCGGGTCCAGCCCGGGGGGCCATTTCCTTGGCGGCTGCCCTGCAGGCCGTTGAGGCCCAGGGCCAGCAGCCCGCCGGCCCCCAGCAGGTCGAGGCCGGTGCGCTGATCGCTGCCCTGCTCCATGGTGAGCAACAGTCCATGGCCCACGCTCAGCAGCAGGGCCATGGCCGCCGCGGAGGTGAGCAGCCAACCCAGCACGAACCAGCTTCCCCTGCGCAGCGGACGGGGGCCCACCAGGATCAGCAGCAGCAGGCCGATGTGCAGCGGGCTGAAGCTGATTGCCAGGCCGAATCCGAACAGTTCACGCCAGAGGCTGGGGGTCGGCATCGCTGCGGGCCGGGGAGCCCCATTCTCCGGTGCCGTGCCGCCAGGGATGACGCAGCCGTTCAGGTGCGGATCTCGAACCAGTCGGTGCCTGCCACCGCCACCTGGCCGCTGCTGACGCCGCTCACCTGAGCCCCCCGGGGCCCCTTTTCGCACCAGAGCCGCAGCTCCTCCAGCCGATCCGGAAGCCCCTCGGCCTCCAGTTCCACCGAGCCGTCGGAGCGGTTGCGAACCCAGCCACTGAGGCCGAGGTCGATGGCCTTCTGGCGGCAGCTCACCCGGTAGCCCACCCCCTGCACCAGCCCGCGCACATTCATGCGCCAGCGTTCATGGGGCGAGGCGGTCACCCGGAGAGCGGGCTGCACGAAACGGCGTTCCTCGGCAGCGGCACGGCGCTGGCGGCGGATCTGGCCAGTCTCGAGGGAATCGCCGGGCATCCAGCCCAGTGGAGGTGCAGCCAGGTGGCGTGAACGGTCGGGGCGGTCCATCCTTCGATCCTCGCGGGTGTTCCCCAGCCATCAAGTTGCCACAGGCCCTCCCCCGCTGCCAACTCATCGGCCAGGGGAGGTTGGGGCAGCAGCTGCCAGCGGTGGAACTCATGGCCGCTGAGGGCTTCACCGCGGCGCACCAGCAGCCCATCGGCGCCCGGCAGGGCCTGGCGGTAGCCGAGGCTGAGGCCACCCCGGCGGGCGCTGAAGGGGAGCAGGCCGGCCATGGGGTGCCGGTTTCCGTCACCATCCTCCAGTTCCCGGCCCAGCAGCAACAAGCCGCCGCATTCGGCCACGATCGGCAGACCGGCGCGGGCGGCGACGCCGAGGGATCCCAGGCTGCGGCGACCGGCCGCCAGCTGGGCGGCATGGAGCTCGGGATAGCCGCCGGGGAGCAGCACCGCCCGGCAGTCCGCCGGCAGGGGCTCATCGGCCAGGGGACTCCAGGGCACCGGCCGCAGGCCGCAGGCCGAGAGCAGCTCCTGGGCCTCGGGGTAGCGGAAGTGGAAGGCGGCGTCGCTGGCGATCGCCACGGGCAGCGGGCCGGGGGCCTGGGAGACAGCGGCCGAGGGGGCGGCGCCGGTTGGCTCCGGCGGGGCCTGCTCCAGGCACCAGTGAATCGGATCCAGCCCATCCGCCGGACCGGCCGGTGGTGCCAGCAGGGGCCAGAGCCGGCCCAGGTCGAGGTGCTCTTCCGCCAACCGGGCCCAGATCCGCTGGCGCTCGCCCAGGTCGCCCAGTTCGCCCGGGGTGAGCAGGCCCAGGTGGCGGGAGGGGAGTTCCAGGCTGGGGTGGTTGGGCAGCACCCCCAGCAGGGGAACCTCGATGGCTTCGAGGGCTTCGGCAAGCAGGCGGTGGTGCCGGTCGCTGCCGACCCGGTTGAGCACCACCCCGGCCAGGGCCACCCGGGGCGGGCCGTGGTCGCGGAAGCCGCGCACCAGCGCCGCCAGGCTGCCGGCCTGGCGCGACGCCTCCACCACCAGCACCACAGGCAGCCCTAGCAGAGCGGCCACGGCGGCGGAACTGCCTTCGCTGCCGGAGCCACGGCCATCGAACAGGCCCATGACCCCCTCCACCAGCACCCGGCCGGCCCGGCCGCCATGCCAGCGGTAGCAGCGCCGCACCCACTCCTCGCCGCAGAGCAGGGGGTCGAGGTTGCGGCAGGGGCGTCCCGCCACCGCCCCCAGCAACTGGGGGTCGAGGTAGTCGGGCCCCACCTTGAAGGGTTGGATGGTCTCCCCCCGGGAGCGCGCCACAGCCGCCAGGGTGAGGCTCAGCAGGGTCTTGCCGCTGCCGCTGCAGGGGGCGGCGATCAGGCAGCTCATGCGATCGGATGGGGACGGCGTTGACGCGCCGCGAGAGGAGCGCGCTTCAGCCTGGCAGCAGGGTGGCCGCCAGGGGCACGGCCGCCGCCAGCAGCGGGGCGGTGGAATCGTGGCCGCCGGAGAGCAGGCGGGCCATCTCCATCTCCTCGCTCTCCTCGGGCAGGGGCACCACCCCCTCGGCCAGTTCCATGCTCGCCATGCCGCCCGACTCCAGTCGCATGCAGCCCCCCGATTCCGAACAGAGGATCACGCACAGGGGGGGCCGGTGCACCGGTTCGCAGATCAGCCGCATGCCGACGATGGCGCCGGGGTGGGTCTTGGGCACCCCCATGGGCACGGGCATGAGCGTGAACTGGACCGCCACGCCGTCGGTGCGCTCGAACTCGGCCGTGATGCCCGGACCCGGCCCGTCCACCTCCACCGCATAGCTGGTCACCAGGTGCCAACCCAGGCGGTCGGCGATCCAGGCGGCCAGCAGCAACCCCTTGACCGGGTGGTCGCCCTCCACGTCGATGTCGAGCTGGACCACATGGCCGAGGGCATCCCGACGGGACGGGGGGTCGAACACCATGGCCAGGGATTCACGCCAGGTGCGCAGCCGCAGCCAGTTGAGATCGTTGACAGCCTGGCCGGCGCTGATCCGGGCCAGCATGAGGTCGAGGCAGCGGCGCGGCTCCCCCAGGGAACTGTCGATCACCAGCCGCCGGGGCACCGGCGCCAGCGCCTCCAGCATCTCGGAGGGTTCATCCAGGCTGCTGTTCCACCACACCCAGCACGGCAGGCTGTCGTCCACCAGGGTCTGGAACAGGTCGAGGCTCTGCTGCAGCGCCCCCATGCCGCCGCGGAGCACCACCACGTCGCCGCAGGCGGCTCCGGCGCCCCCCTCTTCCGGCAATGGGCAGTAGGCCGCCACCAGGGTCTCGAGGGGATGGCCGGGATCCAGGGTGGGGGCCAGGGTGATCAGCCGCCGGGGCATGTGGGCACTGATGGCGCTTTCGACGAACTGGCCCCGCAGGTCCTGGCCCCGGTGGTGGCCATCCTTCTGGCCGATGGCCCAGGCCAGCCTGGGGTCCATCGGCGCCGTGCTGAGGGGCAGATCGGTGTCCGGCAGGGCCACGCGGGCCGCCTCCAGCAGCTCCTTGCGCAGCAGGCCGGTGATGGGCCCATCCACCCGGCCGATCCGCACCATCTGCTGCTCCAGCCAGGAGGGTTCCCACACCACCAGGGTGAAGGTGGCGGCTCCGGTGGACCCCTCCAGGTCATGGGTCCAGAGGCGCTGGAGGTAGGGATGGACCTCCTCGGGCGGCAGATCGAGGGGGGCCTGGAGGGTGAGCTGGGGAGCCATGGGGGCGCGGCAGGGGGCGGTGGTCGCTGGGCTGGGGAACTGAAGCGAGAGGGGGGCCGGACCCGTCCCTCAGGGGCGGCGCCAGATCAGGCCGTCATCAGCCAGAAGGCCATCGGCGGCGGCCGGACCCCAGGTGCGGGCTTCGTAGGGGTGGACGGGCAGTTGCCAGGGGGATTCCTCGATCAGGGCCAGCAGCGGTGTGTAGAGCCGCCAGGCCGCTTCCACCTCGTCGCTGCGGGTGAACAGGGTGGGATCCCCCAGCATGGCGTCGGCCAGCAGGCGCACATAGCCCTCGTCGGAGGGTTCACCGAATGATTCGTCATAGCTGAAGGCCATGTCGACGGGGCGGCTGCGCATGCCTGAGCCGGGGGCCTTGACCTCGAACTTGAATTCGGCGCCCTCATCGGGCTGGATGCGCAGGATCAGCTGGTTGGGGGTGGGGGCGCCACCGGCGGCGTCGAACAGGTGCACTGGGGCCTCGCGGAAGGTGAGCACCACCTCGCTGAGACGCTTCGGCAACCGCTTGCCGGTGCGCAGATAGAAGGGGACACCCTGCCAACGCCAGTTGTTGATGGCCACCTTCATGGCCACGTAGGTCTCGGTGGTGCTGTTGGCGTTCACCCCCGGCTCCTGGCGGTAGCCGGGCAGGGGCTTGGTCAGGCTGCCGCCGGCGGCGTACTGGCCCCGCACGCAGCACTTCCAGGCCTCGTCCTCGTTGGCCAGGCGGGCCGACTGCAGCACCTTGGCCTTCTCGTTGCGGATCGCCTCCGGATCGAAGCGGCCGGGGGCCTCCATCGCCGTGAGGGCCAGGATCTGGGTGAGGTGGTTCTGCACCATGTCCCGCAGGGCACCGGAGGACTCGTAGTACCCGGCCCTCTCCTCCACCCCCACGGTTTCGGCGGCGGTGATCTGGACGCTGGAGATGTAGTTGCGGTTCCAGATCGGCTCGAAAATCGTGTTGGCGAAGCGCAGCACCAGGATGTTCTGGACCGTTTCCTTGCCCAGGTAATGGTCGATGCGGAACACCTGACTTTCCTTGGCGCAGGCCTGGACCACCTTGTTGAGGGCCTGGGCGCTGGCGTAATCCCGGCCGAAGGGCTTCTCAATCACCACCCGGCTGCGTTCCGGATCGGCCAGCAGGCCGGCCCCGGCCAGGGCACGGCAGCCGCTGCCGTAGAACTCCGGCGACACCGACAGGTAGAAGGTGCGGTTGCCCCGGGTGGCCCGCAGCCGGTCGATGCCTTCGAGCCGCTGGCCGAGGCGCACCAGGTGGTCGGGCTGCTGCAGATCCACCGGCTCGTAGAAGAGCCCCTGGGCGAACTGCTCCCAGGCGGTGCGGTGGGAGGCGATCTCCTCGGCCAGGGCCGCACCCATCTTCTCGCGGAACTCCTCGTCGCTCCAGGGGCGCCGGGCGCAACCCAGCACGGCGAACTCGCTGGGCAGGCGCCGCTGGCGGAACAGTTCGAACAGCGCCGGGATCAGCTTGCGGTGGGTGAGATCGCCGCTGGCCCCGAAGATGACGATGCACTGGGGCGAGATCACCCGCTCCTGGCGCAGACCAACCCGCAGGGGATTGGTGAGGATGGCGGTCATGGGGAGGGCGTCCGGTCACCCTGGTTTAACGGCTGCCCCGACATCCCGCTGCATCGCTGCCGCAGGGAGCCTGCCGGTGTGTGCATTCTCGGATCGTCGCCCAGAGAAAAGGCCCGCCGGGGGCGGGCCATGGGGGGTCAGTCGGTCTCGACGTGCCAGCGGTCGGCCTTCTTGAGCTGGGGCCGCAGTTCGCTCCAGTTCAGATCCTTGGCGGCGGCGGCAGCGGTCATGGCCTCGTCGATGCCGGGCTCCATGCCGCGCAGGCCGCACATGTACACGTGGGTCTTGGGGTCCTCGATCAGGGAGAAGATCTCATCGGCATGCTCGGTGACCCGGTCCTGGATGTACATGCGGCCGCCACTGGGGTTCTGCTGCTCACGGCTGATCGCCTTGGTGTAGCGGAAGTTCTCGGGGTACTCGGCCAGATAGCGCTGGAAGTCGTCCTCGTAGAGGAGGTTGGGGGTCTTGGGGACGCCCATGATCAGCCAGGCCTTGCCGCGGAACTGGTACTCGGGGTTCTTGGCGCGCTCGGTGGGCTCGAACATGCGGCGCAGGTAGGCCCGCATCGGGGCGATGCCCGTGCCGGTGGCCAGCATGATCACGTTGGCGTCCTCATCGGGGGGCAGGAGCATCTCCT
>CALRQM020000052.1:0-20083 GCA_943370335.1 Bordetella parapertussis | reverse complement strand
TGGCCAGACGCCCCTCCTGGATCATGGCGTCGAAGGCCATCTCCATCGCCTGGGCGGTGGTGAGCAGGTTGGTCTGGGCATTGGCCACCGCCTTGCGCAGCTGCACCGCCGCCCAGCCCCCGGCCTCCGCCCAGGGAACGAGGCGCTCGAGCACATCGGACTGCAGATCGGCATCCGCATCCAGGACCAGCATCCAGCGGCCGCCCAGCTGCTGCAACACCAGATTCAGGGCCCCTGACTTGCCGCCACCCGCATCCCGGGGGCGGCGCAACACCCGCAGGAATGCATGGCGCCCCTGGAGCTCAGCCAGCAGCTCGGGGGTGCGGTCGTCACTGCCGTCATCCACCACCCACAGGGTGAGCTGGCCCTCCGGCCAGCGCAGGCCAGCGATCCGCTCCACCAGGCGGACGATCACGGCCTGCTCGTCGCGGGCGGCCACCACCACGTCGACGGCTGACGGGGGTGCTGCGGCTGAAAGCACCGACGGGGGCGTTTCGCCGCGATCGCGGCGGAAGGCCTGCAGCAGAACGGTGCGCAGGCTGTAGCCGCCCAGCAGGGTGGCCAGGGTGATCGCCGGCACGAGGCTGCGGCCGGGGGGCAGCCAGTGGGGGGCGATCCCTACCAGGCCACAGCAGGCGAGGAACAGGGCCGCCTTGGCACGGCGGCGATCGCTGTCACTGCCGCCGGCAGCCATGGTGAACCTCATCCAGGCCGTGACTCTAAGGGGAATCGCCGCCAGCACCGAGGGGTTGCAACGTGGTTCCTGGGTAATAGTGCGCCAGGATCCGGCGCGTGCTCCAGCCGCGGCCGGCCAGATCGATCGCTCCGGCCTGGGAGAGACCGGCCCCGTGGCCGAACCCCCCGCCGACCAGCTGCCAGACCCCCGCTCCCACCGGCTGCAGGGTGAACAGGGTGCTGGGCAGGCTGCGCAGGGTGCGGCGGATGGCATCCAGCCGCAGCACGGTGCGGCCTTCGGTTCCCTGCACCTCAAGGGCCAGCACCCGGCCGCTGGGGCCGCGGGCCAGCACCTTCAGGGCCGTGGGCCGCCCCACCCCCCGCTCCGGTCCGAGGGCGGCGACGATCTGGGCGGCCGTGAGCTGCCGCTGCCAGCGGTAGACGGGATGGTCGGCCCCCCAGGCCGCCTGGCCGTCCCGCAGCAGGGCCGGCAGGGCCGTGGCGGCCAGGGGCACGGGGAACCGCGCCTGGAAGGGGGCGGGCCCGTCGGGGAAGGGGGTCAGGTAAGGGACCGGCGCACCGTTCCAGGCCTCCGGAAAGGCGGCGCTGACCCCTCCGTTGCTGGCGTGATAAACGGCGTGGATGGGTCCATCGGCGCCCATCAGCACGGCCAGCCGGGTGGCGGCGATCGCCTGGCGCACGGCGGCGCCGGCGTGGCGCGGGTCGCTGTACACCTGGCACTGGGTGTCGGCGCAGAGGTGATAGCCATCCACCACGAAGCGGTGCTGGTTGCGCACCGCCCAGGTGCGGGCCAGCACGGCCTGGGCCTCGAGCGCCGCCGCCGGCACCCCGGCACCGATCTCGTGGGGCACCACGCCCTCCAGGTAGCGCTCCAGGGGCACCTGCTCCACCAGGCTCCAGCCGCCGTGGGCATCGGCCAGCAGCTGGAAGGGGCCGGCGTAGGCCCCCTGTTTCCAGAGCAGGCCCCCGGGGGCCTCGATCCGGATCGGAGACGCCAGGGGCACCACCCCCTGGGCCCGGCGCAGCTCCAGCCCGACCCGCTCTGTGGCCGTCCGCTCGAAGCCCGTCAGCCGCACGCCATCGGGGAGGGGGGCGGGATCCGGCGCCCCGGCCGGGGCCCACACCTCCCAGTCACGGGGCCTGGCGATCGCGGCTTCCACCCCCATGGCACGCCAGAGGCCGGCCGCCTGCTCGGCGCTCTCGAAGCTGGCGAACGGCCCCAGCACGCGGCGCCGCAGCGTCGTGGGCTGGGGCAGGACCTCACGGCGCCAGTGCAGCACCAGCTCTGGGGACTGGAAGCGCTGCCCACTGGCATCGACCAGGGTCAGCAAGCCGCTGCTGCTGCGCAGTCGCAGGGGCTGGGCCGCCTGGACATCCGCCGGCGCCGGACCCAGCCGTGCCGCCAGGGCCACCCACAGCACCGGATTCGCCGCCGTCAACGGGGCTGGGCGGGCCACCGGCCAGTGCATCTGGGTCGAGGGCCCAGGGGCAGGGGCGTCGGCAGCGGCAGCGCCCGAAGCGGGGGGCGGAGGCGGGGCGGGCGGCCCCTGGTCGGCCCGGCAGCCGGCCGGGAACAGGAGCGCCATCACCAGCAGCAGCCTGGGCAGAACGGGGGGACGCAGCGACATCGGCACGGCAGGGGGTTGGAGGGGGGTACACCCGCGTCGTAGTGTGCTTGTTTGTGCCTGCGCCTACCGAGATGCCGAAGCTCAAGACCCGCAAAGCGGCCGCGAAGCGGTTCAAGGCCACCGGCACCGGCAAGTTCATGCGCCGGCGTGCCTTCCTCAACCACCTGCTCGACCACAAGAGCCCCAAGCGCAAGCGCTATCTGGGGACGATGGCGGTGGTTGACGATCGCGACCACGACAACGTGGCCCGGATGCTGCCCTACGCCGGCTGAGTCCGGTTGAGCTCCTTCCGGAGTTTCCGCCTTCCTGTTTTCCACCCCGTTTTCCACCCCAAGATCACCTCCCATGGCCCGCGTCAAGAGGGGCAACGTCGCCCGCAAACGCCGCAACAAGATCCTTCGTCTCGCCCGCGGCTTCCAGGGGAGCAACGGCAGCCTGTTCCGCACCGCCAACCAGCGGGTCATGAAGGCCCTCTGCAACGCCTACCGCGACCGTCGCCGCCGCAAGCGTGATTTCCGCCGGCTGTGGATCGCCCGGATCAACGCCGCCGCCCGCATGAACGGGCTCAGCTACAGCAAGCTGATCGGTGGCCTCAAGCGGGCCGACGTGCGCCTGAACCGCAAGATGCTGGCCCAGCTGGCCGTCGCCGATCCCTCCAGCTTCACCGCCGTGGCCACCGCGGCAGGCCACTGACGCCGTCCTCCCAGTTCCGACCGTTCGGCCGGCCCCGATGAACGACCTGCTGCCCCAGGCCTACCTGCTGGGACTGATCGCCCTGCTGGGCGTGGCGGCCGTTGTGGTCGCCCGCCAGATCCTGCGGGTTCGCCAGGACGAACTCGCCATGGCCCGGCTGGGGGGCAACGACAAGGCCGGCGGCACCCCTCGGGATGTCTCCACCCTCTACGAGCTGGCGTCGGTTCAGTTGCGCAAGCGCCTCTATGCCGAGGCACAGGTGAACCTCAAGCAGGCCCTGAAGCTGGCCGACGCCGAGAACGCCCCCGCCGAAGCGAGGGCCCTGATGGAGAACGCCCTCGGCTTCACCCTGGCGGCCCAGAACAACTACGCCGCCGCCGTGCGGCACTACCGGGCCGCCCTGCGGGCCAAGGCTGACTACCCGGTGGCGATGAACAACCTGGCCTTCGCCCTGGAGAAGCAGTCGAAGCCGGATGAAGCCAGGAGCCTCTACGAGCGGGTGCTGCAGCTGGAATCCACCAACAAGACGGCCCGCAAACGGCTCTCCATCCTTGAACGTCGCAGCGGCCATGAGGCCGGCGGCAAGGCTTCCTGAGACCCTGATGCGGAGCTCACCAGAGACCGCGCACCGGTGATTCACCGGCCGCTGGGCCGGCAGGCCGCGCTGCGGTCGATTCCGGAATCAACTGCAGGCGCCCCCCCGGGGTCGTGAGGCGCGGGGCGCGCCAGCCGCTCAGGGACAGACCCTGCACGCTCTGAAAGGCGCCACCGGGCTCCAGGGCGCCGCCGAGGGGATCACCCAGCACCAGCAGATCCAGCTGGTCCGACTTGGCGTTCAGGTTCCCCTGCACCACCGATTCGACCCCGCCGATGGCCATCGCACCGCGCAGGTCAACCATCTGGCCCATCGGTGTGGCCCCGTCGATGCGCAGCTGGACAGGCACGGCCGGGCCGCCACTGAAGGACTGGTAGCGGCCGCTCCAGCGACGGGGCATCTGCTCGGCGATCAGGCGGGCCCGGGCGATCGGATCGAACGTCTCCACTTCGCCGTTGGTGCCCCCGTCCTGGTGGATGGACTGGATTTCGGGGGCGGTGAAGGGCACGAACCCATCGGCCGGCTGGGGGCTGGCGGCAAGCACCGGGCTGGCGGCGAGCAGCAGGGGCAGGGCGGCCAGAGGCACCGGCATGACGTGGGTCTCGTAGGCAAAGGGCAGACTAATCGGGATGCGCCCGTCCGCCGCCGGCCTCCGACCTTGACCGCCATCGCCCCCCCTGCCTCCCACGACGATCTGGTGATCGCCGGCCGCCGCTTCCGCAGCCGTCTGATGACCGGCACCGGCAAGTACCCAAGCCTGGAGGCCATGCAGGCCAGCCTGGAGGCCAGCGGCTGCGAAATCGTCACCGTGGCGGTGCGGCGGGTCCAGAGCGGTGCCCCGGGGCACGGCGGCCTGATGGAGGCGATCGACTGGAGCCGGATCTGGATGCTGCCCAACACGGCCGGCTGCGCCACCGCCGAGGAGGCGGTGCGGGTGGCCCGACTGGGCCGGGAGCTGGCGCGGCTGGCGGGCCAGGAGGACAACAACTTCGTGAAGCTGGAGGTGATCCCCGATTCCCGCCACCTGCTCCCCGACCCCTTCGGCACCCTCGAGGCCGCCGAACAGCTGGTGAAGGAGGGTTTCGCCGTGCTGCCTTACATCAACGCCGATCCCTTACTGGCCAAGCGGCTGGAGGAGGCCGGCTGCGCCACGGTGATGCCGCTGGGATCGCCGATCGGCTCGGGCCAGGGCATCCGCAACGCCGCCAACATCGCCCTGATCATCGAAAGCGCCGGCATCCCGGTGGTGGTGGATGCGGGCCTCGGTGTTCCCAGCGAAGCCGCCCAGGCGATGGAGATGGGCGCTGACGCCCTGTTGATCAACAGCGCCATCGCCCTGGCGGGGAATCCGGCGGCGATGGCCAGGGCCATGGCCCTGGCCACCGAAGCCGGCCGCACCGCCCTGCTGGCGGGCCGGCTGCCGCAGCGGGCCGAAGCCCGGGCCAGTTCACCGCTGGAAGGGCGTGTGACGAACCATTGACGATCAGACCGATCCAGGCCGCCCTCCATAGGGTTTGGCGCACACCGAATCCCCAGCCATGCAGGTCACCGAAGAAGACGGCGGCAAGCTGAACGCCTTTGCCAAAGAGCCCCGCATGGTGCTCCAGGAGCAGGGAGAAACCAGCGGGGCCAACCGGATGCTGCTGATCGGCGGCCTCGTGCTGGTGGCCGTGATGGTGGCGGTGGCGGCCGGCATCAGCTGAGACCGGGGGGCCGTCTGAAGCCTGTAGTAGCTTGCCCGTCTGAGCAACTGCTCGTTCAGGAGTCTGGGGTGAAGGTTCTCGTTCTCGGCGGCGACGGCTTCTGTGGTTGGCCCTGTGCCGTGAACCTGGCCGAAGCCGGACATGACGTCGTCATCGTCGACAACCTGAGTCGGCGCAAGATCGACATCGACCTCGGCGTCGAGTCGCTGACGCCGATCGCCACCATCCAGGACCGCCTGCGGGCCTGGGACCAGGTGGGCGGCCGCACGATGACCTTCGTGCACCTCGACATCGCCCGGGAGTACGACCGGCTGCTGGAGCTGCTGCGCAGCGAGCGCCCCTCGGCCATCGTCCACTTCGCCGAGCAGCGGGCCGCCCCCTACTCGATGAAGAGCAGCGCCACCAAGCGCTACACCGTCGACAACAACGTCAACGGCACCCACAACCTGCTGGCGGCCATCGTCGACAGCGGCCTGGACGTCCACATCGTGCACCTCGGCACCATGGGCGTGTACGGCTACGGGTCCCACCGCGGCGCCACGATCCCGGAGGGCTATCTCACCGTGGAGGTGCCCCAGCCCGACGGCACCTGCTTCACCGAGAAGATCCTGCACCCCACGGATCCGGGCAGCGTCTATCACATGACCAAGACACTGGATCAGCTGCTGTTCTTCTACTACAACAAGAACGACGCGATCCGGGTCACCGACCTGCACCAGGGCATCGTCTGGGGCACCAACACCGACCTCACCCAGCGGGATCCACGGCTCACCAACCGCTTCGACTACGACGGCGATTACGGCACGGTGCTGAACCGCTTCCTGATGCAGGCGGCGATCGGCTATCCCCTCACCGTGCACGGCACCGGCGGCCAGACGCGGGCCTTCATCCACATCCGCGATTCGGTGCGCTGCGTCCAGCTGGCCCTGGAGAATCCCCCCGAGGCTGGTGAGAAGGTGAAGATCTTCAACCAGATGACCGAGAGCCACCAGGTGGGTGAACTGGCCCGCAAGGTGGCGGCCCTCACCGACGCCGAGATCAACTTCCTGCCCAACCCGCGCAAGGAGGCGATCGAGAACGATCTGATCGTCGACAACCGCTGCTTCATCGAGCTGGGCCTCAAGCCCACCACCCTCGATGATGGCCTCCTGGCCGAGGTGGTGGACGTGGCCCGCCGCTGGGCCGACCGCTGCGACCGCTCCAAGATCCCCTGCCTCTCGGCCTGGACCCAGCGCCAGGCCGAAGCGATCAAGGCCTTCGCCTGATCACCCGCCTGTGAAGATCGCCTTTTTCACCGAAACCTTCCTTCCGAAGGTGGATGGCATCGTCACGCGGCTCACCAAGACGGTGCAGCAACTGGTGGCGGCCGGGGATGAGGTGCTGATCTTCTGCCCCGAAGGGGCTCCCGAGTCGTACATGGGCGCCCGGGTGGTGGGGGTACCGGCAATGCCGCTGCCCCTCTACCCCGAACTGAAGCTGGCCCTGCCGCGGCCGGCGGTCTCCGAGGCCCTGGATCGCTTCGGGCCCGATCTGGTTCACGTGGTGAACCCCGCCGTGCTTGGCCTGGGGGGCATCTGGCTGGCCCGCAGCCGCGGCCTGCCGCTGGTCGCCAGCTACCACACCCACCTGCCCAAGTACCTGGAGCACTACGGCATGGGGATGCTGGAACCCCTGCTGTGGGAACTGCTCAAGGCCGCCCACAACCAGGCCCAGCTCAATCTCTGCACCTCCACCGCCATGGTGGAGGAGCTGGCCTCCAGGGGCATCCAGCACACGGCCCTGTGGCAGCGCGGCGTCGACACTGACCTGTTCCGCCCCGAACTGGCCTCCGCCGCCATGCGCCAGCGGCTGCACGGGGGCCACGACGACACCGGCCATCTGCTGCTGTACATCGGCCGGCTCTCGGCGGAGAAGCAGATCGACCGGATCCGGCCGGTGCTGGAAGCGATGCCCCAGACCCGCCTGGCCCTGGTGGGGGACGGTCCCCACCGCCAGCAACTGGAGCGCCATTTCGAGGGCACCGCCACCACCTTCGTGGGCTACCTGGCCGGTGAGGAGCTGGCCTCGGCCTATGCCAGCGGCGATGCCTTCCTGTTCCCGTCCAGCACCGAAACCCTCGGCCTGGTGCTGCTGGAGGCCATGGCCGCCGGCTGCCCGGTGGTGGGAGCCAACCGGGGCGGCATCCCCGACATCGTCAATGACGGCGTCAACGGCTGCCTGTACGACCCCGACCAGCCCGCCAGCCTGCCCACCGCCGTCGAACGGCTGCTGGGGGACCCGGCCGCCCGCCGCCAGCTGCGCCTGGCCGCCCGCGAGGAGGCCGAACGCTGGGGCTGGCCCAGCGCCACCGCCCAGCTGCAGGGCTATTACCGCCAGGTGCTCAACCGGGGCCGGCTGGAGCAGGTCGCCTGAGGCAGCGCCAGGAGCTGCTCAGCCTGCCTTGAGCGCCGGCGGCGGTTTCACGCCGCGGAACCAGACCGTCATCAGGGCCTTCACCATCGGCGCCGCCACCGTGCCGCCGTAACCGCCGGAGTTCTCGCCGAAGGCGACGATCACCAGGGTGGGTTTGGCGGTGGCCGGGGCATAGCCACCGAACCAGGCGTGGTCGGGACGGGGGGGGTCCTCGGCGGTGCCGGTCTTGCCGGCCACCGGCGGCAGGCTGGGGTCGTTGAGGATCGTGGCGGTGCCGGAGGTGACCGCCTGGCGCAGGCCGGCATGCAGCACCCGCAGGGTGGCCGGCTTCAGCCCCAGCCATTTCCGGGGATAGTCGCGCTCCACCAGGTGGGGAGTCACCAACCAGCCGCCATTGGCCACGGCCGCGTAGAGGCGGGCCATCTGCAGCGGGGTGACGGTCACCGCGCCCTGGCCGATGGAGGAGGTGATCGTGTCGACCGGGGTCCAGGGTTCGCCGAGCACCTCCTTCTTCCAGGCCGGATCCCCCAGCAGCCCGGGGGATTCCTCGGCCGCCAGCTCACTGCCGGTGCGGCTGCCGTAGCCCATGCGGCGGGCGGCCTTGAACAGCTCGTCCGGACCGACCATCAGCCCCACCTTGTAGAAGAAGCTGTTGCTGCTCACCCCGAGGGCGAAGGGGAAGCCGATGCTGCCGAAGGAGCCGTGGTCGGCATAGCACTGGCCGTAGTAGCAGAAGGAGCCCACCGTCGGCACGGTGGAGTTCTCGTTGAGCTTCCCTGACTCGATGCCGGCGATCGTGGTGACGATCTTGAAGGTGCTGGCCGGCGGGAAGCCCTGGAAGGCCCGGTTCAGCATCGGCGCCTCCGGCCGGTTGAGGCTGTTCCACTGGGCCGTGGTGGGGCCGTCGGAGAAGATGTTGGGATCGAAGTTGGGGCGGCTGGCCATCGCCCGCACGGCACCGGTCTGGGGGTCCATCGCCACGATCGCCCCCTTGCGCACCCCGTCGAGGGCCCTCTCCGCCGCCCGCTGCAGGTCGAGATCGAGGGTGAGGCGCAGATCCTTGCCGGCCTTGGCGGGCTTGTCCCCCAGCACGCGCTGCACCTGACCCTCGGCATTCACCTCCAGCTGCTGGCCGCCCCACTCCCCACGCAGGTGGGTTTCGTAGACCTTCTCCAGTCCGCTGCGGCCGATGCGGTCGCTGATCCGGTAGCCATGGTCCTTGAGGGCGGCGTACTCCTCCTCGGTGATGCTGCTGGTGTAGCCCATCACATGGGCCCCCAGGCTGCCGTCGGGGTAGGCCCGCAGCACGTCCTCGGACACCTCCGCCCCCTGCAGGCTGCCGGCCTGCTCCCGGAAGCGCAGCACCTGCACCGGCGTGAGCGAGAGGGCGAGGGGGATGCGGAAACCTTCGGCATTGGCGCCGCTCTTGCGCTGGGCCTCGAGCCGGTCAGCGGGGATCCCCAGCAGGGTGGCGAGCCGGTCGCGCAGCCCGGGCCAGCGAAGGTCGTCGACCTGGAGGGGCTGGAGGTAGAGGTTGTAGGTGAGGCGATTGGTGGCCAGCACCCGGCCCTTGCGATCCAGCAGGCGCCCCCGCACGGGATTGCGCGGCAACAGCCGGATCCGGTTCTCGTCGGCCATCGCCCGGTTCTCGGCCCCATGCAGCAGTTGCAGCCAGGCCAGCCGGCCAAGGATCGCCGCCAGGATCAGCAGCATGAAGGTGAGCAGGAGGGCGGCCTGGTGCCCTGTCCCGGTGTGGCGGGTGGTGGAGGGGCCGACCCCGCCGCCGACAGCGCGGACCATCAGGCGATCCGGCTCTGGAGCAGGGCCAGCCGCTCCTCGATGCGCCCCAAGGCCGCCATCAGTTCGGCCGGGTCGGCGGGGCTGGGCGTGGCTGGGGTGTCCCAGGCGGCAGGGGCCGCCTGGGGCCCGCTGACGACCTGGGCGTCCTCGGCGTCGACGTCGCGCACCTCGACCTTCATCACCGGGTTGCCCAGACCGGGCTGGAAGCGGTCGAGGTTCTCCCGCACCTGGCTGGCCGCGGGTTCACCCTCCTGGCGCAACTGGCCGAGGGGATCGGCACTGGTGCCGTCGAAAGCGGCAAGCACTTCAGCCGGCCCCCCCTTGCGGGCCCGCTCCACCACCGCGAGTCCCAACGGCAGCACGTCCTGCATCAGCGCCAGACGCAGGGAATCGAGAGGATCGGCAGCCATGACGTCGCCAACGGGACCTGGCCCCCCAGTCTGGCGTGCCGAACGGCTCGCTTCAGGGTGCGGGACGCTGCACCCCGGGAGCGACGATCACCTGGCTGCAGAAGCGGGTGCTGCCGAGCCACCAGCCGCCCGCGACGGCCAGCACCAGCAGGACGCTGAAGGGCAGCAGCGCCTGGCGGGTGCCCTCGAGGGAGAGCCACTCCATCCAGCCCCGCAGCAGGCGGTCACGGTCGAAGCGGCGCCGCTCCCGCAGGCTTTCCTTACCGCGACGGTCGAGGGCCCGGGCCACCCAGCGCTCGAAGGCCTTCTTCTTGGTGACAGCCATCTTGCGCTCCACCTCGAGCAGGTGGCCGGCGCTGAGGTCGGGGTTGAAGGTGCTGATCAGCTCAAGGCTCTTGAGGAACATCTCCACCGCCCCCTCCTTCACCGCCAGGTCGGCCGGATCCAGCCCCTCCCAGTCGAGTTCGGGATAGAAGCGCAGGCGGTTGCTGCGGATCTGCTCCTCCGGCAACTGGCCCGGTTCCCGCAGCCAGCGGTCGGTGTTGGCATCGAAACGACGCCAGTAGAGGAAGGGATTGAGGAAGATGGTTTTGCCGGCCAGCAGGATGCTGTCCTGCTGCAGGCGGCGGTGCAGCTGGGGGTCGTGCTCAGCCCCGGCAGGGCTGCCAGCGACGACGGGGGAGACGGAAGGCACGGAGCAAAGGCCGGGCGCCGAGGTTATCGAAGTTGGCCCCCGGGGGCCAGCCTGGGGACCCGCCTACTCCCACTCGATCGTGCCGGGGGGCTTGCTGGTGATGTCGAGCACCACCCGGTTCACCCCCCGCACCTCGTTGACGATGCGGTTGGAAATCAGCTCCAGCAGGTCGTAGGGCAGGCGCGACCAGTCGGCGGTCATGCCGTCCTCGGAGGAAACACAGCGCAGCACGATCGGATAGGCGTAGGTGCGCTTGTCGCCCATCACCCCGACGCTGCGCACCGGCAGCAGCACGGCGAAGGCCTGCCAGATCTCGTCGTAGAGGCCGGCGTCGCGCACCTCCTCGCGCACGATCAGGTCGGCGTCCCGCAGGATGTCGAGCTTGTCGTCGGTGACCTCCCCCAGGATGCGGATCGCCAGGCCGGGGCCGGGGAAGGGGTGGCGTCCGACGATCTCCTGGGGCAGGCCCAGGCTGCGTCCCACCTTGCGCACCTCATCCTTGAACAAGCGCCGCAGCGGCTCCACCAGTTTGAACTGCAGGTCCTTGGGCAGGCCGCCCACGTTGTGGTGGCTCTTGATCTTCACCGCCACCCGCTCGCCGGTCTTGGGGTCCACGTTGGTGCCGGCCGATTCGATCACGTCCGGATAGAGCGTGCCCTGGGCGAGGTAGTCGAAGGGGCCGAGGCGGCGGCTCTCCTCCTCGAACACCCGGATGAACTCGGTGCCGATGATCTTGCGCTTCTCCTCCGGGTCGGTGATGCCGGCGAGCTTGGAGATGAAGCGCTCACGGGCATTGATGTATTCCACGTTGATGTGGAACTGTCGATCGAAGAAATCCATCAGGAACTCCGGCTCGCCTTTGCGCATGAAGCCCTGGTCGATGAACATGCAGGTGAGGCGATCACCGATCGCCTGGTGCAGCAGGAAGGCCAGGGTGGAGGAATCGACCCCGCCCGAGAGGGCCAGCAGCACCTTTTTCTCGCCCACCTGGGCACGCACCTCGCCGATGGCCTCGTCGATGAAGGCGGCCGTTGTCCAGTCGGGGGTGCAGCCGCAGATGTGATAAACGAAATTGCGGATCATCACCATGCCGCCGGTGGAGTGCACCACCTCCGGGTGGAACTGGACCCCGTACAGGCGGCGGGCATGGTCGGCCACCGCAGCCTCGGGGGTGTTGTCGGTGTGGGCGAGGCGCACGAAGCCGTCCGGCAGCGACTCCACCGAATCGCCGTGGCTCATCCACATCGTCGAGCCACTGTCGACGTTGGTGAGCAGATCGACCGGGTCGTCGACATGGAGCGGCGCCTTGCCGTATTCGGCCCGGCCGGCCGCCACCACCGATCCGCCCAGGTGCTGCACCATCAGCTGCATGCCGTAGCAGACCCCCAGCACCGGGATGCCCAGGTCCCAGAGGCCGGGGTCGCAGGAGGGAGCCCCCTCCTCGTAGACGGAGCTGGGACCGCCGCTGAGGATGATCCCCTTCGGGGCCAGGGCCTTCAGTTCCGCGGCTGTGGTGGCGTACCCCATCACCAGGGAGAACACCTCCGTTTCCCGCACCCGGCGGGCGATCAGCTCGGAGTACTGGGAGCCGAAATCCAGGATGACGATGGCCGGGGGACGGCGGGAACCGCTGGCATGGTCCCGTTCCGAACCCGATGGAGCGGTCTGCGGCGTTTGGGACATCGGCTCGAAGGCGGCCAGGGCCAGGGCCCGGTATCGGTGCCTGCACCCTAGGTCGCGCCCCTGAAACGCTCCATCAGAGCGGCCCCCACCGGACCGCAGACCCTCACCTGGCGACCGCGGTCGAACAGGGCCGCCCCCACCGCGATCGGCGGGGCGCCATGGCTGGCCAGGTAGCCCTGGCAGCGGCTTTCGATGGCGGCGGCGATGCGCCCCCGCAGGCGCCCGGCCAGGTCCGGATCGGCCTGCTCCAGCCCGGCCAGGGCGGCCTCCACCGTGGCGGCCCCATGCAGGGCGGCGAGGGTGGCGCCGCTGGCCCCCTCCAGGGCGGCCAGGGCGGTGAGCACCTCGGCGCGGCCATCGGCCAGGTGGTGATGGGTGTGGAAGATGCCGCCGGCCAGCTTGATCAACTTGCCCTGGTAGCCGAACAGCAGCAGCCGTTCCACCCCCGCTTCAGCGGCCGCCACCAGCACCGGACCGAGCCAGTTGCCCGCCTTGAGCAGCAGCTGCGGAGGCAGTCCCAGCCGCGGGGCCAGATCGAGGCCGTTCTCACCGATCACCAGCACCAGGTCGCCGTCGAATCCCGGCGCGGCCACCCGCCCGGCCAGCGCGGCCAGGGTGCGGGCGAGCTGGTCCGGATCGGCGCCCGCCTGCACCTCGGCCTGGGTGCCGATCAGGGCCAGCCCCTCCACCACCCCGAAGGCCGCATTGCTGGTGCGCTCCGCCAGGCGGCGGCCGTCGGGGAGCACCAGGGTGAGTCCCAGGCAGCAGCCGGCCGGCACCAGGGGCCGCAGGTTGGCCTCCAGCAGCTGCTGGGCATAGGCGGAGAGGCAGGCCTCCCCGGTCGCCGCGTGGACCCCTACCCCCTCGCCGGGCTCCAGCCGCAGCCAGGGCCCGTCGCCGGGGAGCCAGCGGGCCAGCACCCAGACCACCAGGCCGCGGGTGAGGTCGAGCCCCTCGCCCGGATCGCAGCAGCTTTCCCCCAGGGCAAGACCCTCCCCCAGCCGCGCGGCGGCCCGCACCGGAACCGGCACCACCCCCGATGGCTGCAGGAGTTCCAGGGACACGGCGGCGCTGAAGGGCTCCCCCTGCAGGGCCCCGAGGGCGGCTCGGGCCGCCGCCGCCAGCCACACCGGCAGGGTGAAACCCCGCGGGGGCGCGGAGGGGGGGCGCAGGGAATCGATGGCCGGCGGGAACGCTGTTTTTTATGGTGGTCGATCGCCTTGCCTTCGCCGGGCCCGCGCTCCTTCGTTCCCCACCGCTCATGCAGGACAAGCTCACTCTGATGATCCCCGGCCCCACCCCGGTGCCGGAGACCGTCCTGCAGGCCATGGCCCGCCATCCGATCGGCCACCGCAGCGGCGATTTCCAGAAGATCGTGCGGCGCACCACCGAGCAGCTGCAGTGGCTGCACCAGACCAAGGGCCACGTGCTGGTGCTCACCGGCAGCGGCACCGCGGCGATGGAGGCGGCGATCGTCAACACCCTCAGCCGCGGCGACAAGGTGCTCTGCGGCGACAACGGCAAGTTCGGCGAACGCTGGGTGAAGGTGGCGAAGGCCTACGGACTGAACGTGGAGGTGATCAAGGCGGAATGGGGCCAGCCCCTCGATCCGGAGGCCTTCCGCGCCGCCCTGGAGGCCGACACCGCCAAGGAGATCCGGGGCGTGATCCTCACCCACTCGGAAACCTCCACCGGGGTGATCAACGACCTGCAGGCCATCGCCGGCCATGTGAAGGCCCACGGCACGGCGCTCACGATCGCCGACTGCGTCACCAGCCTGGGGGCCTGCGACGTGCCCATGGACGCCTGGGGCGTGGACGTGGTGGGCTCCGGCTCCCAGAAGGGCTACATGATGCCGCCCGGCCTGAGCTTCGTGGCCATGAGCGAGCGGGCCTGGACGGCCTACGAGCGCTCCGACCTGCCCAAGTTCTATCTGGATCTGGGCAAGTACCGCAAAGCCGCCGACGACGACAGCAACCCGTTCACTCCGGCGATCAATCTCTACTTCGCCCTTGAGGCCGCCCTGGGGATGATGCAGAAGGAGGGCCTGGAGGCGATCTTCGCCCGCCACGATCGCCATCGGCGCGCCACCCAGGCGGCGATGAAGGCGATCGGCCTGCCGCTCTACGCGGCCGAGGGCCATGGCAGCCCGGCGATCACGGCGGTGGCCCCGGAGGGCATCGATGCCGAGGTCCTGCGCAAGCACGTCAAGGAGCGTTTCGACATCCTGCTGGCCGGCGGCCAGGACCACCTCAAGGGCAAGGTGTTCCGCATCGGCCACCTGGGCTTCGTCTGCGACCGCGACGTACTGACCGCCGTGGCGGCCATCGAGGCCACCCTGCAGGCCCTGGACCTGGCCAAGGCCCCCACCGGAGCCGGCGTGGCGGCGGCGGCGGCGGCCCTGGCCGGCTGAAGGACCGTAGGGCGGCGTGGCCGGGTTGCGAGAGGCGAATTAGGTTCATGGTGGACGTTTTTGACGCCATGACCCTTGCTGCCCTGCGACGCTTCCCGCTCGCCGTCACCCTCAGCCTGAGCCTCGCGGCCGCCGGCTGCCAGCGCGCCGATCTCACCCAGCAGACCAAGAAGACGGAAGCCAGGATCTGCACCGAGCTGACCACGGTGAACCAGGCCCTGGAGCAGGTGGCCGCCCTGACACCCACCTCCACCGTGGGTGAAGCGAAGGCGGCCCAGCAGAAACTGGAGCAGTCGGTCACGGCCCTGCAGACCTCGGAAAACCAGCTCCAAAAACTGCGGGTGGAGGCTTTCCGCAAGGTGCTCCAAGGCTTCCGTGGGGAGGTGGCCGCAGCCTCCGCCAACAAGACACAAACTCTCGAACAGGCCGCCAATGAGCTGAAGCCCAAGGCCCTGGCGGTGATCGCCGCCCGCAGGGCGCTCTCCGCGGCCGTGCAGTGCGAGGAGCCGGCGGCGGCGGCCCCCAGCAAGCCCTGACAGGCGAAGCGCTGGCTCCGGACGTCCGAGTGACGCCTGGAGCCTTGCTAGTGTGCTGGGATGCGGGTGTAATTCAGTGGTAGAATGTCAGCTTCCCAAGCTGAACGTCGCCGGTTCGAATCCGGTCACCCGCTTGAGTTAAATCTGCCACGAGAACATCTGAACAGCAGTCAATAGCTGCGGTTTATTGCATTTTTCAGGCATTGGGCAGCTCTGTTCAGGCCTCTCGCCATGTCGGCTCCATTGGCGCCAGGTAGCTGCAGCACCTTCACGCTCAGCAGGTGCAGGCTCAAAACAGTGGTGGCCCGCCATGGATTCAGGCGCGCGTGGCCCTCTCAGAACGCGCCACGCCCATGGCCGTGGTTGTGGTGAGCGCGCTTGAGAGGCCCCCAGGCGAAAACATCCGTCATCCACGGACGCGGGTTGACCGTGCCCTCAGTCCTGCGCCCAGCAGGGCGGTCGGCAGCCCTGAACCGAGCTCTCCCATGGCTGCCTGCCCCAGGGTCTGGAGCGGGCCACCGTTCAGGCGCGGGGTTTGATCAGCTGCAGCACCTGCAGACCGAGACCACCGGCACGCCGTTCGCAATCAAGGGCTCCAAGGATCGCCCGCGCCGAGGCTTCAAGATCACCTTGCGTGGCCGCCACACGCGCCTGTTCGTTGAGGGTGGCCGCCTGGAGCAGGAGGCGCTGGCGAGCGGTGGGATCGGACAGCGGCGAGACGCTGGACCTTGCACGTAGTGGGGCTTCCAACGTCAATGTGACGGGGGCAGACGGGCTGGAGACAATCATGGCCGGCGAGGATGTCGCGGTACCAAAGACATTCACAACGGGCCAGTTGGCATCCAACAGTCCCCTTCGTTTTGGAATCTTACTGCACAACATATCGTCCAGGGCCAACAGGAGGCACCTGGCCCAAAAAAGAGATGATTTGGGAGGTGTTGAATGGCCTCTCTCCCATCGTCGGCGCCTGGGATCCGATCAGGTGCCGGGTTCCTCCTGATTGCCACCCAGGGCGGCGATCTGCGAGCGCAACTGGTCGGAGCGCTGCAGATCACCGCGGGTGAGGGCGACGGCGAGGGCAAACTCCAGCTTTTCGAGCTGGTGGTCACCTTCTTCCTGGGAGTGGCGGCGTAACTGGCAGTGGGGGGCAGGAATGGCCGCCCGTGGGGCGGGGTTCTGCCCGTGGAGGGGGCTGAAGGAGGACTGGTAAGGGGAAGTGGGGAAGGCCATGACCCGCTTTCTTTTCATTTTGACACCCCTGACCAGGGGGGTGTGTGGCCTCAGGCGGCTGAGGGGTAAGGAACGTCGTCGATGCTGGCGACCACAGGGGGTGCCTCGGAGCTGACGCCGATCTCCAGCAGATGGCGGCAGTCCTGCAGCAGACGCTCGACGTTGTCGAGGCTGGCCAGTTCTTCCGGCTCTGGGCGGGCCTGGTTCGACGCCTGCTGCTCCATCGCCGCCAGACGCTGCTCCAGGGTCACCAGGCGCTGGGAGAGGGCATGGATGGTTTCGGCGAGATCTTCAGCATTGCGGCTGATGCGGAACGACACCGAGGCGGGGGCCATGGCGGGGAAAGCAACGGGACTGTGCCGCATGACAACACACCCGGGCAGCCCCCTCAAGCATCCGCGGCAGCGATCTCCCAGAGTGGGTCCTGCTGATCGGTCTCCATGGCGATGCACCAACCCTTGCATCTGTTGCTGTACGTCGTGGCGGGACTCGCCGGCGGCCTGCTGGCCCTGCGCACCGGCATCCCGGCGGCTCCACTGGCCGGGGCCCTGCTGGGGGCCGCCCTGGTCAGCGTGACGGGCCGACTCGAGGTGGCCCAATGGCCGGTCGGTTCCCGCACCCTGCTGGAAATCGGCATCGGCACGGTGATCGGCACCGGCCTCACCGGCACGGCCCTGTTGGAGCTGCGTCAGCTGTGGCGGCCCGCCCTGTTGATCACGGTCACCCTGGTGGTCACCGGCCTGGTGGTGGGCTTCGGCTGCAGCCGCCTGATGGGCGTCGACCCGGTGGTGGCCCTGCTGGGGGCGGCCCCGGGGGGCATCAGCGGCATGAGCCTCGTGGGCGCGGAGTTCGGCGTGGGGGCGGCCGTGGCCAGCCTGCACGCGGTGCGCCTGATCACCGTGCTGGTGATCCTGCCTCTGGTGGTGAAGCTGGTGCTCCCCGCCACCGCCGCCCCGCCAGGCGGCTGACCACCCTGGACAGCCGCGCAGGGGTCGATACGTTGGGCCACCTTGTTCTTTCCTTGCGGTCCGATGGCCCCACGCCACTTTCTCCTTCGCCGACTGGGCCCCCTCGTCCTGGCGGCGGCAGCCGGCCTGCTGGCCACCGTCGGCACGGCGCCAAGCGCCCGCGCGGGCAACGACATCGAGGGGCCCGGGGGCAAGGGCGCCCAGGTGTACTGCTTCATGCGAAACAACGGCAACGTCCACGAAGTCAGCTGGACGGCCTCCTATGCCCTGATCAAGCGCCAGAGCGCCGGTCTGTTCAAGACCTCCCCTGAACATGCCGCCGTGATGATCACCGAAGCTGTGGTTCAGAATCCCGGCACCTTCCCCGATTGCGGTCGGTTCCTGGGCGATCTGTATGCGCCGCGCACCTCCGGCAGCACCGCGACCAGCCCCGAACCCAGCCCCACGGCCATCTCGGTCGTCGGGGATGGTAAGGCTGGTGGCAGCGGCATGACCCGGAGTGAGCGTTACAACTGAGCGGGCCGGCCTGCACGCCCCCGTCCCACACCGGCAACGCCGGCGGCCCCTGCTGCTGCTGCTGCCGGCCTTGCTGCTCGGCGGCTGCGTCGAGCAGCCCCTGCCCGAGCGGCCGATCACCCGGGAGGACTGCCTGCGCACTGTGAAGCTGGAGGACCTCCCCAGCGCCCTGCAGCAGTGCGACAAGGTGGTGGCGGCCTTCCCGAAGGATCCCGGCCCCCTGAACGAACGGTTCCTGCTGCACACCCTGGCCGGCAACACCGTCGCCGCCTGCCGGGACATCGCCCAGGCCACAACCCTGGCCGCCGCAGTGCCCAAGGGCAAGCTGGATCCGATCCTGCGCCAGGACCTGGAGGTGCGGCAACGCAGCTGCAGCGAGGACGAACCCGCCCGACCGGGGGGCTGAGTCAGGCCACCCCTAGACGGTCTCGAGCCATTGACGCACCAGCGCCGGCAGGGCCCGCTGGCGCTGTAGCAGCAGGGAAATCCGTTCGGCCTTGCTGGCGATCAGGTCGTCCACCAGCTGGTCAGCGACACCCAGTTGCAGCCAGTGGCTGGTGAGCGCGGCGCCCATGCCGATCCGGTGGCAGCGGTCTTCGGCCTGCTCGGCGTCGCCCGGGGTCCAGGGCCGCTCGACCAGCACCACGTGCCGGGCCCGGTGCAGGGTGAAGCCCAGGCCCCCGGTGCCGTAGGTGGCGATCAGCACGGGGCTGCGCCCCGACTGAAAGGCATCCACCAGCCTCTGCCGCCGGGCCGGGGGCACGGCGCCGATCAGGGGCCCGCCATCGTGCGCCTGGCCGAGCTCCCGGTGCAGGGCCAGGGCGGTGGCCACGAAAGCCGTGAACACCACCACCGCTTCGCCGCGGTCCCGCAGGTCGGCCACCAGTTCGGTGGTGGCGGCCAGCTTGTGGCGCGAAGCGATCTGGCGCAGGGCCGTGAACACGGCCAGGGCTTCGGCATCGCGGCGCACCTCACCGGCCCAGGCCCGGCGGCGGTAGTCGTCGATCCGCTCCTGCAGGGCCCGCTCGAAGGCCTCGGCCTCGGCAGCCTCGAGGCTCACGGGCCGCTCCAGCCGCTGCTTGGGCGGAAGGTCGAGGCACTGCCCCTTGCGCCGATGCAGCACCAGGGGCCGAACCAACCGCTGCAGCTCCTCCAGCTGGCTGGCGCCGCTGGCCTGCCAGATCCGCCGCCCACCCTGCTCCCGCCAGTGGCCCTGGCAGTAGCGCTCCTCGAAGTGGCGCTGGTCGGCCCCCAGGGGATGGCCGATGGCCGCCAGCAGGGGAAACAGCTGGGCCGGCCGGCCGTTCTTCATCGGCGTGCCGGAGAGCAACCAGATCGCCCGCAGGCGCGGATGGCGCGCCAGCCGCAGGAACGCCTGGGTGCGGGCGGCGTGGATCGTCTGGGCGAAGTGGGCCTCATCGGCGATCAGCACCGTGCCGGCGTCCGGCAGCTCAGCGGGCAGCCGGGCCCAGCTGTGCAGCTCCAGCCGCAGACCCAGCCCCGCCGCCTCCTGCCGCCAGTGGTGATGCAGCCCAGCCGGGGCCACCACCACCAGCCGGCAGTTGGCCAGGCGCACCAGGGCGCGACCGGCCACCAGGGCGCTGAGGGTCTTGCCCAGGCCCATCGCATCGGCCAGCACGGCCCCGCGCCGGGCCAGCAACCAGCGCACCGCCTGCCGCTGGTGGCGGAACAGCTGGCGGCCATCGGGCATGGCCTCGTCGGCGGCGGCCGCCGCCACCAGGGCCCGGTGCGGGGGCAGGGGGGGCAGGGGCTGCGAGAGCCAGGCGAACCACTGCTCCAGCTCCGGTGTGACCGGGAACCGGCCGGCGCACTGCTGCTGCAACGCGGCGGCCGCCTCGAGGGGAAACTGCCAGCAGCCCCGGCGACTGAGCCACTGCCCCCGGGGGCGGATGGCCCGCAGGTGCGCCTGGGTCACCGCGTCGAAGGGACTGACGACTTCGATCAGACCCGAGGCGCCCAGGCGCATCTGCACCAGGGGGGTGGCCAATGCGGCAAAAAGCAATCAAGAACACATTGACACCCGGGGCGCTGAGGGCAAACTTCCGCCAACCGAGGCGCGCTGATGCAGGCCAGGGATGGAGTCTT
>CALRQM020000051.1:0-20427 GCA_943370335.1 Bordetella parapertussis | reverse complement strand
AGGGACTGGGGCCCCTGACCCAGCTCTCTGCGCACCGTCCCCACCTGGAGCAGGGCGTTGGCGTGTTCTCCCCGCAGTTCCGTCCTGCCCCTCGCCAGCTCGCGAATGATCTGCTCCGCTTCCAGGGCGGGAGCCAGGGCCTCCTGCCGTTGCCCATCGGTGAGCAGGAGATCGGACGTGTTGCTCAGGGCATCAGCCAGGCCAGTGCGGTGGAGCGGCTGCGTCCTCACCACCGGGCGCCAGATCGCCACGGCCTCGCGGGAGAGGGCCAGGGCCTCCCGGGTTTGGTTGAGGCCGGAGCGCACCCGGCTGAGGGTGTGCAGGGCGGTGGCCCAATCCGCCTGGTACAGCGGGTTGGTCTGGGCTTCCGCCTGCATGATCGCCGCCACCTCCTGGGCCGGGGCGAGGGCGTCGCCGGGATGGTCGAGGGCCAGATGGAGGCGCGTCAGGCTGTGCAACGACAAGGACAATCTGGGGCGGAAGGAGGGTGTCTTGCCGGCCAGCTCCCGAAACAGGGCCACCGCTTCCTCGATGGGTGGCAGGGCCTCCTGCTGTTGCCCGTCGCTGAGCAGGAGATCGGACTGGTGGCTCAGGGCATCAGCCAGGCCAGCGCGGTGGAGGGGCTGCGTCTTCACCAGCGGGCGCCAGATCGCCACGGCCTCGCGGGAGAGGGCCAGGGCCTCCCGGGTCTGGTTGAGGCCAGCGCGCACCCGGCTGAGGGTGTGGATGGCGGAGGCCCATTCCCTCTGGTACAGCGGGTTGGTCTGGGCTTCCGCCCGGAGGATCGCCACAGCCTCCTGGGCCGGGGCGAGGGCGTCCCCGGGATGGTCCAGGGCCAGGTGGCGGCGCGCCAGGCTGTTCAACGACCAGGCCAGTTGGGCGCGGAAGGCAGGCCCCTTGTCGGCCAGCGCCCCAAACATGGCTACCCCCTCCTCGGTGGGTGCCAGGGCCTCCCCGTGGCGGCCCTGATCACTGAGCTGGTTGCCCAGGTTGATCAGGTTGGCCGCCAGTGCGGCGCGAGCCTCAAGATCGCTGGCCGGGAGATCGGGCACGACGGCGACCGCTCCCAGGGCGGGTGCCTGGCGCAGGAGGCCCGCGCCGAGGGTGGTCGTCGGCCGCGCCTGGACGGCCTCTGCGGCGATGGCGGCCGACAACAGCATGGGCCAGGCCGGGTGGTGTGTCGCCAAACGCATGGCTCAACCGGAATGGGGAAGGACACTGGACTTGAAGGATTCTGATGGAAGCCGCGCCTGCCATCGATGACCATCGATCGGCTTGCCCCGCTTGTTGCACTTGCGCTGATCGACAGCACCAGCTTCGGCACGTTGCTCATCCCCCTGTGGCTGATGTTGGTGCCCGGTCGCCCGCGCCCGGGGAGGATTGTGTTGTTCCTTGGCACGGTCGCCGCGTTCTATCTGCTGTTGGGGATGGCGTTGCTCCTTGGCGCCTCGATGCTGCTCGACATGTTGCAGGGGTCGGGAGACTCAGAACCGCTGACGATCGCCCAGCTGGTCGTCGGTATCGGACTGATGGCTCTCGGTGCACGCATGGAGCCCTGGACGAAGGCGGGCAAGGAGCGTCGTGCCGCTCGCCGGGCGGCAAGGCAGGCCCGCACCGGGCCGAGTCTCTTCGTGCGGATGCGGGGGTATGCGACCGATGCGTCGTCCCCCCTCGGCGCGGTCGTCGTCTTTGCGTTGACGGCGGCCGTCATCGAGGCCGCTTCCATGATCCCGTATCTGGCTGCGATCGGCCTTTTAACCGCATCGGAGTTGTCACTGCTGGGGCGCAGTGTGGTGCTTTTCGGTTACTGTCTGGTGATGATCACACCAGCGTTACTGCTGCTGGTGGCGCGGCTTTTCCTGCACGATTATATTTCGCCTGTCTTGAAAAAACTGGAGGCGCTTCTATCCCGACACACCAACGGAGCGATGGCCTGGGTGGTGTTTCTGGTTGGCCTGTCGATGGCGGGCGACAGCTTGAACAGGCTTGTTGGGTCTTGATGTTGACGGCGTCGCGTTTTGGCGTCGCTGGCCTGACAACCCATTCCAAAGGACATCCGCCTCGAACGATCGGTAAAATGAGGCTGTCCGCGGCGGCGGCTTCGATCAAACCTTGAACGCACTTAAGCTCGCGACAGGAGACACGATGAGTCAGCAGGATTGTCACGCGAAACTGGATGCGATCTTCGATGCCCATGTGCAGGCAGAGTTGGCTGGCGACCTCGACGAGACGCTGGCGACCATGTCGCCAGATCCGCATCTCGTGAATGTTCCCACCATGGTGGGCGGTCAAGGTCCGCAGGGCGTTCGCAGGTTCTATGCCAAACGGCTCATTGGTCAGTTCTTCCCGCCCGATGTCCACTTCGAAACAGTTTCGCGAACCTATGGCGAGCAACGACTCGTGGATGAACTGATCATCTCCTTCACGCACACCATCAAGATGGACCATATCCTGCCCGGGGTTGAACCGACTGGTCGGAGGGTTGAAGCCGTGTTTGTCGTGATCGTTGGATTCGAAATCGACAAGGTCGCCTATGAACACATCCTCTGGGACCAGGCGAGTGTTCTGGTGCAGTTGGGCTTGCTCGATCCGAAGGGTCTCCCCGTCGTTGGCGCCGGTGCCGTCGCCAAGTTGAGAAACCCGTCGCTGCCGGATCCGTTCTTCCATGAGGGCTGATTGCCTTGATCTGCACCTAACCTCAGCATGTGACCAATGGCCCATACCAGACCGAACCAGGCTGAGAATGCCTAGGCCAGACCCAAGCTTTGTGGCAGGCGACGGACTCAGACGAGCCCTCGAACTGCTCATGTCACCGGATGGCCCGACTACGGGCCACCTGCCACCTGGGCTGCCAGAGTCCGGGGTCGGTGAGGCTCGGGCGCTTGAAATGATGTCCGGTCGCGTCCTCGGAGAGGCTGCCCGGCTCGGCTCCTCTAGGTCGCTCGCTCACATGGACCCGCCCACGCCGTGGATCACATGGGCGATGGCCTTGTGGGACGCCAGCCTCAACCAGAACATGCTCCATGAGGTGACATCGCCATTTGCCACCCAGGCCGAGGCGTGCCTCCTGTCTTGGCTGACGCCGTACTTCGGCATGCAGGGCGGGCATTTCTGCTCAGGTTCTACGATTGCCAATCTGACTGGTATCTGGGCGGCGAGAGACGCCGCAGGCGTTAAGACCGTTGTGACGTCTGATGCCGCGCACCTCAGCATCGAGAAGGCCGCCCGAATACTCGGACTCGAGTTCGTGAAGGTCCCCGTTGACGCGCTAGGGCGGCTTGATCGCGAGCAACTGCCTGATCTGTCCGACGCCTGCCTGGTGCTGACCGCTGGTACGACCTCGACGGGTTCGATAGACCCCCTTGACCTGGTCGGCACCGCGAAGTGGACGCATGTCGACGCGGCATGGGCCGGTCCTCTACGACTCAGTCACGCTCACGCCGGCAAACTCGACGGGCTCGATGTTGCTGACTCCTTGGCGGTTTCGGCTCACAAGTGGCTGTTCCAGCCAAAGGACTCAGCACTCGTGATGTTCCGCGATCTCGAGCCCGCGAACGCGGCAGTCAGCTTCGGAGGAGGCTATCTTGCCAAGCCCAATATCGGGGTACAGGGCTCGCGATCAGCTGCGGCGATTCCGCTGCTTGCGACCCTGCTCGCCTGGGGTCGCGAGGGTCTTGCGCAACGACTCGACCGCCTGATGGAGGTGGCTGACTCGCTGGCAGATGCTATCGAGTCAAGCGATCGCCTTGAGCTCTGAAACCGTCCGCAATCAGCAGTCAATGTGTTTCGTCCAATCAATCGACAGAGCGACGCCTTTGTTCAGGCAGCTCCCGCAGGCATGTTGTCGAAGTGTGTCCTTGATGGTGAGACTTGGGCTCGGTCGGTGCCGGCGAACCCTTCAGTGGACTTGGACCTTGTGATCGAGAGTGTTCTCGCAGCAAGTCGAGCTGATGTCTGACAAGAGTTTCGAGCAGGCGCGCAGCTCAATCGCATCACGTTAGATCTACTCATGAAGGTACCTGCGGCCCGGTGCTGTTCTTGTAAAGACGGCCGTCCTTCATGATCACCAGAAAGCGCTTCTGAGGATCAGCAATCAAGCTAAGATTTTCAAGCGGATTTCCATCCACCAGGATCAAGTTGGCGAGGGCACCGGGCTGCACAACGCCAAGTTTTCCGGGGTAGGGATTGCGGGGACCCGAGAGGGCGAGCAGCTGGGCGTTGTCGTGGGTCACCAGTTTCAGGATTTCGGCCGATGTCATCCACTCCTTCAGCTTGAGGATGTCGGCGTTCTGTTTCACGTTCTGGGCGGGCATGAACAGAAAGTTGGTGCCCCAGGCGAGCTTCACCCCGAACTGTTTCGCCCACCGAAAGGCGTTGTCAGTCCCTTCCACCACGGTGTGCTTCTTTTGGCGCACATTCTCCTCTGCTGTTGGGGGTGCCTCATCGAGGACCTGCAGACTCAACCAGATTTCCTTCTCCCCCAGCAGCTTCATCGTGGCCTGATCCAGCAGCTGGCCATGCTCGATGCATTTCACGCCAGCCTCCACGGCGCACCGCTTTCGGGGTGTAGGCGTGCACCGTCACGTACGTGCCCCAGTCAGAGGCGGCCTCCACCGCGGCTTTCATCTCATCAAGCGTGTACTGGGTGACATCGAGGGGGTCGTAGTCGGAGGCCGCTCCCCCACCCGCCATCACCTTGATCTGGCTGGCCCCGGCCCTGAGATCTTCCCGGGTGGCAGTGAGCACCTCATCGCGACCATCGGCAATGAAGTTCGCCCCCGACGTCTCTCCCCGGGACACCTCCCCAAAGAACCGCCTGGAACGCTCGTGGAGGAGTCGTGAGTCGCCATGACCGGAGGTCTGGGAGATCATCGCCCCACTGGGGTAGATGCGTGGACCCGGCAGGCTGCCCCGATCCATGGCCGGCCGATCGACCAGCATCGGGCCGCCCAGGTCGCGCACACTCGTGAATCCCCGCAACACCATGCGACCCGCCTCGGCGGTGGCCCGTTCTTGCAGAACGTTTGGCTCCACCTTCGGGTCGAGCAGATCCGCCTGGCTGCTGGCGCTCATCAGCACATGCACGTGGTTGTCGATCAATCCCGGCATCAGCTCGCGACCAGCACCAGCGATCCGGGTCACCGTTTCCCCTGCTGGCGGGGTGATGGGCCCTGGGGAGATGGTGCGGATCGTGGTCCCCACCACCAGCACCTTCGAGGCAGGCGAAAGCTTGCCTGAGGTGCCATCGAAGACTCGTACGTTCTCGAACAGGGTGGTACCTGGTTTGACAGGAGGTGCCGTCCGTTCCGAAGCTGGCTCCGTCGTCGCTGTCTTGATTGGAGTTGTGCTGATCGGTGCTTGAACACATCCCCCGATCAGGAAAAGAGCCAGAAAGGAAGATGGGCGGATATCCATCGGGGAGGCTGTGGCTGAAGCCACGCCACATCAGGCACTACTAGACTTGAGAGATCTAACATTGGCATTCACCTGAGCCGCCTCAGCAAGTTCTCTATGGATAGGTCCACCACTCTGCGGCCAGGTAATGGCAAACATTCTCCTGACCGCAGGCTAAAGGTGCAGTGAGCACAAATTCAACCAGACTGATTACAGCTGGAACCAATGTGGAGGTAATCACGATGGATGTTCTGCAGAATCAACAAGTCGCCATTGTTGAGTTGTGTCATGCGTACAGCATTGAGAAACTGTTCGCATGTGGTTCGGTGATTGTGACGACTACCGAATGGGAGAAGGCGATGTGGATCTGTTTGTCGAACTTGCTACGATTGGGGGACACGCTAAACTTCATGGAATTGTCCTCGGTCTGAACCGCCACCAGACCTTCCTTCCCCAAGTGCCATGACCAGCACGGCCCAGCATGACAAGATTCAGCGGCTCAGGCGAGCCAGTATCTTCGCCGCCACTCCCGACAACGTGTTGGCCGCTGTGGCTGATGCCGTGGAAGAAGTGCAGCTTGCCCCAAACCAGCAGCTGTTCGCCAAGGGAGATCGCGGTACCTCGATGTACGTGATCGTTACCGGCCTGGTGCGGGTACACATCGGCGACCAGACCATCGTCGAACTTTCGGACGGTGAGATCGTGGGCGAGTTGGCCGCTCTCGACCCGCAACCCCGCTCAGCCTCGGTGAGCGCGATCGATCCGACTACGCTCTATCAGATTGAGCAGTCGACCTTACACAGCCTGATGGCCGACCACCCCGAGTTCGTGCAGGGGATCATCAAGGCGCTGGCCCACCGCTTGCGTGTCACCACCGCTCCCTACGGATTCAGCCTCTGAAAGTCCTTTAGGCTATGTTTACCGTGTACCGATGGTCTGGCAAACATTTAAATAAAGAAGACGGGATCAACGGGTAGATGTTCATCCGGTACGCCAAGCCTTCTGATGCGAAAAGTCTGGCTTCGTTGGCCGAGGCAGCCTTTCGCGAGACCCTCGCCCGTATGAATACCGTTGAAGACATGAATCTTCATTGCCATTCTAGTCATGGCGAAGCTATTCAATCGGGGGAGATCCAAGACTCGAATGTGGTCACCTTGGTCTGCGAGGATGGAGGCGAGTTGATCGCATTTTCTCAGCTAGGTTTCTCTGAAGCGCCCTGTTGCGTTTCTGCGACAAGCCCAGGGGCAATCCAGAGCCTCTATGTCGCAAAGTCTTGGCACGGGAAAGGTATTGCACAAGATCTGATGACAATCTGCATTACGGAACAGGGGCCCCGCATCGCCTTGCGCCACCTGCGCGTCGATTGCCGAGGGATCTGACGCCTACGCTCGTCGCTGCAGTGGATCTCCAACCGTTGGGGCGAGGTTGTGTGAACGGACCGCCCCTGACGGTGCGCCGAGCGACGGACACGGATCTGTCGGTGCTGGCCAGCTTCGGCTTCGCCCTCGCACAGCTGCATGTCGGCTTTGATGGGGAACGCTTCGCCGTGCCGCCCGGTGGCGAGAGCGCCTATACGGAGTTTTTTCAAGCGGAGCTCCAACGCCCGGAGGTCGTGCTGCTGATCGCCGAGGCCGGTCCGCAACCGGTGGGCTATGCGTTCGTTCGGATGGAGCCGATGAGCCTTGTGGAGATACGCAGTGCAGGAGCCTGGCTTCACGACATCTACGTGGATCCCGAGGTCAGGAGCGGCGGGATCGGCCGCCGGCTGCTTGAGGCAGCCAAGGAGGCGGCCCTAGCCCTGGGCTCCAGCAGCCTGATGCTCAGTGCGTCGTCGCAGAATGCCGCCGCCCGGCAACTGTTCGAGCGCGCCGGATTGCGCCCGACCATGGTCGAGATGCGGATCGAACTCCGGGCGTGAAACGGGAGCTCCCCCTCAGAGACGACGCGGAGATCGAACGACTTGTAGCAGCGTTCGAATCCTTGTCCCTCCCTCGTGCCAACTGGACGCACCGCGCCCATCTCGCTGTCGGGGTCCACTACGTTCGCCATCGGGGTCTGGATGGAGCCCTGCAGCAGATGCGGCAGCGCCTCCAGGCCTACAACCTGGCCTGCGGCGACCCTGACGGTTACAGCGAGACGATCACAACCACCTACCTCCAAAGCATTGCGGCCGACATCAGCAGGGACGACCGCGCTGTGACCATGGCCGAACAGGTCGCTCGGCTGGAGAAGCGATTGCCTTCTGGGCGAACCCTGTCGCCACGGCCACCGAGCCCGTGCTGAACGTCCGCTGACCGGCCTAGGGCGCCCCGATCAGGGGCACCAGCTGCTGCACCGCATCGCCGGCCTTCAGGGCCAGCAACGTGCCTGGGCCGCCGCAGTCTTCCGGTGCCAGCTGATCGGCCTTGAGCCGCAGGCTGCGGCCCTCGCTGCCCTCCAGCGTCACGCCGATCACGCCGGCGTCGCCGGCCTGCAGATCCACCAGGCCGTCGTCGCGCTCCAGGAAGCGCAGGCCGATCTGGCCCATGGCGCCCCGCTGGCAGGGCCGCAGGCTCTCGAGCTGCAGGCGCTTCACCTGGCCCCGTCGGCTGGCCAGCAGCACGTCGCCGCCGGCCGCGGCCCGCGCCGCCCCCACCACCCGTTCGCCCGGCAGCAGGCGCAGCAGCATCGGCCCCTGGGCCGTGCGACCCAGCACCGGCAGGTTGCTGTCGTTGATCGCCAGCCGCAGCACCCGGCCCGTGCTGGTGGCCACCACCAGATCCTCCCCCTCCAGGCAGGGCACCACCCGCTGCAGCGCCACACCCTCCTTCAGCTTCAGCACGGTGGCGGGCCGGCCTGACAGCTCCAGGAAATCCTCGATCGGCAGCCGCTTGAAGCGCCCATCGGTACTCAGCAACCCCAGGCTGCCGCTGGCGGGCTGGGGCAGCGGCAGCACCTGCACCACCTGCTCCCCCTGCAGGCTGTCGGGCAGGAAGCGCTCCAGCTTGCCGGGATGCTGGCCGGCGAATTCCCAGCGCAGCAGCGCCACCTTGCCGCCGGCGCTGAAGGCCAGCAGGGCCGGCTGCTCGGCCACCGGCAGGATCAGCCGCGCGGGCGGCGGCAGATCGCCCAGTTCAGCGGCGTCATCGAGGTGCAGCCGCCCCAGCACCTGGGGCGTCACGATCCGTACGGCGCCGTCGGTCTGGATCAGCAGCCGGCCATCGCCGGCCAGGGCCTCGAAGGCCTGCTGCCGCTGCAGCTCGGTGTTGGGTCGCACCGCCGCCGCCCGCTGGGCCACCAGGGCGTCGCCGCCCTCGACCAGGCGGGTGCGGCGGGGTGTGGCGTAGCGCTTCTTGAGCCCCTTCAGCTCGCTCACCATCGTGTCGAGCAGGGTGTCGCGGTCGTCGCGCAGGTGCCGCAGCCGGGTGCGTTCCTGCTCCAGCTCCGCCGCCTCCTTGCGCAGCCCCTCCTGCTCCAGGCCCGTGAGCCGCCGCAGCGGCATGGCCAGCACCGCATCGGCCTGCCGCTCGCTCAGATCCAGGTGCACCTGCAGGCTGGCCCGGGCCGTGGCGGCATCCCGTGCCTCGCTGATCATCTCGATCACCCGTTTGAGGTCGTCGAGGGCCTTGATCAGCCCTTGCACCACCTCCAGCCGGTCTTCGCAGCGCTTGAGCGCATGGTTGGTGCGCCGCAGGATGGTCAGCTCCCGGTACTCCAGGAACCGCAGCAGCAGCTGGCGCAGGTTCAGCTGCTGGGGCTGGCCGTTCACCAGCGTCAGCAGGATGGCGCCGAAGTTGCTCTGCAGGGCCGTGCGGCGCTGCAGTTCCTCCAGCACCTTCTGGGGCTCGGCATCCCGCCGCAGTTCGATCACGACCCGCATCCCTTCGCGGTCGCTCTCGTCGCGGATGTCGGCGATGCCACCGATCTTGCCGTCGTTCACCTGCTCGGCCAGCTTCTCGATCCAGCCCGCCTTGCTCAGCTGGTAGGGCAGTTCCGTCACCACGACGGCACCACGGCGGTGGCGCCCCTTGCCGGGCTGCACCTCCTCGATGTGGGCCACGCCCCGCATCGGGATGCTGCCCCGCCCCGTCACGTAGGTGTCGCGCACGCCGCTGCCCAGCAGCACCTCGCCGCCGGTGGGGAAATCCGGGCCCGGCACCATCGCCAGCAGCTTCTCATCGGCCAGGTCGGGCTTGCGGATCAGGGCGATCAGGGCGTCCACCACCTCACCCAGGTTGTGGGGGGGGATGCTGGTGGCCATGCCCACGGCGATGCCGGTGCAGCCGTTCAGCAGCAGGAAGGGCAGCTGGGCCGGCAGCACCGTCGGCTCCTGCTGGGAGCCATCGAAGTTGGAGGCGAAATCGACCGTGTCGCTGCCGATCTCATCGAGCATCGCCTCGTTGGCGATCGGCGCCAGCCGGGTTTCCGTGTACCGCATCGCGGCCGGCGGATCGTCGTCCACCGAGCCGAAGTTGCCGTGGCCGTCCAGCAGCGGGTGGCGGCTGGCGAAGGTCTGCACCAGCCGCACCAGGGCGTCGTAAACGGCCTGGTCACCGTGGGGGTGATACTTGCCCAGCACGTCGCCCACCACCCGGGCGCACTTGCGGTACGGCCGGTCCGGGGTCAGCCCCAGCTCGTGCATCGCGAACAGGATGCGGCGCTGCACCGGCTTGAGCCCGTCGCGCACGTCCGGCAGGGCCCGTCCCACGATCACGCTCATCGCGTACTCGAGGTAGGAGCGCTGCATCTCCTGATGCAGGGCGATCGGTTGGACGCGCTCGTCCGGCATCCGGTCCTGGGGGTCTGCGGCTCAGGGCGCTCAGCCTACAGATGGTGCCCGTGGCGACCAGCTCAGGGTTCGTCGCTGCTGCCACCGTTGCCGTCACCGGCGGTGGCATTGGCCTGGGCCCGTTCCACCGCGGCCTTCAGCTCCGGCAGGGCCAGCAGCTGGGCGGTCACCGCCCGCAACCGCGGCCCCCACAGCTGCTCCTTCTGGAAGCTGTCCTTCACGTAGTTGGGCTCCTCCGCCAGGGCGCTTTCGGCCAGCTTCAGGGCCTGGGCCCGCTCCGCCGGCCCGCGCTCGAACAGGGCCGCCGCCAGGGCCAGGGAGGTTTCGGCGATGTCCGGCTTGATCTTCAGCACCCGCTGCCAGCGGCCGATGGCGTCGGCGGTGCGGCCGCTCTCGAACAGCACCAGGCCCTGGTTGTTGATCGCTTCCCAGAAGTCCTTGCGCAGCCCCGCGGCCTTCTCGAACGAGCCCAGGGCCGCGTCGGTGTTGCCCAGCAGGATCTGGGCATTGCCCAGATCGAAGTAGGCACCGGCGTTCTTGCCGTCCAGTTCAATCCCTTTGCGCAGCAGGCCGATGGCGTCCTGGGGCTTGCCGTTGCGCAGGGCCAGGGAGCCTTCGGCGAACCAGATACCGGCGTTGTTGGGATCCAGCTGCTTGGCCCGGGCCAGGGCCACCACCGCCTTCTCCATCTGGTTGCTGCGCAGTTCCGCCTCCGCCAGCAGAACCCAGCCGCGGGGGTCGTCCGGCAGCAGCCGCACGGTCAGCTCCGCCAGCCGGGCGGCATCCTCAGCCTGCCCGAGCCGCAGCAGCCGTGCCGCCGCCTGGGCAATGCCCAGCCCCGCCCCCTCCAGTTCCTTTTCCTGGGGCAGGTACACGAACGGCACCAGCGCCTTGGCCGGTGCGGGGAGCACCGTCAGTGGCAAGGCCAGGCACAGGGAGGACATCAGTCGCCAGAACCGCCGGCCCACGCAATCACCCCGAATCACCCCAGCCTAGGGAGCCGTCCCCCGTTGTCCCCCACTGCCCGCCAGCGCCGCCCGGATGTTGCGCCGCCACATCGCCGGCCGGATCCGCCGCAGGGCCGAGGCCCGCAGCCGTTCGTCCCAGTCGGCGTCGCTCCAGCCCAGGGCCTCCTCGCCCCGCAGATCCAGCAGCCACGGGCGCGGCTGCACGTCGGCGTCAGCGGCGATGGGCAGGGCCTGGTGGTTCCAGGGGCAGACCTCCTGGCAGATGTCGCAGCCGGCCACCCAGCCCTCCAGCCTCTCGGCGATCGGCGCCGGCAGAGCTTCGTCGCGATTCTCAATCGTGTGATAGGCCAGGCAGCGGCGGGCATCCACCACGAAGGGCTCGTCGATGGCGCCGGTGGGGCAGGCGTCGATGCAGGCGGTGCAGGCGCCGCACAGGGGTTCGGCCGGGCGGTCGGGCGGCAGGTCGAGGCTGGTGAGCAGGTGGCCCAGCAGCATCCAGGACCCCCGATGGCGATGGATCAGGTTGCCGTTCTTGCCGATCCAGCCCAGGCCCGCCTCCTCCGCCCAGGCCTTGTCGAGCAGGGGCGCACTGTCGACGCAGGCCCGCCAGCGGCAGCCCGGTGCGGCCTCCTCCAGCCAGCGCCCCAGCTGCCGCAGGCGCCCATCGATCACCCGGTGGTAGTCGCGCCCCCAGCCGTAGCGGGCCACCCGCAGGCTGCCCGGTGCCTGCTCGTGGGCCACGTGGTAGTTCCAGCCCACGGCCAGCACGCTGCGCACCCCCGGCAGCAGCGCTTCGATCCGCTGGCGGCGCAGGTCGTTCATCCAGCCCATCCCCGCCTGGTGGCCCGCCGCCAGCCAGCGCTCCAGGGCGGCGGTGCGCAGCGGCAGCCGGGCCCCCCCCGGCACCGCCGCCAGGCCCACCGGCGCGAAGCCCAGGGCCTTGGCCCGGGCCCGCAGGGCCGCTGCCAGGGCGCCAGGGGAGTCGGGAGCGTTCAAGGGCTGCCGGTAGAGTCCCACGAATCCGACCCTCCCTGAGTGGCTGCCGTTTCCTCCTCCCGTTTCAGCCCGCTGTTGCGCTGGATGGGCCTCACCCTGGTGGTGTTGCTCGTTCTGCAGCTGGTCGCCGTCCTCAGTCTCTGGGACTGGGAGGAGGAGGCGTTCCGCCAGCTGGTGGTGGAGCGACTGATCAGCCAGGCCCCCATGGGTCTGATCGGTCTGCTGCTCATGTACCTCTCCTCCCGCCTGGAAGACCAGTCGGAGGGGCGCACGCCCGTCCTCTGGACGGTCTGCATCATCAGTGGTCTGCTGGCCGTCCTGCTGACCGCCTCGCTGCCGATCACCTTCGGCGGCGACCAGCAGATGCAGCAACAGAACGACCAGCAGATCGCCGCCAAGCGCGGCCAGCTGGAGATGGCCCGCCAGCAGAGCAAGGATCCCGCCCTGCTGCAGCAGCTGATCCGCCAGGCCGAAGCCACCGGCCAGGTGCCCCCCGGCGCCACCGAGGCCCAGAAGATCCAGTCGGCCCGGGCCTTCATCGATCGCCAGCTCGACCAGCTCGAAACCCAGTTCAAGCAGACCGAGCAGACCGGCAAGGTCACCCTCAGCCAGCGTCGCTATGGCGGGTCGCTTGGCGCGGTGGTGCTGATCATTGCCTTCACCATCCTTTGCCTCGGCAGTGTCCTGTAAGCCCCCCGTGGATCGTTACCGTTAGGGTTTCGCCCCTACGGACCCCTTCTTCCATTGGTCCCATCCAGTAGTCCCAGTTCCGACCAGCCCCTGGGCAACCGCCTGCAGCAGGATCTCAAGAACGATCTGATCGCCGGCCTGCTGGTGGTCATTCCGCTGGCCACCACGATCTGGCTTGCCACCACGGTGAGCCGTTTCGTGCTGGCGTTCCTCACCTCGATTCCCAAGCAGTTCAACCCGTTCAACACCCTCAACCCCCTCCTCCAGGACCTGATCAACCTGGGGGTGGGGCTGCTGGTCCCCCTGCTGGGCATCCTGCTGATCGGTCTGATGGCCCGCAACATCGTCGGCCGCTGGCTGCTGGAGTTCGGTGAGGGCACCCTGCTGCGCATCCCCCTGGCGGGCTCCGTCTACAAGACCCTCAAGCAACTGCTGGAAACCTTCCTGCAGGGCAACTCCAGCCGCTTCCGGCGGGTGGTGCTGGTGGAGTACCCCCGCGAAGGGCTGTATGCCGTGGGCTTCGTCACCGGTGTGATCGGCACCGCCATCCAGTCCGATTTCGGCGAGAAGATGCTCAGCGTCTTCATTCCCACCGCCCCCAACCCCACCCCCGGCTGGTACGCGGTCGTGCCGGCGCGCCTGGTCAAGGACATCGATCTGAGCGTGGAGGACGCCTTCCGCACCATCATCTCCGCCGGCATCGTCAGCCCCGACGAGCGGGAACCCAACTCCAACCGCAGCTTCGCCAACCTCCTGGCCCAGCTGCGCGCCCCCCAAACCTCCTGATGCAGAGTCGCACCCTTGCCCGTGAACTGGCCCTGCTGATGCTGGGTCAGGTGAGCGATCGCGGCACCGGGGCCGAAGCCCCCACCGGCTCCTTCGCCCAGCTGCTGCAGCAGGCCGTCACCACCCTCAGCCAGCACGTGCGCGAGGCCCTCGACCGCTCCGCCGAGGATCTGCAGCAGGCCCAGCAGCGGCTGCTGGACAGTGAGCTGCAGGACCAGGGCGAAAAGCAGCTGCCCACGGTGCGGCGTCACCTGCAGGACGGCCTCACCAACGCCGAGCAGGCCCTCAATCGCCTCTCGGCCAGCCTGGAGCTGCCCCGCCTGCTGCTCCTGGCCGACCAGGACGCCGTCCGGCTCGACGCCATCGCCCGCAGCAGGGCGGTGCTGCGCGACCGTGAGGGCCTCGACCGCCGCATCGACGCGGTGATGGAAGGCTGGCGGCTCACCCGCCTGCCCCGGGTCGACCGCGACATCCTGCGGCTGGCGGTGGTGGACATCGAGGACTTCGCCACGCCCGCCGCCGTGGCCTGCAACGAGGCGGTGGAACTGGCCAACCGCTACAGCGACGACCAGGGGCGACGCATGATCAACGGTGTGCTGCGGCGCTTCACCGCCGCCCGGGTGTAGGCAGGAACGCGATGGTCTTCGATTGGTTCAAACGGACGCAGGCCCAGCCCGCCCCGGAGCCCGAACCGTTGCCCGCTCCCGAGGCCGAGCCGGAGCCCGCAGCGGCGGCGCCTGCGGAGTCCCCGGTGGAACCCTCTGAGCCGGTCGCGGCTCCCAAGGCGGCCCCAGCCGCTCCGGCCGGCGCCGGTGTCGATGAGGACGCCCTGGCCTGGGCGCGCCAGGCCTACGCCCGGCTCAAGGCCCAGCAGGAGGCGGCCAGCCCGCCCGTCGCCCCTGAGCCCGAACCGGCAGCGCCCGAGCCCGAGCCTCAGCCCGCAGCAACCGAGCCCGCCCCCACGGCGCCCGAGCCCGAGCCCCCTGCCTCTCCTGCCGTGACCTCGGGCCTGTCCCTGCTGGAGCAGGCCGCCGCCCAGCGCCAGCAGCGCCTTCAGGAGATCACCGCCCCCACCGAGCCTGCTCCGGCCGCGCCGCCGGCCGCCGCAGAGGCCGATGCCGCCGACCCCAGCCTCGGCGCCTTCGATGACACGTTCACCTGGTCGGCCGAGGTGCTGGCGGCCCAGGGGCGTCGCGTCGATGAGGTGTCCCTCGAGGAGATCGACTGGCTGGGCCGGCTGCGCCGCGGCCTGGAGAAGACCCGCAAGGGTTTCGTCACCCAGCTGCTGGAAAACCTTGGCGACGATCCCCTCACCCCGGCGGTGCTCGACGATCTCGAGTCCACCTTGTTGCGTGCCGATGTGGGCGTGAAGGCCACCGACCAGGTGCTCGAAGCCCTGCGCCGGCGCCTCAACGAGGAGGTGGTGGATCCGGCCGAAGGCCTGCGCTTCCTCAAGGAGCAGCTGCGCGGCCTGCTGGATGCCCCCATCCGCGCCGGTGACACCACCGTGCTGGCCCCCCAGCGCGACAGGCTCAACGTCTGGCTGCTGGTCGGGGTGAATGGGGTCGGCAAGACCACCACCCTCGGCAAGCTGGCCAACCTGGCGGTGCGCAGCGGCTACAGCTGCCTGATCGCCGCCGCCGACACCTTCCGGGCCGCGGCGGTGCAGCAGGTGAGCGTCTGGGGGGAGCGCAGCGGTGTGGCCGTGGTGGCCAACCCCAGCGCCAACGCCGATCCGGCGGCCGTGGTCTACGACGCCATCGGCGCCGCCCGCTCCAAGGGCACCGAGCTGGTGCTGGTGGACACCGCCGGCCGGCTGCAGACCAAGCACAACCTGATGGAGGAACTGGGCAAGGTGCGGCGCACCATCACCAAGCTGGCGCCGGAGGCGGTGGTGGAATCGCTGCTGGTGCTCGATGCCAGCCAGGGCCAGAACGGCCTGCGCCAGGCCATGGCCTTCGCCAGTGCCGCCGGCCTCACCGGGGTGGTGCTCACCAAGCTGGATGGCAGCGCCCGCGGCGGCGTCGCCCTGGCCGTGGCCTCCGAGGCGGGGCTGCCGATCCGCTTCATCGGAGCCGGCGAGGGCATCCGCGACCTGCGGCCCTTCAACAGCTTCGAGTTCGTCGAAGCGCTGCTGGCCTCCTGAGGCCCCTCCTCGCCTGCGGAGGCCAGCCTGCCGCTGCTACCTTGCGTGTCCTTTGCGGCCGCTCGGTGAGCAGCCAGCCGCTTCCGCAGCCCCTCTCCACCCCGACGGCGTCCCCGTCTCCTGATCGAGGGTCGTCGTCGGTCACGGCTTCGCTGCGCCAACTGCTCGACAGCCTCGGCCGGGAGCAGCGCCGCAACCAGGAGCTGCTGGCGTCGTTGTCGTTCGCCCTGCGCAGCTACACCAACCTCAAGCGCTTCCTCGAGCTGGTGCCCCTGGTGGCTGCGCGGCTGGTGGAGGCTGAAGGCAGCCTGCTGGTGGTGTTCCATGCCGATGGCCGGCTCTGGCGCGAGCAGCTCCAGGCCACGGCCGGTGAGCGCAGCGCCGAGGTGCTGCGCCAGCTGGCGGCCCTGCCCGATGGCCAGCTCCAGAACCAGGAGGGCGATGAGGCCGTCGCGGTGCTGCTCGACCCCCTGGTCCAGCGCCTGCTCGGCGCCCAGCAGGTGTTCGCCACCTCCGTGGTGGCCCGCAGCCGTCAGCGGGGCCGCCTCTACGTGTTCAGTGGCCGGCGCGGCTTCAGCTGGAGCGACGTGCGCCGCCGCCACCTCCAGCTGGTGGCCGACCTCACCGGCGTGGCCCTGGAGAACGAGGTGCTGCAGCAGGACCGGCGCCGCCATGAACGGCTCGACCGCCAGCTGAGCATCGGCGCCGAGGTCCAGTCCCAGCTGCTGCCCGACCACTGCCCCGTGATCGATGGCGTCGAGCTGGCGGCCCTCTGCCGTCCCGCCTTCCAGGTGGGTGGCGACTACTACGACTTCATCCCCACCCAGCCCCCGCTCACTGGCCACCGGCGCGAGCAGGCCCCCTGGGCCCTGGTGATGGGGGATGTGATGGGCAAGGGGGTGCCGGCCGGCCTGCTGATGACCCTGCTGCGGGGCATGCTGCGGGCCGAGGTGCTCAGCGGCCTGCCCCCGGATCGCATCCTCCACGACCTCAACCAGCTGGCCCAGGAGGACCTGGCCCACTCGCACCGCTTCGTCACCCTCTTCTATTCCGACTACGACCCCCGCACCCGCCTGCTGCGTTATGCCAATGCGGCCCACAACCCCCCCCTGGTGTGGCGGCGCCAGACGGGCCGGGTGGAGCGGCTTGACACCCCCGGCCTGCTGATCGGCCTTCAGAGCGAGGCGGAGTACGGCTGCGGCGAACTGCAGCTGGACCAGGGCGATGTGATCCTCTACTACACCGATGGCGTCACCGAAGCCAGCGGCTTCAGCGGCGAGCGTTTCGATGAGGAGCGGCTGGTGAAGGCCTTCCAGGGCGCCTGCCGGGCGGCCCACGAGGCCCAGATCATCCTGGATCGGCTGTTCGAGCGCCTCGACCGTTTCGTCGGCAGCGACCGCCGCCTCGAGGACGATGCCTCGATGGTGGTGCTGAAAGTGCGCGACGGGGTGGTGCTGCCCACCCTGCCCCCGGCCTGAGACGGATGGCAAGCTGAAGGGCTGCCCGGAACCCCGTGATGGCCGCTGACCCCTCCCCCACCACCTGGAGCGATCGCTTCGAGCAGGGTCTGCATCCGGCGATCGAGCGGTTCAACGCCTCGATCGGTTTCGACATCGCCCTGCTCCAGGAGGATCTCGACGGCTCGATTGCCCACGCCCGCATGCTGGGCCGCTGCGGCGTGATCACCCCGGAGGAAGCCGAGCGGCTGATCGAGGGGCTCGAGGCCATCCGGGCCGAGGCGGCCGCCGGCAGCTTCACGCCGGGCCTCGAGGCGGAGGACGTGCATTTCGCCGTGGAGCGGCGGCTGATCGAGCGGCTCGGCTCCCTCGGCAAGAAGCTGCACACCGGCCGCAGCCGCAACGACCAGGTGGGCACCGACCTGCGCCTGTGGCTGCGGCGCCGCATCGACCACATCGATGCCGCCCTGGTGCGCTTCGAGCGGGCCCTGCTGGCCCAGGCCGAAGCCCACCCCGACACCCTCATCCCCGGCTACACCCATCTGCAGCGGGCCCAGCCGGTCTGCCTGGCCCACCACCTGCTCGCCTACGTGGAGATGGCGGAGCGCGACCGCCAGCGTCTGGCCGATGTTCGCCGCCGCGTCAACATCTGCCCCCTCGGGGCGGCGGCCCTGGCGGGCACGCCGGTGCCGATCGATCGCCGCCAGACCGCCGCCGAACTGGGCTTCGAGGCCATCTACGCCAACAGCCTTGATGCGGTGAGTGACCGCGATTTCACCGTCGAGACGATGGCGGCGCTGTCCCTGGTGATGGCCCACCTCAGCCGCCTGGCGGAGGAGGTGATCCTCTGGGCCAGCGAGGAGTTCGGCTTCGTGGGGCTCACCGACCGCTGCGCCACCGGCAGCAGCTTGATGCCCCAGAAGAAGAACCCCGACGTGCCCGAACTGGTGCGCGGCAAGAGCGGCCGGGTCTTCGGCCACCTGATGGGTCTTCTCACGATGATCAAGGGTCTGCCCCTCGCCTACAACAAGGACTTCCAGGAAGACAAGGAAGCCCTGTTCGATGGGGTGCGCACCTGCCTCGATTGTCTCGAAGCGATGGCCGTGCTGTTCGAGGAGGGGCTCGCGTTCCGCCCCGCCCGGCTGGAGGCCGCCGTGGCCGCCGATTACTCCAACGCCACCGATGTGGCCGACTACCTGGTGGCCCGGGGCGTGCCCTTTCGGGAGGCCTACCAGCTCGTCGGTGGGCTGGTGAAGGCCTGCCTGGTGGAACAGCGGCTGCTGGCCGATCTGCCCCTGGAGCGCTGGCAGGAGCTGCATCCCTCCTTCGAGGCAGACATCCATGCCGTGATCGCGCCGCGGCAGGTGGTGGCGGCCCGGCGCAGCGAAGGTGGCACCGGATTCGAGCGGGTGGCCGAGCAACTGCGGCAGGCTCGGGAGCGCCTGGACCAGACCCCCTGAGGCGCGTTGCGATCCACCCCTGGTCCCCAGGCGCTGGCTGGGGCGGCCAAGCGTTGGAATCGCGCGTCTCCGTCTAACCTTGGCGGGTCTCAGGCGCTTGCGCGCGCCATCGGTTCCCCCTCATCGGTCAGTGAGTATTTTCGTCGGCAATCTTCCCTTCCGCGCTGAGCAGGAGGACGTGGCTGAGTTGTTCGCTCCCTTCGGAGACGTGGTCAATTGCTCTCTGCCACTGGAGCGTGACACCGGCCGCAAGCGCGGCTTCGCCTTCGTCGAGATGGCCGATGCCGACACCGAGACCCGGGCGATCGATGCTCTCCAGGGCGCCGAGCTGATGGGCCGTCCCCTGCGCATCAACAAGGCCGAACCCCGCAGTGGCGGCGGCGGCGGTGGTGGCGGCGGCGCCCCCCGCCGGGGTGGCGGCGGCTACGGCGGTGGCGGTGGCGGTGGCGGCGGTTATGGCGGTGGTGGTGGCGGCTATGGCGGCGGGGGCGATCGGGGCTCCGGTGCCAAGGGCTGGGAAGACCGCAGCTACGGCGGCGGCGGCGGTGCTGCCGGCGGTGGCGGTGCCGCCCCCGACGCCTTCGAAGCGGGCCGCTCCCGCCGGCGCCGCACCGGTGGCGGTGGGGGTGAGTACGGCGGTGGCGGTGATTACGGCGGCGCCGAAGTCTGAAGCGGCCGGGCCGCCGGGCTGATTCGCATCACAGGCCCCGTTCCTCCAGCTGCCTGGCGGCGGCCTCCAGCACCTCCGGGCCGGCGCCGGCCCGGCCGGCCTCCCGGGTCAGCCAGCCGCGCCAGCCGCGGGCCCCGCTGACCCCTTCCACCACCTGCACCAGGTGCCGGGCGATCGGCCACAGGCGTCCGCCCGAGGCACACCAGCGCTCAGCGTGGGGTAGCACCCCCCGGAGCACCGTCGAGGCCCGGGCTTCCCCGGCGCTCCCATCCCCGAAAATCTGCCCGTCCACCCCCGCCCAGCGGAGGGGGTGGGCGTAGGCCGCCCTGCCCACCATCACCCCGTCCACCCAGGCCAGCTGCTCCCGGCAGGGTGCGAGCTCCTCGAGGCCGCCGTTCAGTTCGATCCGCAGAGCCGGGCGCTCCCGTTTGAGGCGGTGCACCAGATCCCAGCGCAGGGGCGGCACGGTCCGGTTCTGCTTCGGATCGAGGCCGTTCAGCCACGCCTTGCGTGCATGGACGGCGAAGCGGGCGGCGCCGGCGGCGGCCAGGGTGTCCACGAAGGCCAGCAGTTCGGCGTAGGAATCCCGATCGTCGATGCCGATGCGGTGCTTCACCGTCACCGGCAGGGGCGTGGCCGCCGCCATCGCCGCCACGCAGCGGGCCACCCGCTCCGGCTCCGCCATCAGGCAGGCCCCGAAGCGGCCCTGCTGTACCTTTTCGCTCGGGCAGCCCAGGTTCAGGTTGATCTCGTCGTAGCCCCAGTCGGCCCCCATCCGGGCGGCCTCCGCCAGCAGCTCCGGGTCGTCGCCCCCCAGCTGCAGCACCAGGGGGTGCTCGATCGGATCGAACCCCAGCAGCCGTTCCAGCCGCTGCTGCCGCTCCCCCAGCCGGGAGGCGGAGCCCTCCCGGGCGATGTGGTGCAGCGCCCGGGCCACGACCATCTCGGAGTAGAGCAGGCAGTGCCGGCTGACCTGCCGCATCAGCACCCGGAAGTGCCGATCGGTGCAGTCCAGCATGGGCGCCACACTGAAGCGGTAGTTGTGCTCCATCGCCCCATGCTGCCCAGCCGTGCCTCCGTGGTGGTGGTGGG
>CALRQM020000050.1:0-20598 GCA_943370335.1 Bordetella parapertussis | reverse complement strand
CAGCCCCCGTGCTCGCGCCGCTCCGGCAGGGGCCGGTGCTGCTGCTCCAGCCGGCGCAGGCGCTGGCCGGCCTGGCGGGCCGTTTCCCCCGCCACCCGCCCGCCGACGCGCACCTCCTGACCCACCGTGCGCAGGCGCCGGATCAGCCGCCGCACCTCCCCCTGCCCCTCGCGGATCGAGAGCTCCAGCCGCTGGCGGCGCTGCTCCTGCAGTTCCGCCGACTGCTCCTTCTGCTGCGACCAGCGCTGCAGCAATTCCTCGTGCAGCAGCTCGGTGCGGGCCAGCAGCGCCGCCGCCGCCTCGGCCGCCTCCTGCTGGCGCTGGCGCTCCTGTTCCAGCCCCTCGATCACCCGGTTGACGTCGCCCTCGCCGCCGGGCTCCAGCTGGGCGGCGGCCGCCGCCAGCACCGCGGGGTCGAGGCCCAGCCGGGAGGCGATCGCCAGGGCGTTGCTGCGGCCGGGGATGCCCCACTGCAGCCGGTAGGTGGGCGAAAGCGTTTCCACATCGAAGGCCACCGAGGCGTTCTCGAAGCGGGAATCGGCGTACTTGAGCGCCTTGAGCTCGCCGAAGTGGGTGGTGGCCACGGTGAGGCGGGCGCGATCGGCGAGGTGGCGCAGCAGGGCGGCGGCCAGGGCGCTGCCTTCGGTGGGATCGGTGCCGGCCCCCACCTCATCGAGGAGCACCAGGGCCGCCGGGGCCTGGGGCAAGGCAGACCCTTCCGGCAGGGCCGCCCCTCCCGGCAGGGCCGCCAAGATGCGGGCGATGCGGCGGATGTGGCCGCTGAAGGTGGAGAGGTTCTGCTGCAGCGACTGCTCATCACCGATGTCGGCCAGCACCTGACCGCACCAGGGCAGCCGGGGGGTGCCTGCGCAGGGCAGGAACAGACCGGCGCGGGCCATCAGGGCCGCCAGGCCCAGGCTCTTGAGGGTCACCGTCTTGCCACCGGTGTTGGGGCCCGTGATCGCCACCACCCGCAGCTCGCGCCCCACGCTGATGCTGACGGGCACCACCGGCCGGCCGCCCTCCCGCCGCTCCTGCCAGAGCAGCAGGGGGTGGCGCAGGTCCCGCAGCTCGAACGGGGCGTCGGCCGTCTCAGCCAGCTCGGGCCGCACCGCCCCCAGCCACTGGCCGTAGCGGGCCCGGGCCAGGCCGGCATCCAGGCGCACCAGCACCTGCTGCAGATGGCCGAGCGGCTCGGCCTGCTCGCCCACGAGGGCGCTGAGTTCGCTGCGCACCTGGCGCTCCAGTTCCCGCTCCTGACCCTCGTCGTCGCGGATGCGGTTGCCCAGGGCAATCACCGCCTGGGGCTCCACGTACACCGTGCTGCCGGAAGCAGAGCTGTCGTGCACCAGGCCACTCACCTGGGCGGCGGCCCCGGCCTTGACCGCCAGCACCGGCCGGCCGCTGCGTTCGCTCACCACCGTGTCCTGGAGCAGGGAGGCATAAAGGCGCACCAGCTCCTGCAGCCGCTCCCGCCGCTCGCCGCGCAGCCCCAGCAGCTGGCGCCGCACCGCCTCCAGCGGCCCACTGGCCCGATCCGCCACCCGGCCGCCCTCCTCCAGGCAGAAGTGCAGCCGCTGCTCCAGCTCCGGCAGGGTGCGCAGTTCGGCCACCAGGGCACTGGTGATCGGCCGCAGCTCGGGATCTTCGATCTGGCGCCGCAGCCGCCGGGCCGTGGCCAGGGTGGCGGCCACCGCCAGCAGTTCCTCTCCGCCCGCGCAGCCCCCCTTGGCACAGAGGGCCACCGTGGCGGCGATGTCGCCAGCTCCCTGCAGGCTGAGGCCGCCCTCGCAGAGGCCATCGAGGGCCAGCAGCTCGGTGGTCTCCAGCAGCAGGCGGCGGCTTTCAGCCGGATGGTCCGGCAGGGCGAGCAGGGCGCAGTGGCGCCGGCCGGCGGCGGTGCTGGCGAAGCCGGCCAGGTGCTCCGCCAGGCGGGGCCACTCCAGCAGCTCCAGGGTGTCCTGGTGGATCTCGCTCACAGGGGGTGCGCTCACCCAGCCGGCGCGAGGGAGATGGGGGCAGGGATGGCGGCGGCTCCCACGTTGGAGGGGATGCCGGTGGCGGGCTCATAGAGCATCTCCAGCCAGTTGCCCTCCGGATCCTGCAGATAGAAGGAGGCGGTGCCGTCGCGGTGGTCGTGCACCGGCCCCACCCGGTGGCCCTCCGCCTCCAGCCGGTCGTGCACCACCTCCACCTCGGCCCGGTCGCTGAAGTGGAAGGCGAAGTGGGGGCCGGCGGCGGTGTAGCTGGGGCTGAGCAGGGCGATGCCGTCGCCGTTGCCGGGCGCCTGCATGTAGGCCCAGTCCTGGGCGTCCCAGGTGAGGCGCAGCCCCAGCCCTTCGTAGAAGCGCTTGGCACGCTCCATGTCCTGGACCCTCACCGCCACGTGGCCGAGACGCGTCATGGGAAGGGGCAGCGACGGTTCATCGCTCCATTCAAGCGGTGCGGCTCAGCCGTCGCGCAGCCACTGGGCGGCGTCGCAGGCGTGGTACGTGAGGATCAGATCGGCGCCGGCCCGCTTGAAGCACAGCAGGGTTTCCAGCACCACCGCCCGCTCGTCGATCCAACCCCGCTCGGCGGCGGCCTTCACCATGGCGTACTCACCGCTGACGTTGTAGGCGGCGATCGGCAACTCGCTTTCGCCCCGCAGGCGATGGATGACATCGAGATAGGCCAGGCCGGGCTTGACCATCAGGATGTCGGCCCCCTCCTGTTCATCGAGAAGGGCTTCGGTGAGGGCTTCACGGCCGTTGGCCGGATCCATTTGATAGGTGCTCTTGTCCTTGGGGATGGGCTTGGTGCTCACGGCCCGGGGGGCGGAATCCAGAGCCTCGCGGAAGGGGCCGTAGTAGGCGGAGGCGTACTTGGCGGTGTAGCTGATGATTCCGACGTGCTCGAAACCCTCCTCGTCGAGAGCCTCCCGGATCGCCCCTACCCGTCCATCCATCATGTCGCTGGGGCCGATCAGATCCGCTCCCGCCCGGGCCTGGGCCACCGCCTGGCGGCAGAGCAGGCTGATGGTCTCGTCGTTGAGCACCACCCCCTCGGCACTGACGATGCCGTCGTGGCCGTCGCAGGAATAGGGATCCAGGGCGACGTCGGTCATGATCGCCATGGCGGGATGCTCCTGCTTGAGGCGCCGGATCGCCCGGGGGATCAGGCCACCCTCGTTGAAGCACTCGCTGCCGTCCTCGGTCTTGAGGCCATCGGCCACCTTGGGAAACAGCACCACGCAGCGGATGCCCAGATCCCAGGCTCGGCCCACCTCGGCCACCAGGCCCTCCAGGCTCCAGCGCTGGGCGCCGGGCATGGCACCGATCGGTTCGTTGGACGCGCCCTCGTGGACGAAGAGGGGATAGATGAAGTCGGCGGCGCTGAGCTGGAATTCCCGCACCATGGCCCGCAGGGCCGGCGTGCGACGCAGCCGGCGGGGCCGATAGGTGAGCTCCATGGGGACGATCAGACTGGCCGGATCCTACGGAAAGCCCTTCCGGCGCCTGAACGACGGCCAGGTTTGGTGCTCAGAGCAGGGCGGAGCTGATCCAGTCCTTGCGGGGGTCGACGCTGCGGGCCTGCCGCAGCTGCTCCAGCAGGTCCCGCTCCCGGGGGCTGAGGCTGTCGGGAAGCCTGAGGGTGGGGGTGAACAGCAGATCCCCCCTGCCATCTTTCACCGGCCAGCCCTTGCCCTTGAGCCTCAGGCTGCGGCCGAGGGTCATGCCGGGGGGTACCTGAATGGTGGCTTCGCCATCGGGGGTGGCCACCCGCACCTCACCGCCGAGGGCCAGTTCGTCGAGGCTCAAGGGGAGTTCGGCCCGCAGCTGGTCACCATCGAGGCGCCACACGGGGTGGGGCTGGAGTTTGAGGGTGAGATACAGGTCGCCGCGGCGTCCGGTACCGGGCTGCAGATTGCCCTTGCCCTTGAGCCGCAGGCGGCTGCCGTCCTTCACGCCGGCGGGGATGCGCACCTGCACCCGCTCCTCGTTGACGGCCAGGGTGCGCTCGCAGCCGCGGAAGGCATCGGCCACCGGCAGGCTGATCGTGGCTTCCGCATCGAGCTGCACCTGGGTGGAGCGTTCGGCACCGCCGCCACCGAATCCGGAGGGGAAGCCACCGGGAAACCCGCTGCCGAAGCCGAAACCGCCGGGGGCACCACCGGCGGCCGCACCGCCACCGAAACGGCCCAGCAGGTCGTTGATGAAGTCGTCGAAGTTGCCGTAACGGCCGAAGTCGACATCGACGCCGGGAGCGCCACCGCCCATCTGGTTCCAGTATTGGCCGAACTGCTCGTAGCGACGGCGTTTCTCGGGATCGGACAGCACTTCATAGGCTTCGCTGATCTCCTTGAAACGGGCCTCGGCGGAGGCATCGTCAGGATTCACATCCGGGTGGTATTGACGGGCCAGCTTGCGGAAGGCGCGCTTGATGCCATCGGCATCGGTGCCCCTCTCGACACCCAGAACCTTGAAATAGTCGCGGTACCCATTCACGCTCATCTCGTCACGCTCATGTCGCCAGGGCGCCCGTCACCGTCCAACCCGGGGATTCTCCCAGTCCTGGCGTGGAATTCACAGGTCCCGGCAGGGCGGAAGCCCGTACGGGCCAGAGGGTGCGGCCTAGATTTTCACGTCTGTCCAACCGCCGATGCGCTTGTCGTCCCCCTCCAGGAAAGCCACCCGGGCGGCGCGGCTGGGGCCCTTGCTGCTCATGGGCGGGCTGCCCACCCTGCTGGGGTGCGTGCTGACCTTCACCCCCCCTGCCCATGGGGGCCAGGCCGGAGGGTCTACCACCCCCACGCTGGGGGAAGCCCTGGCGCCGTCCGACAGCGCCCAGATGGAGCTGACCGAGCACCTGCGGCGCATCGGAGCCGTGTTCTACGGAGCCTGGTGGTGCCCGGCCTGCTTCCGCCAGAAAAGCCTGTTCGGCCAGCAGGCGGGCGATCGGCTGCCCTACGTGGAATGCGACAAGACCAAGGAGGGTCGCGAGCGCTGCCAGGAGGCGGGCATCAAGGCTTACCCCACCTGGGTCCTGGGCAGCAAGCGGGTGGAAGGGGTGCAGACGATCGAGGAGCTGAAGCGCTGGAGCGGTTACGCCAAAACGCCGGCCGGGGGCACCACCCCCTGAGCGGCGCCCTGGCACGTGTTGGCGCCCGCACAGCGGGCCATCAAACTGCAGCGGAAGTGCGGAAGTCCAGGTAGACGTTCTGGCTGATGTTGGTAGAGTCCTCAAACCCATTTCTGCAGAACACTGAAACCTGTCTGGAGCCAATCTCCGCCCCTCAGGGACATGAAGGAATCAACACTTCCGGTCCGGGAACCGAAGTTTTCAGCGCCTTTTTTTCAGATTCTCATAAAAGTTGAGGTCTTTGTTCAGGACGATTGTTATTCAGGACACCTTTGGGATGTCAGTCATTCCGGGGCCTGCATCCGCAGCTTCCAGCAGGTTCCCATGGGATCGCCGGCCCAGATCCGTTTCCACGACCCTTCCGACGAGGAGATCATCGAGACGAGGGGAGAGCTGATCTGGATGAACCAACTCAGGGGCGCCCACTACTCCGGGCTGAGGTTCGAGGAGGGCTTCGACATTTCCAAGACGTTTCTAAGGTTGTTGATCAAAACAGACCCTTCCTGAAGCGGAGTGTGAAACTCCCCACAAGGAGTCCAACATGTTTCCAGTCATGACTGAGCCGCCTTCGCGTCACATCTGGTCAGACAGCTTGAGAACCCCCAAAGAAAAAAGACCATCAGGTTCGCCAGTCCTCTCTGCGTCAGCGAACCAGCTGGCATGAACCTGCGCCACTCCACCCTCCCAGCCACGCTTTGTCTGGGCATGGTCGCCACACCGGCACTCGCCGGCTCCGTTGCAGCCGGCAGGGGTCAGCGGCGATACATCCCCGCTCCGGGTGCCCCATAGCCCAGGCCAGGGCGCACCCCGGCTCCCGAGGCGGGCCCACCGACCCCGCCGGGGCTGTCCACCGGCCGCCGTTCCAGGCCGGGGCCCGCTTCTCCGAAGCCGGCACCCGGCAACACCCCAGCGCCGGAGGCGGGTCCGCCGACACCCCCAGCACCCACCCCGGGTTGGCGGTCAAGGCCAGGACCGGCCGCCCCGAAGCCGGCGCCGGGAGCCACCCCCGCACCGGAGGCCGGCCCCCCGAGCCCGCCTGGATTGGGCCGGGCTTCGCTGACACCGGGAATGGCCGCGGCAACGGCCAGCGCCGCAACCGCCATCATCATGAACTCCTTGCAGCGTTTCATCGTCGGGTCGCGGGAGAGAACCTTGTCCTAGCAAGGTCGGCTCCGCCTCCCCCCCTGGGGCAGGACGGTTCTCTGCTCGTAGAGTCGATCTCCTGGGCCCCCTGGATCGATCGCCCACCCCTGAAGTCCACCCGTGAACACCTAGGGATCGCGGCCGTCACGCAACGCGCATGGACATCGCTCCCCAGTGCCTTTATTGGCCTTCCCCCGGATCAGGCTCGCGGCGGTTGTCGTTGTGCTGGGCCTGCTCGGCGATGGCCTTGAGGAACTCCCGCAGGGGCAGGTGTTCCCCCCCTGGCGCCAGGCCGCCACATCGACGTAGGGATACCAGGGGTCGAGGTAGCCGAGCCGGGTCAGATCCCGGTGCGTCTGCCGGTAGCGACGGGCGCTGCGGCGCACGATGGAACAGGCGTCGTCCGCACCGATCCCAAGGCTGTCCGCGGCCAGCATCACACTGGCCAGGAGCCGTTTGAGATCCCATTCGTAGGGGCCCGGCAGGGTCTTGTCAAAGTCGTTGACGCCGAACACCAGCGTGCGCTCCGGGGAGGCCTAGATGCCGACGTTCATCAGGTGGACATCCCCGCAGCGCTGGACCATCACCCCCCGAATGGGGCGCCAGGCGAGGTTGATGACCATATGGGCCATGCGCCCATGGCGGATCGGCAGCAGCCATGGCAAGCGATGGGCTTCCTGATCCCGCAGCACGGCGATGGGAGCGGGGCGCTGGCTGGATCAGGGGCGGATCTCCGGGGTTGATGGACTGAGGATCAACGTCTGGCCACGCTTGGCGTTGGGGATCGCCAGCACCAGCGGTCGTTCGCTGGGTTCGGCGGAGGCGGGCAGTGTGCGGATCAGGTAGAGCCAGCCGAGGGTTTCGTTGGCCAGAAGCCGCCACACCTGCTGACTGTCGGGGTCGGAAAGGCTGGAGTCGCGGATCTGCCGGGGAAGGACCCGGTCGCCGATGAACACGTTGTTCGCCAGCGGTGGATCGGGAATCGCCTCAGTGGAGTCGTCGAGGTAGCGCAGATCCTGGCCCAGGACCCCCTCCACCTGCGGCAGGACCAAGGTGACCACCGGGAGGGTGGAGCTGCTCTCCAGGGCATCCCGGCGGGCATCGACCTGCCCCTGGTGCTGGGACAGCCAGAACAGCAGGACCAACACCCAGCCAACGACTACCAGCTCTTCGAGCAGCGAGGCCCCAAAGCGCCTGACCGCCGGTTGCAGGCCTGATGGCTTCCACGCCAGTGGCCGCAGGGAGCGGATCCAGGGCACCCGGCGGATCGCCATCGCCAAGAGGGCGGGCAGCCGATGCAGCACCCAGAGGGTGCCGATAATCAGCAGCGGCAGCGCCGACAGGACAATCAGGGTTTTGAAGAACTTAGCAACACTGCCGACAAAGATCTGAATCGGAACGATCAGGAACGACTGGGCGGGGTAGGACTGGGCATTGACGTCCAGGTTGAAGTAGGCGAAGTAGGACCAGCGATAGATCCAGCCAGAGAAGAACAGGGTGATCCCCAGCAGGCTGAGGATGCTGGCGAATCCGCCCAGGAAGGGAAGCTTCTCGGTGCCTGGCTCATTCGCCATGGGGAGACTCCTGCGGGATGAGAGGGGCGCATGACGATTCGTGGAGTTGGCGGGCCCACCATCGCCTGCCATTAAGCTCTCCCTAAGTAGCCATGCTAAGGGCCTCCATGCTTAGCAGACGTAGAGACTGTCTCGTAGCCATCGCTACGTCTGCGACTGCTCTTCTCCCTGTCGTCTCCCTCCAACTGTCTGCGATGGCCGCAGAGCCGCTGCGCCTTCAGCTTCCGCCGAACGTCACCATACGCGGGCTGGGCAAGGGTGGGTCCTATTCGGGGGTGCGGCTGATCTCTGTCGGACCAACGGATGTGGTCTTCACGAAGGGGGGTGTGCGAACGGTGCCCTTGGCCCAGGTGGCCAGCATCACTTTCCAGGGTGCGGTGATTTATGAGGAAAATCGCAATCCAGAAATGCGCGGCGAGCCTCTGAAGGATTGCCTTCCACAGCCGGAGGTGCGGCTGGCCTCCGCGGCGCTGGCGATCCAATCCGAAGGTTCCACCCTCGCCCTCAGACCCGACGGCCTGCAGGACGTGGTGCGGAAGAACCTGCGCCAGGTCGGTGGCCTCCGCACCCTGGTGGTTGATTCCATGCGCTTTGCTCCCGGCGGCTTGGTGAACTTGGCCTATAAGGCCTGCGCCCCAGGAGGGTCTCGATGACGCTGAGGAGATTGGGCTGATGGGTCGCTGGCTGGCCGCTGGACTGGCCCTCAGCCTGGGCCTGCTGCCTGTGGGAGGGCTGGTGCTGCCGGCGGCGATGGCGGAGGAGGCGGTGGATGGGCAACTTTTGAAGCTGTTGGATCTGGCCAATCGACAGACGGAGCAGGGTCAGTTGGAGGCAGCCCTGGACACCTACATGAAAGTCTTGGGGATCTCCCGTACGCACAAAGATGGCTTTGGAGAGGGAATGGCCCTTACTGGTATCGGAGTCGTCTTTGTCCGTCTTGAAAAGCTTGAGGATGCGCTGAGATATTACCAGAAGGCACTGATTATCTGGCGCATCGAGAAAGACCGTAGAGGAGAGGGAGTGGCCCTCAACAACATGGCAGTTGTCTACAGAGATCTAGGTGATCACGAGAAGGCTCTTGAGACCTATGGCATGGCTTTGGAGATCATGCGTGACGAGAAGTTTCGCCACGGAGAAGGGAGAACTCTTGTCGGCTTTGGGCAAACAGCTGCACTCTTAAAGCAAACTGAGAAGGCGGTTGACGCCTACAACAAAGCATTGAAGATTTTGCGCGACGAGAAGGACCGAGAAGGAGAGAGTATTGCACTGGCGAGCATGGCTTCGATGTTGGCAGAGAATCCAAAAATGCTTGAGAATGCGCTCAAATTCTACACCCAAGCATTAAACATAGCACGCAAGGAAAGAAACCGCAGAGAAGAGGGCGGAATCCTCGCCAACATGGGCACTCTCTATGTCGATCTTGACAGAAAAAAGGATGCCGCGAACACCTTCCATGCGGCAGTATTAATCCTTCGAGAGGCCAAGGATCGCATAGGAGAATCTGCAGCGATCATCAATCTTGCCGTTCTGCAACGGGATCAAAAGCAACCCAAGCTTGCCATTAAGCACTTGGAGGAGGGGTTGGCGATCCAGCTGGAATTCCGGCGTAGCTTACTGCGTAGCAATCGGCAGAGATTCCTTAGTAAGAGCGAAGAGGAAGCCGCCACGCTAGTAGGGCTGTTGATCGAGCAGAAGATGGCAGCGAAAGCCTTCACCTGGGTCAATCTGTTCGCCACCGCCGATCTTGCCGATTACAGCCGCCTGATCAAGGCTCAGGTGAGCGATCCGGAGGCGCAACGGGCGCTTGAGGGGTGGAGGCTGCGGCAGGTGGTGCTTCAAGGGCAGCGGCAGCGGCTGGAGCGGGAGCCAAACGAGAGGAGCATGCAGCAACTTCTGGACCAGGAAGCGACACAATTGCGTGCGGCAGAGGAGTTGATCAGCAGGTATCCGGAGATTGCCGAGCTGCTGGAAACCCGGCCGGCGGATCTGCAGCGGCTGCAGGCGGGAATCCCGGCGGGCACGGTGGTGCTTCAGCCGGCGCCGCTCACCGGCGTACCCAAGCGGGCCGACACGATGGCGTTGTTCGCGCTGACCCGCACTGATCTGCAGGTGGTCACGGTGCCCCTACCGCAGGATTTCCCTGCACTGGTGGAGACCTACAGGCGGGAGTTGGAGAAGGCGGAATCCTATCTGGAGCGGAGCCAGCAGCTGTACAACCTGTTGATCCGGCCCCTGGAGGACCGGGGGCTGCTGCCGGCGGGCGGACGGCTGGCGGTGCTCGCCACCGGCAAGCTTCGGCAGATCCCGCTGGAAACGCTCTACGACGGCCGCACGAAGCAGTACCTGCTGGAGAAGTACCCGATCCACTACCTGACGCGGCTGAGCCGCAACGGTGCCCCAGCCGCCCAGCACGCCGGTGGCGGCAGCGCGCAGCGGGCGCTGGTGCTGGCCAATCCCACCCCCACCGCCAAGGAGCTGCCGGGTACGGAAGCGGAGGCTGACTATCTGGTGGGTGCTTATCCAGGCAGCCGTGATCTACGCCGCGGCCAGGCGACGCTGGAGCAGTTTCAGCAGCAGGCGAGCCGCTATCCGATCCTGCACCTCGGCACCCACGGCTGCTTCGTGGCAGCGGGCTGCCCGGATCTGGGGATGACGGCGAACACCCTGCTGTTCGCCAACAGCCAGCAGTACCCGATCGCAGACGCGGCCCAGCTGGGACTGTCGAACACCGAGCTGCTGGTGCTGGGGGCCTGCCAGACGGCTCAGATCACCAGCGACAACGACGTGGGGCTGAGCGGCCTGGCCTACGTGTGGGAACGGGCCGGCGCCAGAGCAGTGGTGGCGAGCCTGTGGAGCGCGGTGGATGCGGAGAGCGCCCAGATCACCAAGGCGTTCTACGGGAACCTCAAGTCGGGGATGGACAAGGCCGAAGCGATGCGGCAGGCGAAGCTGGCACTTCTGCGGCGCGATCCGGATGACCTGCACCCCTATCTCTGGGCCCCGTTCATCGTGATCGGCGATGCGGCGCCCCTGAAGGGGCCACCGCAGCCCAGACAACCGTCGCCATGAGATGGGGCAGATCCCTGCCAAAAGCGTGAAAGGGCCCTTCCAGGCCCCATGGGTCATTTGGGTGACAGACTCCTACGGGCCATTACGGCAACTACGCTCCCCTGTGATAGCAAGGAGTTTCAGGGAGCAGCCGGGAGCACGAAGTAAGCTGAAGGCGCGGAAATTTCCGCGTTTTTTCCGCGCTTGCGGAAACCTGGCCCCAGAGGAAATGACCAATGGCGACCGCCAAAGCAGCCAACGCATGGGAGGCCGGATTCCGTTCCGCCATCCGAACCGGCAGGGCCGGATGGACCGTTTCGAACAACCGTGGCCGAATCCAGCTCAGGGTGCGATCAGCCAACGGCAAGGTCGAGTCGGCATCGCTGCCTCTGGAATGGTCACCAGCCAGCCAGGCTGCGGCCATGCAACTGATCGGCAGGATCTACCAGATCGTGGCAAGCGGCCAGCAGACGGTGAAGGGTGCCCTGCAAACGGTCGTGGATGGCAGCGACACCATGAAGACGGGCACCAACTGGAGCGCCGCCGTGGATGGCCTGCGGGCAGAACTGATGAACGGGCGGAATGAAATCCTCCCGGCGACGTGGAAGTCCAACTACCAGCAGTACATGGAGGAAGCCCTGCGGATCTTGGATGGCCCGAACCCACCTCACGATGGGCATGGGCTCCTCCAGCGCACTCTGGAGCGGTGGAAGGGCAAAGCGGCCAGCCGTGCGGCCTGCTGCATCGCCATCCGCAACCTGACCGATCACGCCATGGCCAGGCATCACGCGGCGGCCTGTTGGACCATCACGGCGCCGATCGTGAAGAACCTTCGAGGGAAGGCACCAGAGAAGCGGACCAAGGCCACCCTGTCTGATTCAGAAATGCTCTACCTCATTGAGGGTGTGGATCGCCGGAATCCAGGTTGGGCAAACGTGCTCCGTACCCTGGCGCTGTTCGGGCTGCGGCCCATCGAGTTGCAGCATCTGGTCCCCAAACCTGACGACCAAGGGGTGTTGAGGATGTGGTGCAGCTACCGGAAGAACTGCGGCGGCCAGCTCACGGCGCCGCGCTGGCTGTTGCCTGCGCCGCTGCACTCGGCCTCTGGAGAGCGGCAGGACTGGAACATCACCGGGGCGATGTCGGCCAGCTTGCTGGAAATCCCAGAGGGGCGTGATGGTGGATTCAGGGTGCTGAATGGCCACTACGTGGAGCAGTTCCTGCGAATCCAACCGGAATGGAAGGAACTGAAGGCGATCTACACCGCAAGGGGGGAATGGTTGCGGCCCTACACGTTCCGGGACAGTTACAGCCTGCGGTGCCACCAGCGAGGGGTGGAAGTGGGAGCGATCGCCTCCGCCATGGGCCACAGCCTGGCGGTCCATGCCAGCAGCTACAGGTGGGCATCAGAGGCAACCACGGCTGCGGCGTTTGAAGCGGCCTTCTCTGCCTGAGGGCATGAACTAGCCCCGGGGAACCGCGAAGGATGTCGATCCAAGATCAGCCGCCTGAATCAGTGGTCAGCCATCCCTGACCCTGGCGAGCTCACGCCCTTTGTCAGCCCGAACAACCTGGTGGCACTGCACAGCTAGGAGCCTCAACGATCAGGAGGCACTCCACCCAGCCAAGCAGGTGCATCAGACCATCGCCAGCGATGCGCAGCTCTGGCAGAGCAAGCGGGCCTGAGGCTGGTCGGCCTGAACAAGGGGGGGGAAAAATCGAACGTTGGAAAGCTGTGAGTGAGGCACCCAGCAACTTCCATGACTTCCTCCGTATCCGCCCAGTGGATCCCAACCCCTGAGATGGCCCACCGTCTGGGGATTCACCCAAAAACGCTCCTTCGGCTTCGCCGGCAGTCCTTCGCGCCCTTCAGCGAAGGGACCCACTTTCGTCGTGGAGGCCTGACCACGGCAGCTCCGCTCCAGTGGCACCCAGAAGCCACTGAGTCGGCCTTCACCAGCTTCCGGCGGATCGACCCGGCAGCGGTCGAAACCTTCTCAGGTGCGAGGTCTTGAGCCATGTCCCTCGACACCTTGCGCCGCACCCCGGCGCCTGGAGGCCCCTTTCGCCCGCAAGGGGTGCCGACTGTTCCGCAGGTTGCTGGGCCGATCACGGAAAGCCGTGTCATAGCTACCTGCTCCTCGATGCCTGCACCAGCAGCCACCCGCGCCCTTGTGGTGAGGCTGCGCATGTTGAAGCCTTACGGCCACCCCGTTGATGGCTCCCTGCTCACTGGGCGGCACTGGGTCGCGGGGGCCTTTACCAACAGCCCCGCCCGCTGGGACGTTGAAGTCTGCCCTGGTGATCGGCTGCCCGTTGTCATCAGCGTGGGGGCTGGCGAATGAAAAGCCCCCAACTGCGCTCGCCAGAGCAACCAGGGGAATCACAACCAGAAACCTCCGCCCATTTTTACGGTGCCACGGTTGCCCCCACCTGCCTCACCGGGGCCAGCCCTGCCACTGCGCTATCTCTCGCCCATCGCCAACACCTGCTGGGTGAACTGGGGAGCGATGACGCCGTGCAGGTGGCCATCGACTGCGGCGCCCGCAGCATCACCCCAACCGAGGCCGCAGTCCTGGGCTACCGCTACCGGGGCCACGTCACCGGCGGCCTTCTGCTGCCCTTCGACGGCGACTTCGGCCAGCTGCGCTGCGACGATCCACCTATCGCACCCAACGGCGAAGGCCTCAAGTACCTCAACCGCTGCGGGAAGCCGCAGAGCGCCGTCACCTTCGGCAACGGCGACCCGACGATCGCCACCGAAGGCTGGAAGGATGCCCTGCGGCTGCACCTGGCCACCGGCCAGACGGTGCAGGGCATCGCTGGGGTCACGGCACACAAACGCCTGGCGTCATCGGTGGAGCTGTTGATCTATGACGCCGACGCCAGCGACAACCCGGCGGTCTGGTCCCAGTTGATCGCTGCGGGGCTGCATCGCAGCCGACTGCGACTGGCGTTCTTCCCCGCTGACCTGGCCGGGCCGAAGGGTGGCGCTTGTGAGTTCTTCAAGGCCGCGGCCGAAGGGGAGTTCGAATCCATCGAGCGGTTCAAGGCCCGTGAGCTGATCCGCCTGCTGCCAGAGCAATGGGACCGCAACCTGCGGGTGGATTGGCAGCCGCTGGCAATGCGTCACCTGGCGCGGCTGGCCGTGCTGGCGGGGCTCAACCGTGATGCGGTGCGCCAGTTGGTGGCTGGCGCAGCCAAGGGCATCGGGTTCCCTGTGGACTCCGCCAGGCGGATTGTCACTATCGAGCAGCACAAGCAAGCCCCGCCGCCGAAGCCGCTACCGGCTGATGCCCCACCAGAGGCGCAGCTTGTTTCCTGCGCCGGGGCGGTGCCGGAGTGGAGCGCCAACGCGGGCACGTGGGCCAATGCCCTAGGGGCTGGCGTTGGCGATCGGCTGCGCATGAATCTACTAAGTTCCCGCATCGAGTTCGATGGCCGCGAGCTGCGGGCCGACGCCGAGGAACTGCTGTACGTCCGCGCTCAGCAGGCGGGCTGGAAGGTCAGCAAGGTTGATTGCTTTGACGGCACCCGCGAGGTGGCCCGCGCCCATGGCTTTCATCCGGTGCGGGAGTACCTCGAGCGGGTGGCGGGCGATCCAACGCTGCCGACGATCGACCTGGACACCATCGCCGCCCGTTACCTGAGCGTTGATGATTCGCTGAGCGCCGCAATGATCCGCTGCAAGCTGATCGAAGCAGTGGCTCGCATCTATGAGCCCGGCTGCCCATCGGGGGGGGTAGTGGTGCTGCGGGGGGCACAAGGCATCGGCAAGACCGAGTTCTGGCAAGCCCTGGCCGGAGCGTTCTATGTCGCCAGCCGCGACACCGACAACGGCAAGGATCAGGCGATGGCGATGCACCGCGCCTGGTTCTACGACTTCGATGAGCTGGACAAGATGACGACCGCCAAACAGGCGGCATCGGTGCGCTCCACAGTTTCAACCAACTGCGACACGTTCCGCCCGCCCTATGCCCGGCGAGCAGAAACCTTCCCCCGGCAGTTCGTGATGGTGGCAGCCGTCAATGGCGACGGGTTCCTAACCGACAAGGAAGGTAATCGGCGGTTCTTGGTGATCGACTGCCCGCAGCGCAAGGACAGCGGGGCCTTCATTGATGGCCCCGGCGCGAAACGCGACCGGGACGCGATCTGGAAGGCGGCGGTGCTGGCCTATCGGGGCGGGGCACAGTGGCGGCTGACGCCAGCTGAGCAGGCGGCCAGCAACGTTCGCAACGGCGAGTGGGAGGCGGTCGACGAATGGGAGACGGCCCTAGCGGGTTGGGCTGAGGGCACTCTGACGCCAGGTGGGTTCGACACCCGCGAGGCGATCGTCGGCGCGAACCTGCGGCTGCTTGAGTCGATCAGCAGGGCCGATGAAATGCGGGCCTCCGATGCGCTCAAGCGAGCGGGGTTCGTGCGGACGAAGCACGAAGTCCACCGGCCCGGCAAACCGAAGGCGCGGGTCTGGCTTCCCGGCGGGGGTGACATGGACCGTCCCGGCCAGCCGGGAAGGCCGCCCTTGGCGCAACCGGAGCAACCTTGGCGCAACCTTTCCGATGAGGTTGCGCCAGCCGAAACCACCAGCAGCGCAAGCGCTCTACCCCACTTGGCGCATCCTACGCAACCTTTTTTGGGTTATTTAGCGGAGGAGAGACATAAGGGGTTACCTCTAAAGGGGGCGCATACCCTTCCCAGTAACAAGGAGGGGAAAAAGGTTGCTCCGGTTGCGCCAACTCCCCAAACCGGCTGTGACACAGACGATCTGGGGCGGCGCAACCCCCCGACGGAACCTCCGACGGTTGCGCCAGAGGACGGCCCATCCCCCGGCGGGCTGCTCACTGTGCGGGAGGCCGTGGCCGGGGCGCTGCGGGCGATGAAGCTGGCCGCGACCCACCCCAGCGCTGTCCGCCATGTGCTGCAGCACCTGGGCGCGGGATATGGGCGCCCGGCGGTGACGGCGGCAATCGAAGCCCTGCGGGATGAGGAGCGCGACGGCGACCCCGACAGCATTGACCAGTACTTGCTCGATCCAACCTGGCGGTGAGGCCCAACTGACATCAGCGCCGATGTGCAATGTGCTGGAGCTTCTGGTGGCCACGCAGGAAAGATGAGAACATGACCGACCGCCTGCCACACCGAAAGCTCAACGCCGAGATGGTTGCCAAGGTGCGCGAGCTGGCCGCCCTCGGCCTTCGCCTGGAATCCATCGCAGCAGCCGTGAGCGTTTCCTATGGCGGCCTCAAGGCTTGGCTTAAGAACGCCCGTGAGGGGGTCGGAACCGATCTTGAAGCTGACCTACTTGCTGCGCTCCATGAAGGCCGCCAGGCGGGTGAGCAGGCCCTGGTGGCAAAGCTGTTGGCCTCTCAGGACACCGCCGACGCCCGGTGGCTGCTCAGTCACTCAAGTGCATGGCGCACCGGCTGGAGCGATAACAGCGCCGTCACCCGTGAAGTGAACCGGGCCATGGGACAGGTGGTCAGCGCGATCGAATCCGCAGGGCTAAGGGCCGACCAGCGCCAAGATCTACTGCTGCGTCTCGCTGCTGCTGGCATCATCGCCGCACCAGAACATGCGGAGTGATCCGGTCCGACAGGCCCTGGCCCGGATGCAGCTGGCCGAGATCGAAGCACGTCTCGCTGAGCGCCCGGTCGGCAATTTCAATGAGTTCGTCACCCGTGTTGCTCCCCAGGTGGTGATCTATCCGCACGTTGCGGTGCTGCTGGATGCGCTGCAACGGGTAGCAGATGGGCACCGCAAGCGGTTGATGGTCTTCATGCCTCCCCGCTCAGGGAAGTCCCTGATTGCCTCCCGCTTGTTCCCTGCCTTCCTGCTGCGCCGTTCCCCTGGCCGGTTCGTAGGCCTTGCCTCCTATGGGGCCACGTTGGCTGAATCCTTCAGCAGGGAGGCTCGTGGTTACTTCCTGCACGATGGTGGTGCCATCGCTGCCGACAGCAGGGCCACCGATCGCTGGAACACAGCAGCAGGCGGTGGCCTTTGGGCCGTTGGCGTTGGCGGTGGCGCAACCGGCAAGGGATACGACTGGGGCATCCTCGACGACCCCGTAAGAGACGCCGTAGCAGCCGACAGCCCCACACAACGGGAGCGGGCATGGGATTGGTGGCAGAGCGTCTTCGATCGCCGTGCAGAGCCTGACGCGGCCCAACTGGTAGTGCAGACCCGCTGGCACCGCGACGACCTGGCCGGACGGCTGCTGGATTGTGAGGCAACGGCTGGGAGCTGGCATGTGATCGACATGCCTGCCATTGCTGAGCAGCAGACCGAGGCCAGTACCTGGTCCCAGGAACCGGACTGGCGGGAGCCTGGTGAGCCGCTGTGCCCTGAACGGTTCGACGCCGATGCATTGGCCAAGATCCGGGCAGGAATGTCGGCCCGATGGTGGGAGGCGCTGTATCAGCAGCGGCCCAGCCTTGCCGCCGGTTCTGTCTTCGATCGGAGCTGGTTCAAGTTCTACGAGCCTCCAGAGGTGCCACGGAGCTTCGTCCGCCTAGTGGCTTCGATCGACTGCGCGTTCAAGGGCTCCGATCAGAGCGATTTCGTCTCCTTGCAGGTCTGGGGACAGCACAGCACCGGCCTCTGGTTGCTGGATAACGACACCCGCCGATTGGGCTTCACCGACACGCTTCTAGCCATCACCGCCAGTCACAAGCGGTGGCAATGGGGCGAACTGCTGATCGAAGATACGGCCAACGGGCCTGCGGTGATCGACACACTCACCCGCCAGGCGCAGGGCTTTTCTGTGCGGGCCGTACGACCTTTGGGCGGGAAGGTGGCCAGGGCGAACGCTGCTGCTGTGCAGTTTGAGCAGGCGCGGGTGTGGTTACCACGATCGGCGCCATGGTTGCAGGGCTTCCTCGATGAGCTGCTGGCCTTCCCCTCAGGTACCCATGACGACATGGTTGATTCGATGACCCAGGCGCTCAACTACTGCGCCGGGACAGGCCCTATGCGGGTGAGCACGGCGATCTATGGCCGCGCGAGTGGTGTGCAAGACCCTGGGCCGTTCCCGCCTCTGCCGGATGAGGATTGGCAGCGCAGGAGTCAACCAGATTCAGCGCTGCAGGCCGCCAGCAAGGGAGCGCTGGGGTTTCGTGGCTTCAGACGTTCGCAATAGTGCCAACTGGCACACCTGCCAGGCTTCGGGTCGATTGGACACAGCCGAACCCGGTCAATGGACAGCGCATCACAGTCCGATCGGTTGGTTTGCCGTTTTGCTTGTTGAGAATCCCGCGCCAGAACAGGCTGAACTGGCACAGCGAACCCGGCGCACCTGTCTGGCCAACAGGTGTTCAAGCGGACAGATTCGCGTTGGAACGGTCGACCTAGCGGTCAGCGATGACGGGCGCGCCAGCAACCTGGGCCAGGCTCGCTTGATTGGGCAGTGCCCCGCCTCAGAGGTTAGCGATGGGGCCTGTCCAGAAAACCCAGACCACCTCATTCTCTGAGGTGTGTAAACATGCTGTGCATTCGGCTACAACTTAATGCCTGATGCAGATAGGCCGCAGATTTGCATCAGATGGTTTGGGATAGTCGCATGAGCGGCCTTCTCTACATCCTTCAAGACCAGAGTAGGCAGGGCTCCAGGCTTGCTCCATCGGTGGCCTGGCCATCAAGTAACCCGCCGTTGACTGCAGGGCACCAAAGCCCATCCGTCACTGTGCCCCAGCTTGGCGAATGGTCAGCTGCGGATGGTGTCAGAGGCCGTTGACTTGATGGCGCCCTGGATCCGTTTTCTCAGCGTGCGGCTGTAACCGAAGCAGGCGGCAGCTCCAAGAAGGGGAAGCGGTGCGGGTACCGGTGACACATCAGACTGACCGACTTTGGTGTATGAAATGTTTCCTGCACCAGCCTGTCCTCCGAAAGCGGCAAGATCGTAGGTGAAAAACGCTTCCCCGACATCAAAAAAGCCAGGAACAAAGGAGAAGGAAGGAAGGGTGCTGACCGAATACTCCAGTCCGAGAAAGACCCCATTGGTTAAGGAGACGGAAGCGCTTGGATCGCTGTTTACATCGTACTGCTGTCCCTGGAAGGTGAAGCCAAAATCTGTCAACTGCAACGTGCTGCTTTCGTAGGCGAACGTGCCGGAGTAGCTGTTGGGCTGCAGGGGGCCTGAGTCAATCAGGATTTCAAAGGTGTAGTCGATGACCGCCGCCTTGAGGGGACCAGGCTGGACCAGCGCCATGCTGAGAGCCAGACCTGTCGTCGTGAAGACAAGCTTGGGGATGAGGCTGGTCATGGGAGGGATGGTTGGTTCAGGAGGATGGACAGTCAATCACTGGGCCTGTGCTGTCTAAGGGTCCAGGGAAGCCATGGCGGTCCTGGAGATTCGGGCTGGACAGGGATGGAGGGGGATCACCTGAATTTCTTCTCAGCTTAGCTCAAGTTTGGCTCATCTGACCCTTGGCTCCTCCCAATCCGCGTAGGGCGGCAGGTGTTCCAGATCGTGGCCAAGGTCGCGTCCAGAGGAGTGAGTTCAGAGAATGAAATTGTCTGGATTGCTGAGGGTGGTCACATCAATGCTCTTGAACAGGATGAAGTTCCTGGCCACGGCCAGGCCCGATCCATCGGGATCGATCTGTAGCAAGGTGTCGCTTCCCTTGGCGACGAACGTGAGATAGCCGTCGCTGATGGGCGTTGTTCCCGTGTAGCCAACGCTCGCCAGGGCTCCTCTCAAGTCGACCTTGTCTGCCTGGGCTCTGTTGAAGTCGATGATGGTATCCCCGGCATCGACAATGCTCCTGTAGACGAACTGATCGGCGCCGCCATTGCCTCGAATCGTGTCGGATCCCTGGAGTCCGGTGATCACGTCGTCGCCGTCCGTTCCCACCATGGAATCCCTGTCCTTTGTTCCATTGATGACGAGTCCCAGATCATCATTGGTGATGGTGCCCAGGCCCTGGGAATCGGCGAGTGTGACGCCGTTGGTGGGGGAGGAGAGATTGAGGGAGAAGGTTTCGTTGGGTTCGACAAGCGTGTCGCCGTTGAGGGTGACGGAGACGGTTTTGGTTTCACCAGCTGTGCCTGTGAAGTTGAGGGTGCCGGAAGTGGCGACGTAATCGGAGCCGGCGGCGGCGGAGCCATCAGCTGTGGCGTAGTTGATGGTGGCACCACCAGCTACGGCGTTGTTGAGGGTGACCGTGAAGACAGCGAGTTTGGTGCCGGCATCGCCTTCGGTGATGGAGACATCATCGATGGAGAAGGCGGCGGCATCGTCGTTGGTGATGGTGCCGGTGACGGCGGCTGGGGTGCCGACGATGTAGGCGGCACTGGAGGCGAGGGTCAGGGCGACGGTTTCATTGGGCTCAAGGACCGTGTCAGCGGTTGGATCAATGGTGAGTGTGGCTGTCGTGGAGCCAGCGGCAAAGATGATGCTGGCGGGGATGGTGGTGTAATCGGTGCCGTTGGTGGCGGTGCCGCTGATGGCGTAGTTGACGGCGAGGGTATTGGTTGTATCGCCGGTTCTGGTGAAGGTGTAGAGGAGATTGCCGGCGCCGTTTTCCGTGACGGAGGGTGGAGCAACGGCGAGGGAGATGATGGGAAGTGGGGCCGCATCGTCATTGACGATGGTGCTGCTGGCGCTGGGCGTGCTGATGGTTGCCGTGCCGTTGGGGGCCGTGGCGTTGCTCAGGGTGATCGTGATGTCTTCATCACTCTCGAAGCTGGTGTCACCCAGAACATCCAGCGTGATCGT
>CALRQM020000049.1:0-20950 GCA_943370335.1 Bordetella parapertussis | reverse complement strand
CCGCCCCGACCTGCTGGGGCTGCTGATCGACCGCAGCCCCGCCCGCCAGCTGCATGAGCGGCCCCCAGAGCCCGCCGGCGAGACGGCTCCGGGCCTGCCGCTGCTGGAGGAGCTGCACCATGGCTGAGCACGATCGCCGCGCCCTGGGGCGCCGGCTCACCGAACTGCAGGTGCACGGGGTGGTCGACCCGGCGGTGCCCGGCAACCCCGGTCGCCGGGGCGGCGCCGGCCCGTCGGATCACCGCGCCCTCAGCATCGACGGCACCACCGTGATGGTGCCCGTCTACAACGCCGTGGCCGGCAGCTCGCCCTACCGGCTGGCCACCGCCGCCGGCGGCGGGCTGGAGGTGAGCGGCACGGCGGCGGCGGCCATGGCCGTCGAGACCCCGCCCGAGCCGCGCTTCTACGGCCTGACCACGGCCGAAGGCATCCCCTACCGCTCCATCGCCCTGCTGCACGGCCGGGACGTGCTGGCCACCACCCTCCTGCAGACCTGCATCCGTTTCCGCGACCGAACCCAGTCGTGCCAGTTCTGTGCCATCGAGCAGTCGCTGGAGGATGGCCGCACCCTCGTGCGAAAGACGCCGGAGCAGGTGGCGGAGGTGGCCGAGGCGGCGGTGCGTCTCGATGGCGTACGCCAGCTGGTGCTCACCACCGGCACCCCCAACAGCGATGACCGGGGCGCCCGGCTGATGGCCGAGACCGCCGCCGCCGTCAAGGCCCGGGTCGACCTGCCGATCCAGGCCCAGTGCGAGCCCCCGGACGACCCCGCCTGGTACCGGCGCATGAGGTCGGCCGGTGTCGACAGCCTCGGCATGCACCTGGAGGTGGTGGAGGAGGAGGTGCGGCGGCGGATCCTGCCGGGCAAGTCGGAGCTGGGGCTGGAGCGCTACATGGAGGCCTTCGCCGAGGCCGTGGCGGTGTTCGGTCGCGGCCAGGTATCCACCTACCTGCTGGCCGGCCTGGGGGACAGCGCCGCGTCGCTGATCGCCGTGAGCGAGCGTCTGATCGCCCTGGGCGTCTACCCCTTCGTGGTGCCCTTCGTGCCGATCGCCGGCACGCCCCTGGAGGCCCATCCCGCCCCCTCCACCGACTTCATGGTGGCGGTGTACACGGCCGTGGGCGACCGGTTGCGGGCCTCCGACCTCAGGTCCGAGGCCATGGCGGCCGGCTGCGCCAAGTGCGGTGCCTGCTCGGCCCTGTCCCTGTTCGAAGCCACCCCCTGAGCGCGGCCATGTTCTTCATCGACCCCTCCAGCCACGACATCGGCCGCAGCGCCAGCTCGGCGCCGGCCGCCTTCACCCCCTCGGTGCGGCGGGGGGTGGCCATCGATGCCGAGGACTTCCGCCTCTCGCCCACGGCCAGCTCCCAGCGCTTCTCCTTCCACCTGCTGCGGGGCGGCACGCCGCTGGAGCAGGGCTACTGGCAGCTGCGCAGCGCCATCTTCTGCCAGGAGCAGCACCTGTTCGAAGACTCCGACCGGGACGAGAAGGATGGCCACGCCTATCCCATCGCCGCCCTCGACCACAGCGCCGCCAGCGGCAGCGGCGTGGTGGGGGTGGTGCGGATCCTGGAGGAGCGGCCCCGCCTCTGGTACGGCGGCCGGCTGGGGGTGCACGGCGAGCACCGCCGCCACAACCAGATCGGCAAGGGCCTGATCTGGAAGGCGGTGACGACGGCCAACGGCTGGGGCTGCGACCGCGTCCTGGCCACGGTGCAGCTCCAGAACGCGCGCTTCTTCCAGCGCCTGCACTGGGCCTCGATCGATGAGCTGGAGATCCGCGGCCTGCCCCACCACCTGATGGAGGCCGACCTCGCCTATTACCAGCCCGGCCTGGAGAGGCGACCCCAGCCCGTGCCCCGGGCGGTGGCGTGAGCCGCCAGGAGGCGCACGATCCGCCCCTGGCGGCCCTGGCCGCCGGACTGCGTCAGCTCAGCGGCCTCACCGGCAAGACCGACATCCAGGCAACGGCGGCGGCCTTCCCCCACCAGCCCTTCCCCGAAATGGGCCCCGCCGCCGCCCTCGGCGACGACGCCGCCCTGCTGCCGCCGGTGGCCACGCCGCTGCTGCTGGCCAGTGAGGGCCTGGACCCGGCCCTGGTGGCCGCCGACCCCTGGTTCGCGGGCTGGTGCGGCGTGCTGGTGAACCTCAGCGACATCGCCGCCATGGGCGGCACCCCGATCGCGGTGGTGGACAGCCTCTGGTGCCGCAGCGCCACCCAGGCGGAACCGATCCTGGCGGGCCTGCGCCGGGCCTCGGAGGTGTTCGGGGTGCCGGTGGTGGGGGGCCACACCAACCTGCACAGCCCCTACGACGCCCTGGCGGTGGCGGTGCTGGGCACAGCGGCCGGCCCGGTGCTCTCGGCCCGTGCGGCCCGTCCCGGCGACCACTGCCACCTGCTGATCGACCCGAACGGCGGCTTCCGCGGCGACTTCCTCTGCTGGGATGCGGCCACCGGCGCCGACCCCGCCCGGCTGCGGCGCCAGCTGGCCCTGATGGCGGAACTGGCGGCCGACGCCAGCGTCCATGCCGCCAAGGACATCAGCATGGGCGGCCTGGTGGGCACCGCCGCCATGTTCTGCGAGGCGGCCGGCTGCGGCCTGAGCCTGGATCTGGGGGCGATCCAGCCCCCCGCGGGGGTGGCCATGGAGCCCTGGCTCACCTGCTTCCCCAGCTTCGGCTTCCTGCTGGCCGCCCGGCCCGATCAGGAGGTTCGGCTGGCGGAGAGGGTCGCGGCCTGCGGCGGCCTGCTGCTGGCGCGGATCGGCACGTTCACGGAGGCGCGCAGGCTGGTGCTGGAGGCGGAGGGGCAGCAGGAGGAGATCTGGCGGGGTGAGGCGCCCCTCACCGGTTTCGGGGCGCTGTCGTGATCGCCACCGCCGCCGGGACGGCCCCGGCGCACAATGGGCCCAATGGGTGGTGGGGGGCGCCATGCCGGAAGTGGAGCTGACGCTGGAATGGCCGGACGGGGGCAGGAGCCGGCTCTATTCCCCGTCCACGGTGATCCTCGAGCACCTCGCCCCGGGCCAGACCGTGACGGTGGCGGAGCTGCGGGCCAAGGGCACCCTGGCGCTGCGGCAAGCCTCCGAGCGGGTGCGGGCCCGCTACGGCTTCGCCTGCACCCGGGCCGATGAGGAGGAGCGGCGCCTGCTGGAGCAGGCGGCAGCCTTCGCTGCCGACGAGCTGGTGAGCGTCCGGGGCGCCTAGTCGGCCAGCACCCGCTCGATGCGGCGATCGGGGATCAGCCACATCAGGGCCACCAGCGCGTAGATCACCTGGGCGAGGGCCGGGGAGCGCAGGCTCGCCAGCATCGCCACCAGATAGAGGGTCAGGGAGGTGTGACCCTTCCAGTCGCGGCCCACGGCACGGAGCAGCAGGGAATCGCTGCCCTGGCTGGCGATGATCCGCCCCTGCAGGACGAAGTAGGCCACCGCCGCCATCACCATCACGGCCCCGTAGAGGAAGGCCGGCGCGATCGCCCGGTGGTTCTGGCCCATCCAGCCGGTGGCGAACGGTACCAGCGACAACCAGAACAACAGATGCAGGTTGGCGAGCAGCACCGGACCGCTGACGCGCTGCAGGGTGTGCAGCATGTGGTGGTGGTTGTTCCAGTAGATGCCGATATAGATGAAGCTCAGCAGATAGCTCAGGAAGACAGGGATCAGGGGCACCAGAGCCGCCGGTTGGGTGTCGTGGGGCACCTTGATCTCCAGCACCATGATCGTGATGACGATGGCCAGGACGCCGTCACTGAAGGCCTCCAGGCGGGTGGTGTTCATGACGGCCTGCCAATGGGTCTGGCTGCTTATGGCAGAAGCGACGCAGAGTGCAGCAGAAAAGGAATGAATCGTTACAGAGCTCAGACAGCCTGGCACCACTGAACAAGCGCCGGACGCTGCATCCTGCGGGCCCCAATGGCGGCATCAGACGTCTACGCGGAGCAGGAAGCTCGGTAAAGAAGGGAGGAACCCCCTTGAAGCAAGACCCGATGAGAATTCCCATCCGAAGACGCCTGCTCTCGCTGGCCTCCGTGGCCGCCCTGGTGGTCACCCTGATGATCCAATGGCCAGCCGCCGCCATGGCCAGCCATGCACGCTCCATGACCCCCATCACCATCGCCGCCATGTCCGACAAGATGTCCGCCAAAGCCAAGGAAACCGAAGGCAAGCTGGAATCCGCCTATGGCGAAATCACCGGTGATCCAGGCCATCAGGTCAAGGGCAAGGCCAAGCAAGTGCAAGCCTCCGCCATGAACGCGAAAGAAGCCGTGAAGGACGGCGCCAAGGCCGTGGCCCGCAAGGCCAGTGATGCCTCCGACAAGCTGGCCGACAAGATCAAGTAAGCGCCATTTCGATCCATCCATTCCCATCGATAAGGAGACCCCATGCTGGAATCAATCGCCGTCATTCTGGTGATTCTCTGGTTGCTTGGACTGGTGACGTCCTACACCATGGGCGGCTTCATCCATCTCCTGCTGGTCATCGCCTTGATCGTCATTGTGTCCCGGCTGCTCACCGGCCGGGCCGTATGAGAGCAAGGCGATGCCAGGGATCAGAGGTCCTTGGCCAGGCGTTGCCGCAACTTGAGCAGCGCCTTGCGCTCCACATGCTGCACCTTGTGCTTGGACAGCCCGATGGACTGCCCGATCTGGGCCAGCGATGGGGAACCGTCGTCGGCAAAGCGAAGGCCCAGCACCTGGCGCTCCATGGGGTTCAGCTGGCTGAGCTCACCATGGAGCCAGTGGTAGTCGTCCTGCAGACCGGGCTCACTGGGATCACCGATCAGATCGGTCAAAGACACCTCCCCATCGCCGCTGCCGAGGGCCTGATCGAGGGAGAGGGTCTGCAGGTCATGGGACGCCTGAAGCACGGTCTCCAGCCGTTTGACGCTCTCGCCCAGCTCGGCACCGATCGCCGCCAGTGTCAGGGGCTGGGGCGAGGCCATGCGCAGCGCCTGAATCTTGCGGGCCAGGGCGGCCATCTGGGGCGGCACCCGGATCAGCCCCGTCGTCTCCTGGAGATGGCGATGCACCGACTGGCGGATCCACCAGGAGCCGTAGGTGGAAAACCTGCAGCCCCGCTCGGGCAGAAAACGCTCCACGGCACGGATCAGGCCAAGGTTGCCCGCCTGCACCACATCCATCGGATCCAGATGCATCAGACGGATGCGGTTGTGCTGCTGCTTGCAGAGGGACACCACCAGACGCAGATTGCCCGTCACCATGCGCGCAAAGGCCCGTCGCCCCTGCCGTTCCTGGCCAGCGCTAGGAGCCGGGTTGGAACGCCAGTCCTGAACAAGGGCACCAAGGTGCAGTTCCTCTGAAGGCGTCAGCAGGGGAATGCGACCGATTGTGCGCAGATAGTCCCCGAAGCAATCAGACATGGGATGCAACAGCAAAGGGACCCAATGGAATTCTCTGATCGATGGGAGAGCTTGTGCCAGCAAATTCAGAATCTGCAGCAGATCTACTGCACGGATCCCTAGAAGTCGCCAACGAAACGCCATACTTTTGCATCAATCACACCCCCAAGAAACTTGACTGCCTAAACTGAGTCTGGGCAGGAGCAGTGGAGCGCGGAACCACACTCGGCTCAAATTCAACCGAGAGGAGAACGTTTCATGTCCCTGATTTCACTGGTCATCACCCTGATTGTTGTCGGGGTGCTGCTGTGGCTTGTCAACAACTACATCCCGATGGATGGCAAGATCAAACGCATCCTGAACATTGTCGTCGTCGTGGCGGTCGTGGTCTGGCTGCTCAATGTTCTGGGCTTGATGGATTCGATGCGCAACATCCGCATCGGCAGATAGGGACCAACCGGCAAGCGGAAGCTTTTCCCCAGCGATTGATTCCATGGCGCATCTTTCCATCCCCATCTGGGAGTTTGTCTTCCGTGGTGCCGTTGTTTATCTCTTTCTGCTGGTGCTGCTGCGGCTGACGGGGAAGCGCCAGGTGGGCCAGCTCGCCACCTTTGATCTGGTGCTGCTGCTGATTCTTTCGAACGCCGTACAGAACTCCATGAATGGCGGCGACAACTCGCTGATCGGTGGCCTGATTTCCGCCTTGACGTTGATCGCCCTGAACCATCTCGTGGGGGCGGCGACAAGCTCCAGCAAAGCCATCGAGATGTTCGTGGAGGGTCGACCCCAGGTGCTGGTCCACAACGGCAGGATCTATGGCGATGTGCTCCGGCGCTCGCAGCTGACGAGGAATGAACTGGATGCGGCGATCCGATCGGCAGGCTGCACCGCCGTTGACAACGTGCACGTGGCCATTCTTGAAAACAATGGCTCGATCACGGTGCTGCCCAGGCCTCACCCCTCCTGAACCGGGGCCCCGGGGTCGCGCCAGGCGTGCAGGGCTTCCGTTTCTTCCGGTCCGAGCACAACCAACGCCGACTTCTCTCCAGCCAGGGGAAGGGTGAGGGCCAGGGGCAAAGCCCCACTGGGGCGGGGCAGCAGGTCGGCCATGTCGAACTGGGCCGACCCCTCCGGCAGGGCGCCGCCATCGGGGGGCACCAGCTCCTCGCTGCGGTTGGCCAGGGTCCAGGCGCCACCGGTGCCATCGCTGATCAGCAGGGGGCTGGCGTGATCGACGGCAAGCCCCGGTGTGAGGGCGCTGAGGCGCAGGCGATCGCCGCTGGGGTAGGCGGGATCGGGCTGGGCGAAGATCCGCAGCGACCAGCGGTTGTCGTCCTGGTCGCGCAGGCTCCAGCGCTGGGTCTCATCGGCGCGGGCCAGGCCGGGGGCCAGGGTCAGCACCAGCAGCAACCCCAGGAGCAGGGGCGCCAGCCATGGGGCCCAGGGGCGCCGGCGGCAGGCAGGCGCGGCCGCCACAGGTTGAGCAGAAGCACGCATGGCAGGAGCCTCGATCGCAGGTGATTCAACGTTATCGTTTTATTGTCCGACAAGGGAAAGCGGCCCATCTGCAAGGCGGTGTCGCCACCCCCTGCCGGTCTGTCCATCTTCGGATGTCCTGCCATGACTACCACCAACCTGTCGCGTTCCGGGTTCCATCCCTGGGATCGCTTCAAGACCTGGGTCACCAGCACCGAGAACCGCCTCTACGTGGGCTGGTTCGGCGTGCTGATGATCCCCACCCTGCTGACAGCCACCGCCTGCTTCGTCATCGCCTTCATCGGCGCCCCGCCCGTCGACATCGACGGCATCCGGGAGCCCGTTTCCGGCGGCCTGCTCTACGGCAACAACATCATCACCGCCGCCGTCGTGCCCTCGAGCAATGCCATCGGCCTGCACTTCTACCCCATCTGGGAAGCCGCCAGCCTCGACGAGTGGCTGTACAACGGCGGCCCCTACCAGCTGATCATCTTCCACTTCCTGATCGGCATCTTCTGCTGGATGGGCCGGGAGTGGGAGCTCAGCTATCGGCTGGGGATGCGCCCCTGGATCGCCGTGGCCTACTCGGCGCCGGTGGCCGCCGCCACCGCCGTGCTGCTGATCTACGCCATCGGCCAGGGGTCCTTCTCCGATGCCATGCCCCTGGGCATCTCCGGCACCTTCAACTTCATGCTGGTGCTGCAGGCGGAGCACAACGTGCTCATGCACCCCTTCCACATGCTCGGGGTGGTGGGCATCTTCGGCGGCGCCCTTTTCTCCGCCATGCACGGCTCACTCGTCACCAGCTCCCTGGTGCGGGAGACCACCGAGACCGAGTCCCTCAACCGGGGCTACAAGTTCGGCCAGGAGGAGGAGACCTACAACATCGTGGCCGCCCACGGTTACTTCGGCCGGCTGATCTTCCAGTACGCCTCCTTCAACAACAGCCGCAGTCTCCACTTCTTCCTGGCCGCCTGGCCGGTGGTGGGGATCTGGTTCGCCGCCCTGGCGGTGGTGAGCTTCTCGTTCAACCTCAACGGGCTGAACTTCAACCACTCGGTGATGGATCACCAGGGCCGGGTGATCAACACCTGGGCCGACATTCTCAACCGCGGTGGCCTGGGCATCGAGGCGATGCACGAGCGCAACGTGCACAACTTCCCCCTCGATCTGGCGGCCGCCGCCAGCACCCCCGTAGCCCTCACGGCACCGTCGATCGGTTAGTGGGGCTTTGAACCCCGCCCAGCCGTCCCCTCGCTGAGCTCCGACCGGGCCCGGATTCCTCCGGGCCCATTCTGTTGTCCGCCCAGCGGCGGGAGGCCCTGGGAACCAGTGATCCGGATCACACCCGGGCTTGAGCAATCTCATCGCCCCGGTGGACCCAGATCAACACCCCATCGATCCAGATCCCGGAGAGTGAAACGACAGGCGAATCCAACGCCTCCCCCTCTCCCCCAGGCCCCATGAAATCTCTCAAGTCCTTTCGCACTGCCATCATTGGCGCCGCTGTCATCGTCAGCGGGAGCACGATCAGCCTCGCCCCGGCCATGGCCATCCCCATCAGTGGGGTGAAACCCTCGATCGCCAGGAGTGCCCAGGACGGCCCCCGTCCCCAGGGCCCCTTCCCCAAGACCGCCGGCGTCAGCAGCGTCTCCAGCGTGGCGAAGGGACGGCCGATGGCCCTTCCCACCACGACCAAACCCTCCGACTGGCTGCTCGGCATGAAGCGTTGAGCGTCCCGGAAGGCCGTTCCTTCCCCCCCGGGCCAGGGTTCCCCCGGCCCGGGGGATTCTGCTGAGAAAGAACACGTTTCGGTGCCATCCGCCGCTGGGATGTCATCCGCCAAACGTATTGTTCGGCCCATGGATGCGTTCACGGCCGAAGCACTCCAGGCCCTGCCGCTGTTTGCCTCGCTCACGGCCGGGCAGTGCGGGCAGTTGCTGGATCGGCATCTGGAAAGCCGCCATGGTTCCGACCAGGTGCTCGTGATGGAGCAGGACTGGGGGGGATCCCTGTTCCTGATCACCGCCGGGATGGCCAAGGTGCGCACCCACACCACCGATGGCGATGAAGTGGTGCTCGCGGTGCTCGGGCCAGGGTGTCTCTTCGGAGAGATGGCCTCCCTCGCCGACACGGCGCGCTCGGCCGACGTGGTGGCCCTCACCCCGGTCGCGGTGGTGAAGCTGCGGGAGGAGCCGTTCGAGGCTCTGCTGCAGCAACAAGCCGGTTTCGCCCTGGCCCTGGCCCGGATGGAGGCGTCACGCCTGCGCGACCTCAACCAGCGGTTTGCCATTCAGGACAGCGATGCCACCACGCGCCTGCTGAATGCGCTGGCCTATCTCGCCCAGCGCAGCTCGTCCGCAGCAGACCCGCAGGCCACAGTTCCGGCCCTCGCCCAGCGGGAACTGGGTCTGCTGGCCGGCCTGGCAAGGGAGACGGCCTCCCGGACCCTCACCAAACTGCGCGGCCGGGGCACCGTCGAAGACGTGGCGGGCGGCCTGCGCATCGCCGACCTGCAGCCCCTGATCAAACGCGGGCTGGTGGCGTCGCCGCGCTCAGCCATGACACGCTGAGCCCTGAACCTGGACGGCTCCCGTCGCCATGGCGCGCCCCCCCTACCAACCCTCCCTGCTGCGGCTGACCCACGGGGTCACGGCGGTGCTGGTGCTGGCCGCCTGGCTGAGCGGTCTGTTCGTCTACAGCCGCTACGACGGCCGCTGGGGGCGGCTGCCCTTCACCCCGCCCGGCAGCTGGATCGACCAGCACGGCCAGGCGGGCTTTCTGCTGCTGCCCCTGGGCCTGGTCTTCGCCGCCTACGCCCTCAGCCTGGGCCGGGCGCGCCTGAAGCGAATCACCAACAGCATGGCCCTGGGGGCCCTGGGGCTGGCGGTGGCCACCGGCAAGCTGATGCAGGAGGACTGGCTGCGGGACGGCCAGCTGCACCACCTGGCCTACAGCCTGCACCTGGTGGCCTGGCTGCTGATCGGCCTGGCGGTGGTGCTGCATGTGGGAGAGAGCCTGCGGCTGGGCGGCGTGCCGCTGCTGGCCTCGATGGCCAGCACGACCCTCCGGCCGGGGGATTTGCCTGGCGACTGGCCGGAGCAGGTGCGGCGGTTTCTGAAGCGGGGGGGCTGAGGGAGGGGACGTTTCGTTGAAACCGTATCGGTTGGAGAATGGTCGCCACTGTCTCGGCTGCGCGATGGCCAGGAGCCTCACCCTCAGAAATCTCCCTGACGACCTCTACGGCCGCCTGAAGCAAGCGGCCCAGCAACATCGCCGCAGCCTCAATAACGAAGCGATCGTGTGCCTGGACGTGGCCCTTCCGCCCCAGGCCATCACGGCCGCCGAGCGACTGGAGCAGATCCGAGCCTTGCGCCACAGCCTGCCGACGGAAGGGGCGTTCACGCCCGACCAGATCGATGCCTTCAAGCGCGATGGCTGGGGCGCTTCTGCTTGACGAACCTGAATCGGCCGACCTGCCGCTCCAGACACGCTTGATCACAGTGGATCCCCCGGCATGAAGCGCCGGATGAACAGCTCCAGTTCCATCGGCCCGCAGCGGGGCTCCCAGGTGGTGCCGCCCGGCAGCCGCCGCCAGCAGGCCACCTGCAGCGCACCACCGCCGGCCAGCAACTGCACCCGGTAGCGGTACTCGGCATCGGCGGCCTGCCCGGGGGCGGCCAGGGGTTCGGCGCCTGGCTGGCTGGCCTGGAACGCGGCCGCAAAGGCCTCCGGCTCCGGTCGCTGACGCAGGGCCGTGGCGAAGCGCCAGGCGGCGCCGGTGGGGTAGCCGTCGTGGTGGAGGTAGAGATGGCGCTCCGGGACGCCGGGAAAGCCGGTGAACGAGTAGACGGCGCGGGTGGCCAAGGGGTTTGGGCGGCTGCACAGGGAAGTGCCACCGGTGTCTCAACTGCTGTTGCCAGCCTGGATCACACCCACTGGGCAAAGTGCAGGTCTCGCACCTGGCCTGTCGCCATGCCTTCACCGAAGACGCTCAGCGGGCCAGGCCCAGGAACACCAGGATGGAGCGATTCATCCGCACCAGAAGCGCGTCATCGAGGATCCCGATCCTTCGACCCAGCCGTGCACGGGGCACGGTGGTGAGCTTGTCCACCATCAGGCAACTGGTGACGGCCAGACCATTGGTGGGGGAGGGTTCCACCGGGATTCGGAACAGGGGGAGGTCCGTGGTCTGGCTCGTGAGCGGACAGATCGTCACCGAATCCCTGGCGGCGAAAGCATCGTCCTGCACGATCACCGCTGGTCGGGGCTTGCCCGCGTAGGCCGGCCCACCCGCCACGGTCCAGATTTCGCCGCGATTCATTCCTGATCCAGATCCGGCCAGATGGAGATGGCGTCCAGGAAGGCCTGGTCTTCGGCCTCCAGGGAGCCGGCATTGGCCAGCAGGCTCTGGCGACGGGCCTCGGAGGCGAACCGGGGCGAGCGCACGTCGGGCACCCAGATCTGGATCGGCCGCAACCCCTGGGCACGCAACCGCTGGCGATGGGCACGCACCTTCAGGCGCGTGGCCTCCAGACGGAGGCCGTCGGGATCGGTCGCTGGGTCCATGGACTCCCGCCTGCGGTTACATGTAACACGATAGGAGGGCTGACCCATGGCTCCGCAGGCTCCAGGCTGGGGCATGCACGACGCCGCGCGACGGCTGGCCATGGGCGATCCAGCCACCCCCACCGATCCCGCCCAGCTGCGCCGCGACTACCGGCGCCAGGACCTGCGGCGGGGGGATCTGGCCGACGATCCGGTGGCGCAGTTCCGGCGCTGGTTCGATCAGGCGGTGGCCGCCGAGCTGGACGAGCCCAACGCCATGGTGCTGGGCACCAGCGATGGTGTGCGCCCCAGCGCCCGCACGGTGCTGCTCAAGGCCTTCGACGGGCGGGGCTTCGTCTTCTTCACCCACTACGAAAGCCGCAAGGCCAGCGAGATCGCCGCCCATCCGCAGGTGAGCCTGCTGTTTCCCTGGTACGGGCTGGAGCGGCAGGTGGCCATCCTGGGCCGGGCCGAGCGGATCAGCGCCGCCGAATCGCTGGCCTACTTCCTCTCGCGCCCCGTCGGCAGCCGGCTGGGGGCCTGGGTGTCCCAGCAGAGCGCCGTGATCGGCTCCCGCTCGATCCTGGAGATGCAGTGGCAGGCGATGCAGCGCCGCTTCGCCGATGGCCAGGTGCCGCTGCCGCCGGCCTGGGGTGGGCTGCGGGTGGTGCCGTTCGAGTTCGAGTTCTGGCAGGGCCGCAGCAACCGCCTGCACGATCGCTTCCGCTACCGGCCCGCCGAGCCGGCCGGGGAAGGGGGCGCCGCGACCTGGAGCATCGAGCGGCTGGCGCCCTGAAGCACCGAAGGCGGCCGCCGGCAATCTCCAGGTTGGCTGCGGAATCACCCCAGGAAGCTCTGCCAAGAGTGAAGGGGATGCCGCCGGAGCGGCTCCCCTCCCTCGCCCCGGTGCCATGCCCTTCGCCCTGAATTTTGTCCACCCCGTGCTGATGTGGGGGCTGCTGGGCCTGATGCTCTATTCGGGCTACCTCGGCCTCAAGGCCAGACAGATCCGCAAGGTGGGGCCCGAAGAACGCAAGGCGATGCTTCCGCTGCAGTACGGCCAGCGCCACGGCCGGCTCGGGCTGGTGATCCTGGCTGTCACCCTGCTCGGGGCCGCCGGGGGGATGGGGGCCACGTTCCTGAAGAACGGCAAGCTGATCCTGGGTCCCCACCTGTTCGTCGGCCTGGCCGTTGCCACGCTCGTGATCGCCACGGCCTCCCTGGGGCCCTCCCTGCAGAAGGGCAAGGACTGGGCCCGGGGCCTGCACATCGCGCTCAACGGCGGCGTGCTGCTGATGTTCGGCTGGCAGGCGATCAGCGGGGTGGCCATCGTCCAGAAGTTGCTGACTTCGGCGCAGACACCGGCGCCCGTGTGACCATTGCACTGTTATGCGGCTATACTCATAACAGTTGATGATTGAGCACCCATGGCTGTCGCGCCCGCGCCCTCCCTCTGCCTCGCCGCCGCTGCAGGGGGCAGCCCGCTGCTGTTCCGCCAGCTGTTCGACGCCGACACCGGCACCTTCACCTACCTGCTGGTGGATGTGGCCAGCCGCAAGGCGCTGCTGATCGATTCGGTGTTCGAGCAGCACGACCGCGACCTCTCCCTGATCCGCGAGCTGGGGGTCGAGCTGGTGGCCGCGATCGACACCCATGCCCATGCCGACCACGTGACGGGCAGCTGGCTGATGCACGAGGCCACCGGCTGTGCCATCGGCCTGGCCGCCTGCGTCGGCGCCGCGAACGTCACCCGGCCCCTGCACCACGGCGACCGGGTCCTCTTCGGCGGCCGCCACGTGGAGGTGCGCGCCACCCCCGGCCACACCGAAGGCTGCCTCACCTTCGTCCTCGACGACCACACGATGGCCTTCACCGGCGATGCGCTGCTGGTGCGCGGCTGCGGCCGCTGCGACTTCCAGCAGGGCAACGCCCACACCCTCTGGGCCTCGATCACCGAGCAGATCCTGACCCTTCCGGATCACTGCCTGCTTTACCCCGGCCACGACTACACCGGCCGCCACGTCACTTCCGTCACCGAGGAAAAGGCCTTCAACGCCCGCCTCGGCGGCAACGCCACTGAGCGGGACTTCGTCGGCCACATGGAGAACATGCGGCTGCCCCATCCCCACCGGATCGCCCAGGCCCTGCCCGGCAACATGCGCTCTGGCAAACCCCGCGAGGCCAGCGCCGCGCCGGCCTGGGCGCCCATGGCGCGCAGCTACGCCGGACTGCCCGAACTCAGCCCCGCCTGGGTGGCCGCCCATCGCGGCGATGTCACCGTGCTGGATGTGCGTTCCGCCGAGGAGTTCGCCGGGCCCGACGGGCACGTGGGCGGCAGCCTGCTGATCCCCCTGCCGGAGCTGGAGAACCGCGCCGGCGAGATCCCCACCGATCGGCCCCTGGTGGTGGTCTGCCATTCGGGCAGCCGCTCGGCCCTGGCCACCCAGCAACTGCTCAAGGCCGGCCGGACGCAGGTCGCCAACCTCCACGGCGGCCTGAGCCGCTGGGCCGCCGAAGGCTTCCCGCTGGAGGGCGTCGTCCAGGCCTGAAGCGCTTCCCCCTGAATTTCGTCCCATTCCTGCATCCGTCCATGACCACCACGACCATGAAAAACACAACCATGACCACCCCAAGCCGTCTGGGCGCCCACGACCTCGCCGACCAGCTGGCGGCAGGCAGCATCACGGTGATCGATGTGCGCGAACCGATGGAGTTCGCCACCGGCCACATCGCCGGCAGCCTCAACGTGCCCCTCTCCCGCCTGGCCCAGGCCGACCTGCCACGCGGCCCGCTGGTGCTGGTCTGCCAGAGCGGCAACCGCAGCGGCAAGGGCCTGTCCCAACTGCTCCAGCTGGGCCACCCCCACCCCGTCACCGACCTGCTCGGTGGCCTGCCCACCTGGCAGCAGGCCGGCTTCCCGGTGCGCAAGCTCCAGGGGGCGCCGCTGCCGCTGATGCGCCAGGTGCAGATCGTCGCCGGCAGCCTGGTGCTGCTGGGGGTGGTCCTGTCCCAGGCCGTGGCTCCCGGCTGGATCTGGCTGAGCGGCTTCGTGGGGGCCGGACTCACCTTCGCCGGTGTCTCCGGCTTCTGCGGCATGGCCCGGCTGCTGGCCGTGATGCCCTGGAACCGGGTGTCGATTGGGTCAGCCCGGGGCTGAGCTTTGGCGCCAGAGGCCCAGCCATTCGTCCTGGCGCTGGTCCACCGACCCGGTGGCTGGCTCCCAGAGCTCGGCCACCAGGCCCGCCCGGCCCAGCTGGGCTGCCACCGCCTGCGGGTCACTGCCCCAGGGCGGACCGCCCGGCTTGCCGTGGCACCAGAACAGTCCCAGCAGCCAGCCGCCCGGCGCCAGCAGCCGGCTGACGGTGGCGATGTACGCCTCGCGGCGGCCCGGATCGATGGCGCAGAAGCAGGTGTGCTCCACGATCCCAGTGAGGCTTCCGGGAGCCAGCCCCGCCCCCGCCAGGGCCTGCTGGTCAAACAGGTCGGCCTGCAGCCAGCGCAGACCGGGCCGGTCCGGGCCATGGCGAGCACGGGCTTCTCCAATGGCTTCGCCGCTGAAATCCAGGCCGATGGCGGAGAAGCCGAGCTCTTCGAGCAGGGCGGCCTCATGGCCGCGGCCGCAGCCCGGCACCAGCACCGTCCCCGGCGGCCGGGGGGCCAGCGGATGGCTGCGCAGAAACTGCTCCAGCGGCGGAGCCGGCCGGCCCAGCTCCCAGGCGTCGGTGCCCTGCCGGTAGCGCTGGTCCCAGTGGCTGGCCGCCGCGGGGGTGGCCGTTTCGGAGGGGTTCATGGGCTCAGCATGACGGGTTCCGTCGCAACACCGGCGTCGTTGCTGTAGGGAATCCAATGGCTTCGACAAAGCGTCCGCAGCGAGATGACAACCTGGTTGCCGACTCCTCCCGCGTTGGCTCAGCCGTGACGAACCTCGGCAAGAGAACATGAAATCACCATGGACCGTGGCACTGAGCGGCCTTGTCCTCGCCGTGCTGATCCTGGCTGGATGGGTTGGCGGCGTCGCGGCGGCGTCCTCGCCGCCGCTTCAGGCGAGCGATCAACAGGCGCCCTCAGAAACGCAACGCCTCCCGCCCTTGCAGAGCACCATTGATCACTATCTCCATTCCCTCCCCGCAGACTTCCACACGATCAGGACTGTTCCAGCCTTGAAGAAGATGATGGCAGGAGGACAAACAGTGCTGATCGATGTGCGTCAGCCTTCGGAATACCGCAGCGGCCACATCAGCGGAGCCATCAACATCCCTCTCAAGCAACTTGAGCGTCACTTGGGTGAGATTCCATGCGATCAAGACATCGTCCTCTATTGCTCTACGGGCTATCGCTCGGCGATGGGGGTGATGGCCCTGCAGTTGCAAGGCTTCAGCCATGTGCGTGGCTTTCCACCGAGCCTCGCCGGCTGGCAGGCTGCCGGTGAGGCCGTTTCAGGCCCGGAAACTGCCGAGGCCGCTCAGGCCTGATCGTCACCCTGGGCCGCCGACGCCATCGAATGGAGCACCATCGCCTGATCCGGCGTCAGGTCGAACCCCAGGGCCCCGGAGTCGGACGACACGGTGAGGTGCAGGGGCAGGGCTTCACTGGGCCGCGGCATCAGGGCGTCGAGGTCGAACTGGGCCGACCCGGCCGGGATAGGCGCCGCTTTCTGCACCAGCTCCTCGCTGCGGTTGGGCAGGCTCCACTCCTGGCCCGCGGAATCGCCCAGCACCAGCTCGTCATGGTGATCCAGCCCGAGGCCAGGCTCCAGGGCATTGAGGCGAAGCCGGTGGCCGGAGGGGTACTCCGGGAACGGCTGCTCGAACACCCTGGCATTGAGCCGATGACCCGCCCCATCCGCGAGCGACCAGCTCTCGGCGGCCAGGGCAACGGGGGCTCCGAACAGCAGAACCAGCAGGAAGGGGAGCACAGCCCCAAGGGATCGGCGCAGCAGTCCAGCGCGACGGATGGGTGGCTTCATGAAGCAGGGCCAGAGTTTACGGTAAAACGCTAACGCAGTTAGCGCATAAAGGATGATCTCCTGCTCAGGCCGAGGCGGTGCAGGGGCAGGGGTGGGTGCGGTTGAAGTTGGCGAAGTCGATGCGCTGGCCCTGCCCCTCCTCCTCCTGCATCATGTCGACGAAGCCCTGGCCGAACAGCACCCGGGACGCCGGCACGTGGTGGTGGGCGTAGATCGGCCGCTCCAGGGTTTCGTCGATGCCACGGAAGGACACAAGGATCTCGGCTTCGCCGGCGGCCAGATCCCGGAGCGTTCGGCCCCGAAGGGGGCTGCGGGCATCAATGGGATGCATCAGCGTCCAGGTGAGCAGAAACAGGGGGGAGCGATCGCGGTTGAGGGCCAGCGGGTGGAGACGCCGCATCCGATGGCCCTCCGTCGTGCGCTCATCGATGGCGAGATAGGCCTGAACGGTGGCGTCCAGGATGGTCTTGCGGCGTTCGTTGGCCAGGCGAAACATCAAGGTGGGCTGGCCGTCGTAGTCGTGCACGGTGGCCACCTCCGAGAACAGGATCCGTGCCGTCGAGCGGGAGAACCGACTGAAGGCCATCCCCGTCATCAGGGCGATCACGATCAACCCCAGCAACGATTCGATCGTGACGGCCAGATGGGTGAACAGGCTGGCGGGATGGAAGGCTCCGTAGCCGATCGACCCCAGGGTCTGGACGCTGAAGAAGAAGGCCTCGGCGAAGCTCGTCGTCTCCCCGGCCACCCCGGCGATGCCATGGGGATCGAGCCAGTAGAGGAGGGCGAACAGCAGGTTGAGCAGCAGGTAGCCGGCGGCGATCAACCCGAAGAAGCCTGGCCAGGGCACCGCCAGCATCAGGTGATTGGGGTGGCGCCAGTGCCGCAGCCAGTCGGAGGGGTTCACCGCGGTGAAGATGCCCCCATGCTTCTGCAGCCGCAGCGGAGCTGGAGGCATCGACGCGACCGGCGATTTTGGACTGAGTCTATCTGTTTATGCGCTTCACCGCATTAACTTGTGTGTGGAGGGCGGCGTGTCGGCTGGGGCCCGACCCAGCTTGGAACTGAGAGCGTGGCCGTGAGATGGGCGAATCGGCATCGGAGCACCACCGGCCGCACCGGGTTCTGATCGTGGGCGGCGGCTCCGCCGGGATCACCGTCGCTGCCCAGTTGCTGCGGGCCAGGCCCGGCCTCGACGTGGCGATCCTCGAGCCCGCTGCCGTTCACGAGTACCAGTCCGGTTGGATCCTGGCCGGCGCCGGCCTGCTCCCCTACGCCCAGACCCGCAGGCCCGAGGCCGCCGTGATCCCGGACGGCGTCGTCTGGATCCAGGACCGCGCCGCCCGCTTCGAGCCGGAGACCCGCCGGGTGATCACCGCGACCGGCGCCAGCCTCAGCTACGAAGTGCTGGTGGTGGCCACCGGTCTCCAGCTCGACTGGAGCCGCATCCAGGGCCTGCCGGAGGCCCTCGGCCATCACGGCGTCATCAGCACCTACTCCCGCCACCACCTCGCCGCCAGCTGGCAGGCGATCCGCGACTTTCACGGTGGCACCGCCCTGTTCACCCACCCAGCCACGCCGATCAAATGCGGTGGCGCCCCCCAGAAGGTGATGTACCTGGCCGACGACATCTTCCAGGCCAGCAGCGGCGTGGGGGTGAACACCCGGGTGATCTTCTGCAGCGCCCAGGCCCAGCTCTATCCCGTCGCGGCCTACAACGCCACCGTGGAGCGCGTCGTGGCGCGCCGTGGGATCGAGACCCGCCTGCTCCACAACCTCGTGGAGGTGCGCGGCGACGAGCGGGTGGCCGTTTTTGAGGTGCTGGCCGAGGGGCGGGAGCCCAGGCGCGAGGCGATCGCCTACGACCTTCTCCATGTGGTGCCGCCGATGGCGGCACCGGACGTGATCGCCGCCAGCCCCCTAGCGATCGCCGGGCCAGGGGGCTGGGTGGAGGTCGATCGATTCACCTGCCAGCACAAGCGCTACGGCGATGTGTTCGCCCTCGGCGATGTGAGTTCCCTGCCCACCGCCAAGAGCCTGGCTGCCGTACGCGGCCAGGCGCCGGTGCTGGTGGCCAACCTGCTGGCCCGGCTCGATGGAGGCCCACTGCAAGCCCACTACGACGGCTACACCGCCTGCCCCCTGATCACCAGCTTCCACGACGTGGTGATGGCGGAATTCGACTACAGCCTGCAGCCGGTGAGCTCGTTCCTGGTGGATCCCACCAAGGAGCGCTGGAGCATGTTCCTGGTGGAAACGCGGGTGTTCCCCTGGGTGTACTGGCACCGGGTGCTCAAGGGGCGCCTGAATGAAAGCCGCTTCCTCAAGCCCTTCGGGCCCCTGGTGCGTGCCCTGGGGCTGGCGCGCAGAGAGAGATGAGCCTGGCGTCACACCCAGGGATGCCATCCCGTGACGTTGCCCATGGAATGGGTGAGGTACGGATGCTGCAAAAGCGGCCGAATCCGCTGCAGAATGTGTACCAGCTCAGGAACTGAGAAACCCTGCGGAAAAAGCAGAAACTGAGGCCCTCACTGGCCATGGGGCGGCATTTATTGTGCTGGTTCAGGCTAACGATGGCGACAACCTTCTCACACGTTGGATATCCGCCTGCGTCGCATCAGGCGATCTGATTAGGTTGAAAATGTCCCCGCAGAGAACCACACGCCAATGAAAAGAATCCTTGCTTCATTCGCATCCATGGTGATGACGCCTTGGCGCCGCTTGGTCGGCATCGGCCGTGGCTGGATCGTGGCGGTCGGGCTGTTCGTCCTGGCCTCGCTCCTGTCGCCACCGGCCGCCTCAGCCGCTGAAACAGACGGCAACTGGAATCTTGACGATGGCGCGGGGCACCGCCTCGGCGTCATGCTCTACGAACGTTCCGACATCAACGCGGCCACGGGTCTGCGTCTACGGCTGAATGCGGAGTCCCCCAGGCTGGATCTGGACCATGCCCGTCCGCTGCTGCTCAGCGATGGCAAGGATCAGGACTGGAGTCTCGCCAACCTCAGCGCTGAGCTCACGGCCTCTGCCGGTGGCGCGATCCCGGCCACGTCCTCCCAGTTCGACGCCGGCTGCCTCGAGCCGACCCCTGCCGATGGCCTGCCCCTGAGGATCACGGTGCCGAGTTCCGCCGGGGATCTGAGCTTTGCCCTCTCGCCGGGCCAGGTCCAGACCTTCCACTCCCTGACGGCCGCTTGCACCAACTGACGACCGCATAGAAGCGCCGCAGGCCTCGGTACCTTGTTCCCATGCGCCTGCTGCACACCTCCGACTGGCATCTGGGCCGCAGTTTCCACGGGGCCTCGCTGCTGGAGGAGCAGGCGGCGGCGATCGAGCGGATCGCCGACCTGGCCCGGGAGCACGCCGTCGATGCGGTGCTGATCGCCGGCGACCTCTACGACAGGGCCATCCCGCCAGCCGAGGCGGTGGACCTGTTCAACCGGGCTCTGGCCCAGCTGAGCACAGGTGGCACCGCCGTGGTGGCCATCGCCGGCAACCACGATTCCCATGTGCGGGTGTCGGTGTACGACCCGCTGCTCTCGGCCTTCGGGGTCACGGTGCGGGGCGATGTGGGCCGGGCCCAGGAGCCGGTGCTGGTGACACCCCGCGACGGCGGCCCGCCGGTGGCCATCTATCCCCTGCCCTACCTGGAGCCGGCGGTGGTCGGGCCGGCCCTGGCCGGCGAACCGGTGCGCCTGCGCCACGAGGAGGTGACCCGGCTGGCCATCGAGCGGATCCACGCCGACCTGGAGGGGCGTCCCCGGCACCGCTCGGTGCTGGTGGCCCACACCTTCGTGGCCGGCGGGGAAACCTCGGAATCGGAGCGGGAGCTCACCATCGGCAACGTCGACCGGGTGAGCGTGGCGGCCTTCGCGGGCTTCGATTACGTGGCCCTGGGCCACCTGCACGCCTCCCAGCAGCTGGACGGCCCCCGGGTCGCCTATTCGGGCACCCCCCTGCCCTATTCCTTCTCCGAGGAGCAGCACGTCAAGTCGGTGCGGATCGTGGAGCTGGCCGCCGACGGCACCCCCACGGTGCAGGTGGTGCCCCTGGGGGTGGGCCGGCGCCTGTGCACCCTGCGGGGCCCCATCGACGAACTCTGCGGCGACCCCCGCCACGCCGCCGCCAGCGAGGCGCGGGTGCGGGCGATCCTCACCGACGACACCCTGCCCCTGCAGGCCATGGCCCGCCTGCGGGCCCGCTTCCCCCACATCGCCGAGCTGCGGCACGAGCCCCCCGAGGTGGCCCGATCGGGCGGCGCCGAGCGCCACCGCCAGGTGCGCCAGGCCCGTTCCCCCCTGGAGCTGGCCACCGCCTTCTTCAGCGACCAGCACGGCCAGCCCCCCGGCGAACCGGAGGCCGAGCTGCTGCGGGCCGCCCTGGCGGCGGCGGAACGGGGAGGGGAGCGGTGAAGCCCCACCGACTGGCGATCGAGGCCTTCGGGCCCTATGCCGATCCGGTGGCGATCGACTTCGACGCCCTGGCCGCCGAGGGGCTGTTCCTGATCCACGGCACCACCGGCGCCGGCAAGACCTTCCTGCTCGATGCCCTCTGCTTCGCCCTCTACGGCGAGGTGTCGGGCGACCGCAGCGTCAAGG
>CALRQM020000048.1:0-21380 GCA_943370335.1 Bordetella parapertussis | reverse complement strand
AAGGCCCTGGTGGGGGCCGGGGTGGCGGCGGGCCTGGCGGCCGGGTTCAAGGCGCCGATCGCCGGGGTGTTCTTCGCCTTCGAGGGCAGCTACAGCGCCATCCCCGGACGCCCCAGCCTGCGGGCGGTGCTGGTGGCGGCGGTGGCCTCCGCACTTGTCACGCAGCTGTGCCTCGGCGACACGCCGATCCTGCGCCTGCCCGCCTATGACGTGCGTTCGCCGCTGGAGCTTCCCCTCTATCTGGGGCTGGGCCTGCTGGCCAGCCTGATGTCGTGGCTGCTGATCCGGCTGCTGGCGGCGGGACGGGGTGAGCAGGTCCAGTCCGTGGTGCGGCGCCTGCCGCCCGGCCTGCCCACGGCCCTGGGCGGGGCCGCGCTCGGTGGCATGGCCCTGGTGTTCCCCCAGGTGCTGGGCGTCGGGTACGACACGATCGAGGCGCTGCTGGGCCGCGATGGCGGCATCCCCCTGCTGACCCTGGTGGCCCTGATCGGTGTGAAGCTGGTGGCGACCACCGTCAGCAACGCCACCGGCTTCGTCGGCGGGGGCTTTGCGCCCTCCCTGTTCCTGGGTGCCGTGCTGGGCAGCTGCTACGGCCAGGCCCTGGGCAGCGGTGGCCTCAACCTGCCGGTGGCGGAACCGCCGGCCTATGCCATGGTCGGCATGGCGGCGGTGCTGGCCGGCAGCGCCAGGGCGCCGCTCACCGCTTTGCTGCTGCTGTTCGAGCTCACCCGCGACATCCGTATCGTGCTGCCGCTGATGGCGGCCGCTGGCCTCAGCTCCGCCCTGGTGGAGCGTTGGCAGGGCATCCACGATCCCGGTCTGATGGGACCCGATCTGCTTGAGGAGCGACGCCGCAGCCAGCTGGCGGCCATGGCCGTGGAGGAGGCCTTCGAGCCGGAGGCGCCCCTGGTGCTGCCGGCCGCCATGACGGCCTCAGACGCCCTGGCCAGGCTGGTCGACAGTCACGGCCATTGCCTCCTGGTGGAGCAGGCCGGCCAGGTCCTGGGGCTGGTGACGATCGGCGACCTGCAGCGGGGCCTCTCCTCTGAAGTGAAGCGCCAGGAACCGTTGGCTCTGGCGGATTGCATCCGCACCGAACTGGTGTGGTTGCCGATGGGGGTGAACCTTGACCGACTCGAAGATCAGCTCAGACCCAATGGTCTGCGGCAGCTGCCCGTCTTCGCGCTGGAGGGGGGGGCTGGGGATCATCTGCCCCATGGGTTGCCTGCCGGTGGGCTTCCGGTCAGCAGGCTTCGGGGCATGGCCAGCCGCGATGGCATGGCCAGGGCCCAGGCGCGCCGATTTCAGGCCGCTTCGGAGCGGCCCTCCATCAGGGCCTCGGCGACGGGGTCAACCTGAGAGAGCAGCCCCAGAATGCGCTGGAGATCCAGTTCTGAGAGCTCACCATCGTTGCCCCACTTCAGTGACGTGCTGTTCAGCTGGTCGGTGGTGGGGTGGGAGCCGGAGTCGAACATGGAAATAGGACGGCCTGGAAGGGTGCCGCTCGGGATCGGTTTTTTGAGATTAGGTGTTTGCACCCAGACATCAAACCCTTCGAGACCAATCTCCAGAATGTTTTCGGTCGCTGTTCGTTAGGCCGGGATCACCCTTCAGGATTCAGGGTTTCACCACCACCGGCGTTCCGACGTCCACCTGGTCAAACAGGGCGCGCACATGGGGGGTGAGCATCCGGACACAGCCGTTGGTGACGGCGGAGCGGGAGGTGACAGTCCAGGCCCAGGCACTCGGGGTGCCATGGATGCCGTACTGGTTGAGGCCGCTGCGCTTGAAGCCGATCCAGCGGTCGCCCAGGGGGCCATTGGGGCCCTTGGTGGGGTTGATCTTGCCGCTCGCGGTGCTCTGGTACTGGGGATTGACCACCTTGACCTCCACCTGGAAGCGTCCCTTGGGGGTGGGGGTGGCGGCATCACCGATGGCCACGGGCCAGCTGCCCAGCACCTTGCCGTTGTCCCGCAGGCTGATCGTGCGCTTGCCCAGCTCCAGCACGATTTCCTTGGTGCTGGTGACGGCGGCCTTGGCCGGAGTCGGGGTTGCCGGTGTGGGCGTGGCCAGGGCCGGGGACGCGGTGGGCGCCGGCGCCTGAACAGCCGGCGCCACGGCCGGGGCAGTGGCCGGCGCGATGGCCGGGGCCCCTGAGGCCATCGCGGCGCTCCCGCCGGTTGTCAGAAGCAGGGCAAGGACAAGGGATCGCGACATGGATGGAGCGGGATCAGTGAAGCCGCCGGGTGGCGGGTGGTGGTGGTCGTCAGTCGACGAGTCGGGAGTCGATGACAGTCATGTAGCGATCTTCGCATTCCTTGATGATGCGCACGGCTTCGCCGTTGTCGTGGAAGCCGTTGACCTTGCAGGTGCCGGGCTTCTTCAGGTCCTTGTAGTGCTCCCAGTAGTACTGGGTTTCCTTCAGCCAGTGCTCACCGAGCTGGGTGTAGCTGGTGATGTGATCCATGCGCTTGTCGTCGGCCAGCACGGCGATCACCTTGTCGTCCACTTCGCCGCCATCGTCGAAGCACATGATGCCGATGATGCGGGCCTCCACCAGGCTGCCGGGCACCAGGGGTTCGGTGACGCCGACGATCTCGATGTCGAGGGGATCACCGTCCTCGTCCCAGGTACGGGGAATGCAGCCATAGGCAAAGGGGTAGGCCAGGGAGGAATAGCCCACCCGATCCAGCTTCAGGTGGCCGGTTTCGGTGATCAGCTCGTATTTGTTGATCGTGTTCGTGTTGAGCTCCACGATGGCGTTGAGGCGAAGCTCGGCCTCATCGGCGAAGGCCGGCAGCACATGCAGCAGGTTCAGCATGGTGCGGCTGGGGGCGTGGTCGATGTTCGCCATGGTGGGGGCTTTTCGGCGGCGGCATCTTAGGCAGCGGGCCCCGGCAGCCCTGCTTCAGGCCCCCTCGCCCAGCTGGCCCACCTTGGCGCGCAGGTAGGTCAGGAAAGCGTCCGAACCCAGCGGCCGGCCCGTGACCTGCTGGACCAGTTGCTCGGCGTTGACCGATCGGCCCAGGGGCCAGAGGTTCCTGGCGAGCCAGTCCCGCAGGGCGGCCTCCTGGCCCGCCGCGACCAGTGTTTCGATCGGGCCGATCTCCTGCTCCAGGGCCTCGGAGATCTGGGCACTGATCAGATGGCCCAGGGCGTAGGAGGGGAAATAGCCGAACAGGCCCTCGGCCCAGTGGATGTCCTGGAGGCAGCCCTCGGCGTCCGTCGGGGGCACAAGGCCCAGCAGGTCCTTCAGGCGCCGGTTCCACTGCGCGGGGAGTTCCTCCACCGGCATCTCCTGCTCCAGCAGGGCCAGCTCCATCTCGAAGCGCAGCACGATGTGCAGGCTGTAGCTGAGTTCGTCGGCCTCCACCCGGATCAGGCCCGGCCGGAGTGGGTTGAAGGACCGCCAGAACCCCTGAGCACCGCCCCAGGGGTCGGACCCCAGACCCTGGCGGAAGCGGGGATGCCAGCGCTCGGCGAAGGCGCGGCTGCGCGCCACCCGGCACTCCCAGAACAGGGACTGGGACTCGTGCACCCCCATCGAGGTGGCCTCCCCCAGGGGCCAGGGGAAGAAATGGTCGTCCGTGCGGGGCAGGCCCTGCTCGTAGAGGGAGTGACCCCATTCATGGGCGGTCGCCAGGAACGCCGAAAGAGGCTGGCCGCGCACCACACGGGTGGTGATGCGGAAGTCCTCGGGACCCACGGTGCAGGAGAAGGGGTGGGCGGAGCGGGAGCGCTGGCAACGGCGGCCGTCGTAGCCCCAGCCGTCGAGCAGCTCGGCGCAGAGGTTCTCCTGCAGGTCTTCCGGCAGGGCGCAGGCCTCCGCCGGGCTGGGCGCAGGCGCGGCCGCCACCTGCTCCAGCAGGCCCGGCAGCTCCGCCGACAGCGGCGCGAACAGCTCCTGGAGCCGGGTCTTGCTGATGTCAGGTTCGAAGGGCTGGGCCAGGATTTCCCAGGGGCTGCGGGCCACGGGTTCGGCCGCCGCCAGCTGGCCGGCCTGCTCGTGGCGCAGCGCGATCAGCTCCCGCAGGGTCGGCGCGAAGGCGGCGAAGTCGTTGGCGGCCCTGGCCTGCTGCCAGACCGCATTGCCGTGGGACTGGGCCCGGGCCAGGGCGGTGACCAGCGCCGGATCCAGGCAACTCTGGCGGTCGAGTTCCAGGCGCAGCAACTGCAGGTTGCGGCGCCGCTGCGGGGGGGCGTCAGGGCCGAGTTCGGCTTCGGCGGCGGCCACCAGATCGGCGTAGGCCGCACTGCTCTGGCGCTCGTGCAGCTGGGCCGCCAGCAGGGCCAGCTGCTCGCCGCGCCAGGCGGCACCGGCGGCGGGCCTCACCGTGTTCTGGTCGTAGTAGAGGGTGCTGCTGATCGAGCCCAGCAGGCGGGTGGTGTGCAGGTGCCGCTGGAGCTGGTCGAGGGCTGGAGCCGCTGTGGGCATGGGATCAGTCGAGCCGGTGGGGCCAGCATGGCCCCACCGGCTCGTGGGCCTGGGTCCAGATCCGGACTAATCTCAATCGGTGCCTGAGACCTCCATGGGAGCCGTCAGCCGTGCGCACCGTCAACGTCCATGAGGCCAAGACCCACTTCTCCCGGCTGATCGACGCCGCCCATGCCGGCGAAACCATCCTGGTGGCCAAGGACGGCAAGCCCTGGGCGCGGCTGGTGCCGCTGGCCCCCGATCAGCCCCGCCGCCAGCCCGGGGTGCTGCGTGGACAACTGCAGCTTCCTGCCACTGACGTGCTCCTGGCCCCCCTGCCCCCCGAGGAGCTCGACGCCCTCGAGGCAGCGCTGCCCCGTTGATGGCCGCATTCCTCCTTCTGGATACCCATGCCTTGCTCTGGTGGTTGGTGGAACCGGAGAAGCTCTCCGGGATCGCCCAGAAGGCCATTGGCGATCCGGCGGCGGCCATCTTCGTGAGCGCCGCATCGGGCTGGGAGATCGCCACCAGAGCCAGGCTGGGCCAACTTCCCGGAGCCGTAGGTCTGCTTCTGGATCTGCCATCCCTTCTGCAGCAGCAGGGCTTCCAGCCCCTTGCCGTGCAGTTGCATCACGGCGTTCGCGCCGGCGCTTACCCCCAGGCCCATCGCGATCCGTTCGATCGGCTGCTGGCGGCCCAGGCGGAGCTGGAGGGTTTGCAGCTGGTGAGCATCGACCCCGCCCTGGCCACCTTCCCCTGCCGCCTGCTCTGGTGATGGGGGACCCCATGGGCGCTGCGGCCTGCCGCTGGCGGCGCCATGGTGGTGCTACGTCACGTCTGCGGCCGGATCGATGCATCCCCCTTCTCCGGAGCAGGCCCTGGTGCTCGCGGCCATCGAACGGTTCATGGCCGACCCCGATCTGGTGCTCGACGACCAGGCCAGCAGCGGCGAAGCCGGCGACGTGCTCAGCGCCATCCTGCGGGCCCTGACGATGGTGCTGCCGCTCGGGGACATCGAACTGGCGGTGACGGGCCTGCTCACGGTCCATTGCGACCAGCTCGACGACGACACCCAGCTGGTGCTGGAGGCCCTGCTCACCGCCATCGAGCGGGACGACGACGAGATGGCCCTCGACACCCTGCTGGCCAGTGAGGCGAGCCTGCTGGAGGCCAACGCCCTCGACGGCAACTATCTGCTGGTGTGGGATCCGGCTGATGCGGCGCCGCTGCGGGAAATGGAGATCCTCGATGTGCTGGAGCGCTACCCCTGCCGGGGGGAGGGGGCCCGCTGGACCTGTGACGACTTCGTGGCCCTGCTGGAGGGGAAGATTTTGCAGTGGCGCAAGACGATGGTGGCCCTGGAGATCCTTCAGGAGCAGCCCGGCACCCGGCCCGCCGCCAGCACCATGGTGCTGCTGGTGCCGGCGGATCCTGAGGCGCCCCTCGAACAGCTGGAGGTGGGGGTCACCCTCAGCCCCCCGCCGCCGGAGTCCAGTGCAGCCGCATCGGCACGCAGCCTTCCAGGCTGACCTTGACCGGGCAGCTCTCTCCCGCCCGGATCAACAGGTCCCGCTGCTCGGCCCCGAGGCCAGCCGGCAGGTCGATCCAGGCCTCCAGCAGGGCGATGCGGCGTTCGCCGCTGCTGCTCATGCCCTTCTCCAGCCGCACCGAGGCCCCCTCCAGGGGGATGCCCTGGCGTTCGGCCACGATCCCCATCACCGTCAGCAGACAGGTGGCCAGGGCCGTGCCCACCAGGTCGGTGGGGGAGAAGGCCTCCCCCTTGCCCTGGTTGTCCACGGGGGCATCGGTGATCAGGCGTGATCCCGAGGCGGCATGCTCCGCCGCGCAGCGCAGGGCCCCTTCGTAGCGGCAGACGATCGTGGTCATGGCGGGCGGGGGGATAGGCGTTCGTCGCAGCAGGTTGGCAGGGGCTGTCGCCCTAAGTTGCTGGCCGCGCGCTTTGGATCCTTGGCGTTGATCCTGCTGGTGGCCAACCCCAACTCCGTGGGGCTGGCGGAGACAATCCGGCTGGCGGTGACGCCGGTGTTCCTGCTGGCGGGCATCAGTGGCCTGCTGGGGGTGATCACCACCCGCCTGTCGCGCATCATCGACCGGGCCCGGGTGATCAAGGCACGGGATCCGGCCGCCAGCGTGGCCGAGCAGCGGGAGCTGCAGGGGGAACTGCTGCTGCACCGCCGCCGCATGACCCTGGCCTCGGCGGCCTTCGCGTCGGCCACCACCAGCTTTCTGCTGGTGGCGACGGTGGTGATGGTGCTGTTCCTGAGCACCCTGGCCACCATCGACCTGACCCCCCTGGTGGCCCTGCTGTTCGTGCTGGCGATGGGCTCGCTGATGACCGCCGTGCTGCTGCTGCTGCGCGAGGTGCAGCTGGGCAACCAGGCCCTGCGGCGCTTCTGAGCGCTGGCGCCCTAAAGCTCCATCAGGCCGATCTCCTCCAGCAGCTGCCGTTGCTGCCGGGCGCTGACGAAGCGGTGGGCGGCCATGGCGCCGCTCACCGCCACCGGCGGCACGCCGATGCCGGGGAAGACGCCGGCGCCGCAGAGCACCAGGCCTTCGATCGGGGTGGTGCCGCCGGGGAAGGGGCCGCCGCTGGCCGGCCAGGCCGGGCCGTAACTGCCCTGGTGCATCCGCAGGTAGTGGCGGTGGCTGAGGGGCGTGCCCTGCAGTTCCACCACCACCCGCTCCTGCCAGTCGGGCAGCACCTGGGAGAGAACGTCACCAAAGACGGCGCAGCGCTCCTGCTTGAGGGCGTCGTAGGCGGCGCTGCCCCGTTCCAGCCCCTGCCACAGCTCCCAGGGCTCGTTGGCCGGGGTGTAGCCGTGCAGCACCTGGTGGCCGGGCGGGGCGCAGGACGGGTCGAGCCGGGAGGGCATGGAGAGCACCACCATGTTGCGTTCGGCGCCGATGCCCCGTTGCCAGTCGCCCACCCAGACGTGGTGGATCGGTAGGTGATCGAGGTCGTCGCCCCGCAGGGCCAGATGCCAGTGCAGGAAGCTGGCGCAGGCCGGCGTGGCCGCCTGGCGCCGCCGCCAGCGGGGGGGCACCGCCGCTTCCGGCAGCAGGGGGAGCAGATCCCAGGGGCTGGTGTTGGCGATCACCCCCCGCCGCGCCGCGAGGCGCTCGCCGTTCTCCAGGCAGACGCCCACCGCCCGACCGCCTTCCACCAGGATCTCCGCCACCGGCGCCTGGGTGCGCAGCCGGCCGCCGTGGCGCTCCATGCCGCGCACCAGGCCCGCCGCCACGGCCCCACTGCCGCCGATGGGGTAGTCGAGACAGGCGTCGGGCTCAAACCACTCGCCGAACAGGGTCGCCATGGCGGCGGCGCTGGTCTGGTCCATGGGCAGGCCCGAGATCAGAAAGCAGAGCAGCTCGACCCAGTGCAGCAGGAAGGGATCACGGAGGTGGCGGCGGGCGATCGGCCCGAAGGCGCCCCCGAGGCTGGCGAGCCGTCCCGCCTGGCCGAGCAGGCGCAGGGCGTTGCCGCCGCCGAGGGTGGTGGCCAGCCCCGCCCCGGGCCGCAGGGCCAGCAGGGGCAGGGAGCGGGCCGCGTCGCAGCTGGGTTTGAGGGCCGTGAGGAAGCGGTCCCATTCCTCGGCCACCGCCGGCCCGCGCAGCTCGCGCAGCAGGGCCAGGAAGGGACCCTGCCCCACCCCCACCCGCAGCGCTCCCTCGGGAAGCAGCAGGCCCCAGTCGCGGTAGGTGGCCACGGGCAGGGTTTCCCCCACCGCCCGCAGCACCTGGGCCAGGGGGTTGGTGCTGGGCCAGCGGCCCAGGCCACTCCACAGCGACGGCCCGGACTCGAAGTGGAAGGGGCCGCGGCGAAAGCCATGGGCGGCGCCGCCCGGGGTGGTGTGGGCCTCGAGAACGAGCACCTCCAGCCCATGGCGGGCGGCGATGGCGCCGGCGCAAAGGCCGCCGAGACCACTGCCCACGACGATCAGGTCGCTCACCTTGGGCGCAGCAGGTCCGCTGCAGATCCTATTCAGATTCCCTTCGCCAGGACGGCTGTCGCCGCGCTGGATCCCTGCCTAGGATCGCGCGATAGAGCAAAGGTTTGCATTGCCGCCGGGAACATCGCCAACCACCCTGTCTGAACCCGCCGTGGTTCGTCAGCCGAAACGGGGCGACTTCGAGCTGAAGTCCTTCATGGACAGCTCGAATCTGCGCGGCGGCTGGCAGATCGCCAACACCGTGATCCCCTACGCGGCCCTCTGGTGGGTCGCCGACTGGAGCCTCAAGCAGGCGCCGCTGCTGCTGATCCCCACGATGGTGGTGATGGTGCTGCTGCTGGCGCGCGTCTTTTCGCTGATGCACGACTGCGGTCACGACTCCCTGTTCCGCAGCCGGCGGGCCAACCAGGTGTTCGGCTTCCTGCTCGGGGTGATCAGCGCCATTCCCCAGTACCCCTGGTCGCGGGGGCATGCCTACCACCACCGCCACAACGGCGACTGGGAGAAGTACCAGGGACCCTCGGCCCTGGTCACCACCAGCGCCTTTGCGGCGCTCACCCCCGGCCAGCAGCGGTTCTATGGCGTGCTGCGCCACCCGGCGATGCTGTTCCCCGGTGGCTTCTTCTATCTGGTGATCAAGCCCCGGGTGGCCCTGCTGCTGGGGCTGGCGGGCTTCTTCCCCCACCTGATGGCCTGTCTGCGCAGCCCGGAGCCGATGGGCCTGGGCCAGATCCTGGCCAGCTACCGCTCCAAGCACTGGTACACCAACGAGGAATTCCGCCATCTGGTGGCCAACAACATCGCCGTGATCGGCTCCTGGTGGCTGATGGCCCACTGGCTCGGTGCCGGTGTGTTCTGGTCGATCTACACCCCGGTGATGGCCTGTGCGGCGGCGATCTTCATCTGCATCTTCTTTGTGCAGCACAACTTCCCCGGCTCCTACGCCCACGCCACTGCCGGCTGGAGCGAGATGACCGGAGTGCTGGAGGGCACCAGTGATCTGGAGCTGCCCCCGATCTTCAACTGGTTCTCGGCCGACATCGGCTGCCATGCCATCCACCATCTCTCCTCGAAGATCCCCAACTACCGGCTACGGGCCTGCCATGAGCGCAACGCCCACCTGCTGAGCGGCGTGCGGCGGCTGTCGCTGGCCGATATCCCGGGGTGCTTCAGCTACATCCTCTGGGATCCCCAGGCCTGCCGCCTGACCACGATCGACGAGCAGCGATCGGGCCTGCGGGTGGCCGTCGCCGGCTGACCCTCGCCAGAGGGCCCGATGTTGCGCCAGAGCCTGAGCTCGCTGGAGATCACCACCAAGGGCGAGGGCTTCGATGACATCACCGCGGCCATCAATGGCCTGATCGCCGCCAGCGGGCTGCAACTGGGCAGCGCCACCATCGCCAGCCAGCACACCTCCTGTTCGCTGACGATCAACGAAAACGCCGACCCCAGGGTGCTGGTGGATCTGGCCGCCTTTCTGCGGGCCCTGGTGCCCCCCGAGGGGGTGCGGCCGATCAGCGGCCAGGGCGAGCGGCGCGCCTGGGTGCACGACGACGAAGGCCCCGACGACATGCCCGCCCACATCCGCACTGCGCTCACCTGCACCAGCCTGGTGCTGCCGTTCCAATCGGGCCGGCTGCTGCTGGGAATGTGGCAGGCGGTGTATCTGTGGGAGCACAGGGCCCGGCCGCACCGGCGCCGCTTCAGCCTGCATCTGCTGGGTGAATGACCCTGATCCTCTGCCCCCTACCGCCATGGCTGCCCAGCCCCTGACCCCGGCTCAGATCGCTGCTTTGCCCACCGAACTGCCGCAGTGGACGGTGCGGGAGGGCAAGCTGCACCGCGAACTGCGCTTCACCGATTTTTCGGCCGCCTTCGGCTTCATGACCCGGGTGGCCATGGCGGCCGAGGCCCTGGGGCACCACCCGGAGTGGTGCAACGTCTGGAACCGGGTGACGATCAACCTGACCACCCATGACACCGGTGGCCTCTCGAACCTGGACGTGGAGCTGGCCCGCCGCGTCGATGCATTGGTTTAACCAAAGCCTGACAGCGCATAGTGTTGAATTGTTGCCCCGCGTTAAGCCGTGGGCTTCTTCGGCGCATAAGCGGTTAAAACATGGTGAGTGTTCTCTGGGGCTTTCCCGTGGGTCGTCTCCTCTCCCGCAACTGCGTTGACGATCGGCTGGGTCGGTACCGATCCGTGGGACTGCTGGGGGCTGTCGTCGCAGTTGTCGCCGCGGGCTCACCCGTCTGGGCCGAGCCCTTTCGCTTCCAGACGGTGGTGAACAACGCCGATCTGATACCCGGCACCGCCAGCCTGTTCAACGCCTACAACCAGCCCTCGATCAATGCCGCAGGCCTGGTTGTGTTCCGGGCCCGCGGTCGCGGTGGTTCCGGCAGCGGTCAACCCTCCACCGGGATCTTCACCCGTGATCTCCGCGATGCCTCCCTGCCCCGTCCGATCGTGCCGATCGCGTTCCGTGGTGGCCTTGTCCCCGACCCCAACAACACGGGAGCGACCTTCACGGAGTTCCCCTCCTTTCCGCGCATCGATCTGACAGCCTCGGCAACGGTCGGCTTCCGTGGGCAGTCGAGCCCGGTGTGGCGCACCGACGACGGATCGTTCGGCACCTCAGGGATCTACAGCAATCCATTGGGCTTTCTGAGCACGGGTGCCAGCCAGCTCGGCGGACTGGCCACCTTCAACTACTTCAGCGTTCCTGCCGCCGGCGGTTCCACGGGCCTGAAGTTCGATCAGTTCCCCGGTGCGCCCTCGGTGACCGATAACAAGGTGGTCTTCAAGGGCAACTGGACCGATGCCCAGGGGGTGGGGAGAACGGGGGTGTATTTCCGGGATCTGCTCGCCGACGGTGGTGTGGCCCCGGTCCAGTTCATCGCTGACAGCAACACGCCGATCCCGGGTGATTCCCTGAACCGCAACTTCGGCTCCACCGCACCACCGAGCGCCGCCATGAACATGGCCGTGTTCCTCGGGGTTGACAACGAAGAGGCACCCTCGGTCGGGGGCATCTATCTATCATCCCTTTTCGGGGATCCCACCTCCCTCACCTCCCTGGCCAGCATCGGCGGCCTCACCGACCTGACGGATGCCGGGGGCCTCAGAAGCATCGGCGAGGTTCTCTCCTTCAATGGCCGTTCTGTGGCCTACTGGGGGGCCTGGGGCACCGACACCATCACCCAGCAGGTCTCCTGTGCGTCATCCGGCAACGAAGCCCGGCTTCAGTACTGCCAGGAGCAATCCGACAATGCCTCCGTCGGTGGGGTGGGCAACGGGAACTTCCAGTTCGAGGTTCCGCTGAATCAGGGCATCTTCGTCACCGATATCGCCTCGAAGATCACCAAGTTGATCGCCAGCACCGGCGAGCAGTTCTCCTCCTTCCTGTCCTGGAACTTCTCCGGGCGCCCCCCCGGTGTCGGCGAAGGGGATGAGGAAGGGGACCAGGAGCTGGCCAGGTGGCGCTCCTCCTCCTTCATGGCTCTCGATGAAGAGGATCTGGCTTTCAAGGGAATCGGTCTGGGGGAAGTGGATGGCGAGGACGACGTCTTCAAGGAGGTGTTTTCGGGTCTCTATGCCGCGAGTTCTGATGGGACTTCGGACATTCGCACCATCGTTGAAACGGGCATGGACGGTGGGCTCATCGATCCGGATGCGGCAGGCATCCCGATCGTGGCCGTGGGTCTGGAGCGGGATGGCTACCGCAACGGCCGCATTGCCTTCGCGGCCAGCATGGCCCTCGAGGGCGAGACCGAGGAGGACAGCCTCAGCTGGGCTGGTCTCTACGTCGCCGACGGGGCCCCAGTCTCGAACGTTCCGGCCCCTCTTCCAATTCTCGGCGTGGGAAGCGCCTTCGCCGTCGCCCGCCGGATCCGCAAACGGATCCGGCTGCGTTCCTGAGGAGTTTCTTGCCGCTCCGGCGACGGGGGATCGCACCATATGAGCCCGTTGAGGGCTCTGTGGGCTGAGGGTTTTCCATCGCCTAGTTTTCCTGCTTGGCTCCCCCGCCGCGCGCCGCACCCATGGGATTTCGCTACCTCGATCGGATCGCCACCGAGGAGAACATCCACTCGTTCCTCGAGCTCGCCGATCTGGCCGCCGGAGCCGGCGCGTCGGCCAACAACGTCTTTCTGCTCTCCCACCGGCTGCGCCAGTCCCGGCCGATGCAGGTGTGCCGGGCGCTGCTGCAGCGGAACCCGGAGGCGGTTGCTCTGATCGAGCAGCGGCGGCTGAGCGGCCCCTACGACGCGGCCGCCCTCAAGGCCCTGCCGAAGGGCACCCTGGGGCACACCTATGCCACGGTGCTGGAGACGATGGGGTACGACATCAACTTCTTCCCCAAACCCGAGTTCTACGCCAACCTCGAAACCGACGCTGATTACATCAACTACCGCGTCTACGCCACCCACGACATCCACCACATCGTCAGTGGCTTCAGCCTCGACAATTTCGGTGAACTGGGTGTCATCAGCCTGAGCGTGGCCCAGTTCGCCCACCCGGGCCTGGCCTTCACCGATCTGATGGCGCTGCTGCTCAACTGGTTCCGCAACGACACGCCGATCGATGAACTGGAAACCCCGGCCGAGCAGGCCCGGACCGCCGGTTACGCCTTCGGCATGATCAGCAAGGGTCTGCACATCGGCGCCGAGGCCCAGCCGCTGTTCCCGGTGATCTGGGAGGAGCGGATGGAGCAGAACCTGGAGGAGCTGCGGGCCGAACTGGGCATCGAGGCGGTGACGGAGGGGACCTGCAGCTGGCACGCCAATCCCGCGCTGAGCGAGGCTCTGGCGGCTTCTGATTGCTCTTAGTGTTGGCTGCAGGAGTTCCGCCGCTCGCTGCATGACCCTGGCACCTCCCCACCGTCCATCCGCTCCGACGCTGGAGCCGTTGGCCTTGCCCTGGGATCTGCGCCTCAGCCCGGAGCAGTTCGAGCGGGTGTGCCAGGCGAACCCTGAGGCTGTGCTCGAACTCGCCGCCGATGGTCAGTTGATCGCCATGACGCCCACCGGCAGCGAAACCGGTGCCCGCAACGCTGCCCTGAACGGGCTTCTGGCCCTGGCGGTGCGCTCCAGCGGACTGCCGTTCAAGCTGTTCGACAGCTCCACCGGCTTTCGCCTGCCCGATGGCTCCGTGCTGAGCCCCGACGTCTCTGTGGTGCGCCAGGAGCGCTGGACGGCCCTCACGGCCGAGCAACGCCGCGGTTTCGCCCCCCTCTGCCCCGATCTGGTGGTGGAACTCGCCAGCCCGTCGGACGAAGGCCCCCGCGGGCTGACGGCCCTGCGACAGAAGATGGAGCGCTACCGGGCCAATGGCGCCCAACTTGGCTGGCTGCTGATTCCCGAGGAGCAGGCCGTGGAGATCTGGACTGCCGCCGAGGCCGCACCGCAACGCCTCGCCCCGGCCCAGGTCCTGGATGCCGCACCGCTGTTTCCCGGTTTGCAGATCGAGCTGTCCGAGGTCTGGGCGGGCTGATCTCAGCCCCTCTCGATCAGATACGTCCGCACGTGGCTCACCAGCGGCCGCCCCAGGGCCTCCGGTGTCGTCAGCCACTGGCTGGCCACGAGCTCCAGGCCGTCGAGGCGGATCGCCGGCTCCTCCGCCATGCGCAGGGCAAAGATCGTCACGGTGTTCTTGCCGCGCGCCGAGGTTTCGGTGATCTGCCAGGGATCCAGCAGCTCCTGCGGCGACACGGTCAGCCCAAGTTCCTCAGCCAGCTCCCGCACCGCCGCCTGCCGCGCCGTTTCGCCTCGCTCCAGCCCCCCTCCCGGCAGCCCCAGGCCGTGGCGGTAGCTGGTCTGCACCAGCAGCAGTCGCTCCTGGTGCCAGATCGCCACGAGGGCGCCGTGGTTGTGGGGTCGCGCCAGCAGTTGCCAGGTTGCATACAGCCGCGCCGCCAACCAGTAGAGGCGCAGCCGGGCCACCAGCCATTTCAGCCGTTTCCCCATTACCCAGGTGGCCCTGCGCCCATCAGCGAGCGCTCATCCCACCATCGCCGGCGCCACCGCCTGGATCTCGGCCGGTTCGGCCTGGCGGAAACGCAGCCGCTCCAGTTCCACATCCACCGCGATGGTGCTGCCAGCCGGGAAGGTGCCCGCCAGAATCGCCTTGGCGATCGGCGTCTCCAGTTCCCGCTGGATGGCCCGCTTCAGCGGCCGGGCACCGTAAACCGGGTCGTAGCCGACAGCAGCGAGCCAGTCGAGGGCTTCACCATTCACCCGCAGGGCCAGCTTGCGCTCCTCGAGGCGCCGCGTCAGCCGCTGCACCTGCAGCGCCACGATCTGGCGCAGTTCGTCTTCCCGCAGGCTGCGGAAGATGATCGATTCATCCAGACGGTTGAGGAATTCCGGACGGAAGTGGCCCCGCAGTGCCTCGTTGACCCGCTTCTCCATCTCGCCGTAGCGGGCCGGATCGCCGGCCAGATCGAGGATGGAAGCGCTGCCGATGTTGCTGGTGAGGATCAGCACCGTGTTGGTGAAATCCACCGTGCGGCCCTGGCCATCGGTGACGCGGCCGTCGTCCAGCACCTGCAGCAGGACGTTGAACACATCGGGGTGGGCCTTCTCCACCTCGTCAAACAGGATCACCGCGTAGGGGCGGCGCCGCACCGCTTCGGTGAGCTGGCCGCCTTCCTCATAGCCCACATAGCCGGGAGGGGCTCCGATCAGCCGGCTGACGGCGTGCTTCTCCATGTACTCGCTCATGTCGATGCGCACCATGGCTTCCTCGCTGTCGAACAGCTGGGAGGCCAGGGCCTTGGAGAGCTCGGTCTTGCCGACGCCGGTGGGGCCGAGGAACAGGAAGCTGGCGATCGGACGGTTGGGGTCCGACAGGCCGGCCCGCGAGCGTTGGATGGCATCAGCCACCGCCGTCACGGCCTGGTCCTGGCCGATCACCCGCGTGTGCAGCTCGTCCTCGAGATGCAGAAGTTTCTCCATCTCGCTCTGGACAAGCTTGCTCACCGGAATGCCGGTCCACTTGGCGATCACCTCGGCGATGTCGTCCTCGGTGACTTCTTCGCGCAGCAGGTTCTTCTCGCCGGCATGGGCGCTGAGCTCCTCGGTGCGGGCGGCCAGTTTCTTGTTCAGCCCCGCCAGGGTGCCGTACTCCAGTTCGGCGGCCTTGTTGAGGTCGTACTGGCGTTTGGCCTGCTCCACCTGCAGCTGCACCTGCTCGATCTCCTCCTTGAGGGCGGAGAGTTCATCGATCGAGCCCTTCTCCTTCTGCCATTGGGCATTGAGGCTGCTCTGCTGTTCGCCCAGGTCGGCCAGTTCCTTCTCGAGCTTCTCGAGCCGGTCGCGGCTGGCGGGGTCCGATTCCCGCCCCAACGAGAGCTTCTCCATCTCCAGCTGCAGGATGCGGCGGTCGAGTTCGTCGATCTCCTCCGGCTTGGAGGTGATCTCCATCTTCAGGCGGGCCGCCGACTCGTCCATCAGGTCGATGGCCTTGTCGGGCAGGAAGCGATCGGCGATGTAGCGGCTGCTGAGCACGGCCGCCGCCACCAGAGCGTTGTCGGCGATGCGCACGCCGTGGTGCACCTCGTAGCGCTCCTTCAGGCCGCGCAGGATCGAGATCGTGTCCTCCACCGTGGGCTGGTCGACGAACACCTGCTGGAAACGGCGCTCCAGGGCCGGATCCTTCTCGATGTGCTGGCGGTGCTCATCGAGGGTGGTGGCACCGATGCAGCGCAGCTCGCCGCGGGCCAGCATCGGTTTGAGCAGGTTGCTGGCATCCATGGCGCCGCCGCTGGCGCCGGCCCCCACCACCGTGTGGATCTCGTCGATGAACAGGACGATCTGCCCTTCGCTGGAGGTGACCTCCTTGAGCACGGCCTTGAGGCGCTCCTCGAACTCGCCGCGGTACTTGGCGCCGGCGATCAGGGCGCCCATGTCGAGGGCGATCAGCTGGCGGTTCTGCAGGGCCGTGGGCACGTCGCCGTTGACGATCCGCTGGGCCAGTCCTTCCACGATCGCCGTTTTGCCGACGCCAGGCTCACCGATCAGCACCGGGTTGTTCTTGGTGCGGCGGCTGAGGATCTGGACGGTGCGGCGAATTTCCTCATCCCGGCCGATCACCGGGTCGAGCTTGCCGTCGCGGGCGGCGGCGGTGAGGTCGCGGCCGTATTTCTCGAGGGACTCATAGGTTCCCTCCGGGTTCTGGTCGGTCACACGCTGGCTGCCCCGCACGGCCTGAACGGCCTCCTTGATCCTGGCCCCATCGGCGCCCGCCTGCGAGAGCAGCTGGCGGCCGCAGCGGTCATCGCCGGCCAGGGCCAGCACCAGGTGCTCCACGGCGATGAAGCTGTCGTCGAATTCCTTCTTGAGCCCATCGGCCCGATCCAACACCGCATTCAGCCCCTTGCCCAGATAGACGTTGTCGGGGGCGGCGGCCAGGCTGGGCTGGGTGGCGATGAAGGCCTCCAGCTTCTGGCTCAGCACCCCCAGATCCACGCCGGCCTTCTCCAGGATCCGGCTGGCCAGGTCCTGCTGGGCGAGCAGGGCGGCGAACAGGTGCTCGCTCTCCATCTGCTGCTGGCGCTTCTGCTGGGCCAGCTGCTGGGAGGCCACGACGGCGCCCCAGGCCTTCTCGGTGAACAGTTCGGCGGTGGGATGCATGGCTGGAATCTCCCTGGGGCTGGCAATGCAGCCAACGTATGAATGCCTTCGGAATTGGCCGAGTGGGAGGACCGAACCGTTCCGTTCGGCCCTCCTCCCCAGAGGCGTGCAGGCCGTACCGGTGGGGGTGGCCAACCGCCCAGCTGGGCATGATCAGGGGCTCAGGGCCCCCCCAGCGGCGGTAGTGGCACCTGGTAGCCGTGCTTCTGGCCGCACAGCTGACTGGGGCAACCATCGGGGCCATAGCGGGCATCCGCCGCCGACAGGCAGCCCATGCCGTTCTTCTGGGCCACCTGGGCCGGATGGATCCGCAGGGGCTGGAGCACCGCCTCGCTCCTGGGAACCAGCAAACGGCAGGCCGGCGGCGGCAGCCCCGGGCTGGCCTCGATCGCCAGTTGTTGGTTCGGGGACAGCCCCTCGGCCAGGGCCGGTGCTGCGGCCAGCGGCAGCGCGCCAAGGGGGATGACTCCGGCCAGCAGGCCCGCCAGCAGCTCGGCGGAGGGGCGGATCGCCATGATGGGGTCGCGGCTGAGCCCCATTCTCGCCTCTCCAGCCCGTCCGTCACCGATGAGCGCTGCCGCCGACGACCAGGCCCTGGTGGCCGCCCTGGCCAGGGAATCCCGCGCCCTGGGCGGCGGCACGGAGCCGGAGCGCGACTGCTGGCGGGTGGTCCACCGCCATGTGCACGGCATGTTGCCCTCGGAGTACGACATCCGTGACGTGCCCGAGGAGCTCTACCTGGCGGTGCTGGCCGCCTGCCGGGCCGAGCTCTGAGCTGCGGCGGCCGGCCCCTACCGGCTGGCCATGAAAAAGCCCCGGTTCAACCGGGGCTTCTGGCCGTCAGAGACAGGTCTCTGGAGGGAGTGGATCAAACGGGCTTGGATCAGGCCCAGCCTTTGGACGCCATGTCTTCGACATAGGCGGCCACGTCGGCGATGTCGCCTTCGCTCAGCTTGCCGCCGAAGGCGGGCATGGCGTTCTTGCCGTTGGTGACCTGGTAGGCGATGGCGGCCTCGTGGTCGGCGTCGTAGTTGGCCAGGTAGGAGGCCAGGGCATCGGCCTTGAGGGTGCGCTCGGCGTTCACCACGTTGCCGCCACCCATGTGGCAGGCGGCGCAGTTGGCGGAGAAGATCTGACCGCCGTGGGCCGCATCGGCGGCGAAGCTCGGGGCGGCACCCAGCACCAGCGCCAGGCAGAGAGCGAACAGGGAAAGAAGACGACGCATGGGAGGGTGCAAAAGAAGGTGCCTGCTGGCACTTGCAACCGGATCAAATTAGGCAACGGCCGCCTTGCGGTGGGGCCCTCCGACACATTCGCAACAATTCAGCGGTTCAGGGCTGGCGCCCCGCCCCGAGCCGGCCCCGGTGGGGAACGCCCGCCGTCTCAAGCACCGCCTCGAGGCTGGGGGCCAGGCTCACCAGTCCGAAGCGCTCGGGCGGGCTCACGGGCTGGTGCACGAAGTGGCGTTGGCGGATCGAGAAGCGGTCCCAGGCGTTCACCTCGATGCGCAGCAGCTTGATCAGCCCCTCGATCAGCCAGCCGCGCAGATCGATTCCCACCGGCGGCACCCACACCCGCCGCCAGCGGCACAGGGAGGCCACGGCGCCGTTGATGGTGACCGGCGCCTGGCCGAGCACCAGTCGCCGCACCGGCCCCTGGCCCGGCTCCGGGTTGGGGCCATGGGGGGTGGTGGCCAGGTGGGCGCAGACCGTGGCGATGTCGGCGGCATGGATGAAGTGGAAGCTGGCGTCGGTGCGCAGCCAGCGGGCCAGCCACAGCCAGCCGAAGGCCTCCTTCAGCCCGGCCGTGAGGTAGCTGGTGGGGTGGGGATCGGCTGTCCCCACCGAGCCGCCGAACACCAGGGTGGGGAACACCGCCACGATGCGCTCGGCCAGGGGATGGCGCTCCAGGTCCTGCAGGCAGGTGGCCTTGGTCTGGATGTACTCGGTGCCGTAGGCCATGGCTTCGGGCAGCAGCTGCAGCCGGCGGTCGAGGATGCTGGCGGTGGAGAAGTAGATCACCTGCTGCAGCCGCTCCGGATCGGTGAGCCGCAGCAGCTCCTTCACGGCTACCACGTTCACCGCCTGGGCCCGCTCCGGGTCGCCCCAGGCGGTGGCCGTGTGGATGATCCGGTCGGCGCTGGCGATCGCCTCAGCATGGGGGCCCAGCTCCCTCAGATCACCCACCAGCAGGGTGATGCGCGGGTGTTCGGCGGGCACGGCGCTGAGCTTGGCGGGATCCCGCAGCAGGAGCAGCAGCTGGGCGTCGCTGTTGGCCAGCAGGTTTTCGGCGATGTACTGGCCGACGCAACCGCTGGCGCCGGTGATCAGGATCCGCTGGGGCCCGGAGGTGGCGGCGCTCAAACAGCGGCCCCCAGCAGCTCAGTCACAGCCTTGCCGGTCTCGAAGAAGACGCGGGCGTTGTCCTCCGGGGTGCCGGGCAGGATGCCATGGCCCAGGTTGAGGATGTGGCGACGGCCGCGGGCCTTGCGCACCGTGTCGAGGATCCGCTCGCGGATCGCCTCGGGGGTGCCGAACAGCAGGCCGGGGTCCACATTGCCCTGCACGCCCAGGTGCTGGGGCAGGCGGGCGCAGCCATCGGCCATGTCCACGGTCCAGTCGAGCGAGATGAAGTCCACGCCCGTGGTGGCCATGCGCTCCAGCACGCCGGCGCTGCCGGAGATGTAGAGGATCAGGGGCGTGTCGGGGTGGGTGGCCTTCACCTGGTCGATCACCCGTTTCTGGTACGGCGCGGCGAACACGTCGTAGTCGATCGGGCTGAGCTGGCCTGCCCAGGAATCAAACAGCTGCACCACCTGGGCGCCACTGTCGATCTGGTAGCGCACGTAGGTGGCGATCGAATCGGCCAGGTGGCCCAGGAGCCGGTGCAGCAGGGCGGGCTCCTGGAAGGCCATCGCCTTGATCACCGAATAGGTCTTGGAGCTCTTGCCCTCCACGGCGTAGGCGGCCAGGGTCCAGGGGGCGCCCACGAAGCCGAGCACGGCCGCCTGGTTGCCGACGTCGGCCCGCAGCCGTTTCAGCACCTCGCCCACGAAGGGCAGGGCTTCGGCCGGATCGAGGGGCCGCAGCGCATCCACCTGGGCCTGGCTGCGGATGGCGGGCTCGATGATCGGCCCCTTGCTCTCGATGATGTCGAAGTCGATGCCCATCCCCGGCAGGGGCGTGAGGATGTCGGAGAACAGGATCACGCCGTCGGGACGGAAGGCGTGGAACGGCTGCATCGAGATCTCGTAGGAAAGATCGGGGTTCTCCGAGCGCTCCCGGAAGCCGGGATGGCGGTCGCGCAGGTCGCGGTAGACCTTCATGTAGCGGCCCGCCTGGCGCATCATCCAGACCGGGGGCCGCTCCACCTGCTCCCCTCGGGCGGCGCGCAGCAGCAGGGGGGCGGATTCAGTCATTGCGCCGGTCGGAAGGTCAACCGCGAAACCTAAACCAGCACCCCCAACCCTCGGCCGCTCCTGTCACCAGTCGTGGCATGGGGCGCCCTGCTGGCCAGCGCCGGGCGGCTTCAGCCCTCGCTGATGGCCGGCCGCTGCAGGCTGCGGGTCTCGTCCAGACGGAACACCACCACGCTCAGGGGGGGCAGGCAGAGCTCGAGCGAGTTCTGGTAGTCGTGGATGGCCCAGGCATCGGTGAAGCGGCCGCCCAGGTTGCCGAGGTTGCTGCCGCCGTAGCGGCTGCTGTCCGTGTTGAAGACTTCGGCGTAGAAGCCCTCCAGCGGCACACCCACGCGGTAGTGGGAATGGCTCTGGGGCGTGAAGTTGGCCACCACCACCACCCAGCGTCCGCTGCCGCTGTCGCGGCGCATGAAGCTGATCACCGAGTGGCGGTTGTCGTTGCAGTCGATCCACTGGAAGCCGTACTGATCGAAGTCGTCGCCCCACAGCGCCGGCTCGGATTTGTAGAAGACGTTGAGGTCGTCCACCAGGTTGAGCAGGCCCTTGTGGGCTTCGTACTGCAGCAGCTCCCATTGCAGATCGCCCCAGACGTTCCATTCGGCCCGCTGGCCGAACTCCATCCCCATGAAGATCGTCTTCTTGCCGGGGTGGGTCCACATGTAGGCCAGCAGGGCGCGCACATTGGCGAACTTCTGCCAGTCGTCCCCCGGCATCTTGTGGAGGAGGTTGCTCTTGCCGTGCACCACCTCATCGTGGCTCAGGGCCAGCATGAAGTTCTCGGTGAAGGCGTACCAGATTGAGAAGGTGACGTGGTTCTGGTGGAACTGGCGGAACCAGGGATCCAGCTCGAAGTAATCGAGCATGTCGTGCATCCAGCCCATGTTCCACTTGAGGTTGAACCCCAGGCCGCCCATGTCGGTGGGCTGGGTCACCATCGGCCAGGTGG
>CALRQM020000047.1:0-22246 GCA_943370335.1 Bordetella parapertussis | reverse complement strand
CGATCACCTGGCGGGGCTGTTCCTGGAATGTGTGGTGGCGCCGTCCTTCTCGGAGGAGGCCCGCCAGCGGCTGGCGGCGAAGGCCAACCTGCGGCTGCTGGAGCTCGACCCCAGGGCCGTGGCGGAGGCCTCCGGGCGCCTGCAGCTGCGCAGCGTGCTCGGGGGTGTGCTGGCCCAGCAGGCGGACGATGGCCCCGCCGATCCCGACAGCTGGAAGGTGGTGAGCGACCGCCAGCCCAGCGAACAGGAGTGGCGGGATCTGCGCTTCGCCTGGCAGGTGGTGCGTCACGTGCGCTCCAACGCCATCCTGGTGGCCCAGGGCGGCCGCACTCTCGGGGTCGGGGCCGGCCAGATGAACCGGGTGGGCTCGGCCCGGCTGGCCCTGGAGGCCGCCGGCGACGCTGCCCGGGGGGCGGTCCTGGCCAGCGACGGCTTCTTCCCGTTCGATGACACCGTGCTGCTGGCGGCACGGCATGGCATCACCGCGGTGATCCAGCCCGGCGGCAGCAAGCGCGACCCGGATTCGATCGCCGCCTGCAAGGCCAACGACATGGTGATGGTGATCACCGGCCAACGTCATTTTCTGCATTGAGGTCGCCGGCAGTTGTAACTTCGTTGGACTCACAACCGGCCCTGGCCCGGTGGAGTTCCAACGCGTGATGTTCGCCGCCCTTCCCACGTCCCTGGCCTTCGGCCTCAATTTCGTGCATCCCCTGCTGATGTGGGTGCTGCTGGGCCTGGCCGGCTACGCGATGTTTCTGGGCATCAAGGCCAAGAAGACCCGCACCGCCACGGCCGAGGATCGCAAGGAGCTGATCAAGGGGCAGTTCGCCAAGCGCCATTACCTCTTTGGCAGCCTCGTGCTGGCCGTGCTCGTGCTCGGCCTCGTCGGTGGTATGGCTGTCACCTACATCAACAACGGCAAGCTGTTCGTCGGCCCGCACCTGCTGGTGGGACTGGCCATGGCCTCCCTGATCGCCATGGCGGCGGCCCTCTCCCCCCTGATGCAGGCCGGCAACCTGATCGCCCGCAAAGTGCACGTGGGCCTCAACATGACCGTGATGACCCTGTTCCTCTGGCAGGCCGTCAGCGGCATGCAGATCGTCAACAAGATCCTCACCGCCCCGGCCGCCTGAGGGATCTGAGGCTCTGGAGCAGCCCGAGCGTTCCGCCTGTCAGAACTGGGCCCGGCGCCGAGGCGGGCAGGGGATGCCGTGGCTGGCATGGAAATCCTCCTGCACCTTCCAGGTGAGCCGCCGGGAGATCTGCCGCACGATCTGACGCAGCAGGTGGTCACCGCTGCTCTGGACCAGGTGGTCGGGAAGGATCGAGAGCATGCCGGGCAGGCGCAGCCACACGGCCAGATCCAGCTGCCAGCGCACCAGGGTGTGCAGCATGACGCCATCCACCTCTTCGGTGGAGACCTCCGCCCCGCCGGCCTCATCGAGCCTCAGGGAGGCGGCGAATTCGACGTCATAGAGCCCGCGCAGGGCCTCATCCACCTCGGGCAGGGGCACGGTGACGATGCGGTAGACACCGGCGGCCTGGGGGAGCAGCTCGAGGCCGATCGTCGGTTCGACCTCAAAGCCGAAGTTGCCGAACCGGCCAAGGGTGAGCACGTAACCCTGGCTGCCGATCGGGTCGACCGTCATGGGGGCGGCGCAGCGGCGGAACCAGCCTTCGTGGCGGTCGAGGTAGGCGCCCACCACCGAGGCAGGAGCCCGCATCTCCATCAGGTCGGCGAAGGCGCTGGCGTAGCGACGCACGGTGGGGTCGGACCGCTCCCGCAGGGGTTCGCTGTTGGGGGCCCCTGGATCGTCGGGAGCCTGGTGCAGGGAGGAACCTGCCGCCATCGTGATCTGGGGCGTGCGGTGGGTCAGAAGGGAGCTGCTGGAAAGGACCGGGGTTGCGCTCGCCCCGGCGGCCGTGGGGGGAGGAAAACCTTTCTTGAATGTAAAGCCACCCGGTGAGCCCCGGCTCCGGGCGGGGTCATCGCGGCTGGTGGCTCACTCTTCGCTGAGGCCCACCAGGCGTTCGATCACATCCTCCACCACCCTGTCGGGGGTGGAGGCGCCGGAGGTGATGCCCACCCTGACAGGGCCTGCCGGCAGGAAGGGCTCCAGGGTCTCCAGGGCACCCCCCAGGGGCTTGTGCTCGATGCGGTTGCCCGGGCCGATGCGCTCGGGGGTGTCGATGTGGAAGGAGCGGATGCCGCGGCTGACGGCGATCTCCTGGAGGTGGGTGGTGTTGGAGGAGTTGTAGCCGCCGATGACCACCATCAGATCGAGGGGTTCGTCCACCAGGGCAAACATGGCGTCCTGGCGCTCCTGGGTGGCATCGCAGATGGTGTTGAAGGCCAGGAAGTGCTCGTCGAGCTCGGCGGGGCCGAAGCGCTGCAGCATGGTGCGCTCGAACAGGCGGCCGATCTCCTCGGTTTCGCTCTTGAGCATGGTGGTCTGGTTGGCGACGCCCACCCGCACCAGGTCCCGATCCGGGTCGAAGCCGGGGGAACAGGCATTGGCGAACTGGGTCATGAAGGCCTGCCGATCGATGGCCCCCTGGCCCCGCTCGAGGATGAAATCGCTGACCATGCGGGCCTCGGCCAGATCGAGCACCACCAGGTAGGTGCCGGCGAAGGAGCTGGTGGCGAGGGTCTCCTCGTGCTTCACCTTGCCGTGGATGATCGAGGTGAAGGCGTGCTTCTTGTGCTTCTCCACGGTGTTCCACACCTTCGACACCCAGGGGCAGGTGGTGTCGACGATGTGGCAGCCGCGCTCGTTGAGCAGCTGCATCTCCTGCACGGTGGCGCCGAAGGCGGGCAGGATCACCACATCACCGGTGCCCACCTCGGAAAAGTCCTTGACGTCGTCGTCGACCGGGATGAAGCGGACGTCCATCTCGCGCAGATGGGCGTTGACCGAAGGGTTGTGGATGATCTCGTTGGTGATCCAGATCCGTTCGCTGGGGTAGTGGCGGCGGGTTTCGTAGGCCATCGCCACGGCCCGCTCCACGCCCCAGCAGAAGCCGAAGGCCTCGGCCAGGCGGATCTTGAGGCGACCGCGCTGCAGCACGTGGCCGTTCTCCCTGAGACTGGCGATCAGATTGCTCTGGTAGGCCTGCTCAAGGCTGCCCGCGACCTCCTCACCCAGGCCGAAGCCGCGGCGGTTGTAGCGATCCGAATGGTGGAGGGAACGCTTGAAGGCACGGGTGTCCACAGGCAAGTACCAGTTGTGCCGACTCTATGGGGGGCGGTGGGGGGTCGGGCGAAAAAAAACCGCGGCTCCAGCCGCGGTTGGTGAACGGACTGAATCCCAGGGGGTCAGTTGGAGGACGAGACGAAGTCCGGATAGGCCTCCATGCCGTGCTCGCTGATGTCTAGACCGAGCTCCTCCTCTTTCTCGTGCACCCGGATGCCACCGGCGAAGGCGCCGAGGATGCTCCAGAGGAGCCAGGCGGTGACGATCGTGAAGAGGGAATAGGAGAAGCTGCCAAGGATCTGCAGGCCGAGCTGGTTGAAGCCCTTGCCGAGCAGCAGGCCGGCGTCCTTGTTGAACAGACCCACGGCCAGGGTGCCCCAGATGCCGCCGATGCCGTGGACGGAGAAGGCGCCGACGGGGTCGTCGATACCGATGGAGTCGATGAAGCTCACGGCGTAGACAACCAGAGCTCCACCGATGAAGCCCACGACCCAGGCGGCCCACATCGGGAAGCCGTCGCAGCCGGCGGTGACGCCCACCAGGCCGGCCAGGATGCCGTTGATGGTCATCGTGAGGTCGGGCTTACCGGAGTGAATCTGGGAGAAGAGGGTGCCGGCGATGCCGCCGCCGGCGGCGCCGAGGGTGGTGGTGACGGCGATGTAGGGAACGGCTTCGGTCATGGCCAGGACGGAACCCGGGTTGAAGCCGTACCAGCCGAGCCAGAGGATCAGACAGCCCAGGGTGGCCAGGGCCTGGCTGTGGCCGGGGATGGCCTGGGGCCTGGAGTCGATGTATTTGCCGATGCGGGGGCCGAGGATCATGGCCCCGATCACGCCCGCCCAGGCACCCACGGTATGCACCAGGGTGGATCCGGCGAAGTCGATGAAGCCGAGCTGGTTGAGCCAGCCGTTGGCGTTCCACTTCCAGCTGCCGGCGATCGGGTAGATGATGCCCACCAGGATCAGGGAGAAGATCACGAACTCCTTGAACTTGATCCGCTCAGCCACCAGGCCGGAGACGATCGTGGCGGCGGTGCCGGCGAAGGCGGCCTGGAAGAGGAAGTCGACGCTGGGGGTGAGCTTGCCTTCCGTCACCATTTCAGCGGTGACGGTGGGATCGAAGAACAGACCCTTGAAGTGCAGCCAGCCACCGGCGATCGAATCGCCGTACATCAGGGAATAGCCGATGACCCAGTAGGCGGTCACCGCCAGGGCGAAGACGATCAGGTTCTTGGCCAGGATGTTGACGGCGTTCTTCTGGCGGCAGAGGCCGGCCTCCACCATGGCGAAGCCGGCGTTCATGAAGATCACCAGGAAGGCCGCGATGGCCAGCCAGAGGTTGTTGATCAGGAACGCGGGGGTGAGCTCGGGCAGTTCGGCGGCGTGGGCCGAGAGGGTGAACACGCCCAGCCCGAACAGGGCCAGGGGGATACAGGCGAGCCAGGTCAGTCCCTCCTGGGAGGAGAGGCCGCGAACCCTGCGAATTAACAGTGCCGGTGCCTCAAGAAGACTGGCCTCCCCGAGGCTTCTCGGTGGTCGAACCTTGGGCTGGTGACTTGAAGCGATCATGGGAACGTGGTGAAGAGAACGCTCGACTTCTGATGCCGGTGCTGGCATCAACAAGTTGCGACTATCCATGACGTGCCCCCATCGCAATGTTTGATTCGCTACACAAAGAAGCCCAAAGCACACTCCTCGACGCAGGGGCCATGTCCCACCTATTTCTTAAAGTGTGCAAAGAATCTGCGTAAATGTTCATTCTGAACACTGCAAAGGCGCTAGAAATGCATCAGGCAGGTCCATGCCCCCTTTCCGCGCTCCGGCGCGACCAGGGCGGGCCCCACCTCTTGCCTTTCCGTCTCCGCTCCTGTCCCCATGGCCCCTTCCGCCCTCTGCTATCGCGGCCTCCCCTACGACCACTCCCACGACGAGCGCCCGTCAGCGGCCCCGATCGAGCACGTCTACCGCGGTCACCACTACGCCTCGCCCCTGCTGCATCAGCCGTCCCCCACCGATCCGGAGCTCGACCTCGTCTACCGCGGCACCCACTACCACCCTCACCACGCCTGAGCGGCCAGGCCGAGGAACGTCACGGCGGCGTCCGTGAAGCTGTAGCGGCACGGAAGCACCTCCACCCCGGCCGCCACGGCCGTGCGGAACAGTTCGCCGTACCGGGGGTCGGCACTGTCCCCCGGCGCGAAGCGGCCCACGTCGCCGCGGCTCAGGCACGGCACCAGCACCGCCCGGGACCCGGGCAGCAGGGCCGTGAGCTCCACCAGATGCTTCTGGCCCCGTTCGGTGACCGTGTCGGGAAACAGGGCCAGATCGCCGTCGCTCCAGGTGGTGTTCTTCACTTCCACGTAGATCGGCCGTGGATCGGCGGCCCCCGCCGCCGGCGTCAGCAGCAGGTCGATGCGGCTGCGGCGCCCCTCGCCGTACGGCACCTCGGCCCGCACGCTGCCGATGGGGCCCAGCCAGGGCTCCAGGCAACCCGCCTCGATCGTGGCCCGCACCAGGCGGTTCGGCAGCGCCGTGTTGACCCCCACCCACACCAGACCACCGCCGTGGCCGGGCACCTCGGCCTGTTCCCAGGTCCAGGCGAGTTTGCGGCTGGGTGAGGGGTCGTGGCGCAGGCGCACCCGCCCGCCCGGCAGCAGCACCCCGGTCATCGGGCCCGTGTTGGGGCAGTGGGCCGTGACTGTCTGGCCATCGTTCAGCGCCACATCGGCCAGGAAGCGCTTGTAGCGCTTCAGCAACACCCCTTCCACCAGCGGACCGGTGGGCAGCACGGGCACGGCAACGGTGGCTGGGGCCATGGGGTCGGGTGCCCGAGGGGGGAGGGCCATACTGCCGTGCGTTCCGATGGGCAGTGCCCCGCCGCCATGGCCCGATCCCTGCGCCGGATTGCCCTGATCGTGGGGGTGGCCACGGCCCTCAGCAAGGTGGCCGGTCTGGTGCGCCAGCAGGTGATCGCCGCCGCCTTCGGCGTGGGGGCGGCCTACGACGCTTACAACTACGCCTACGTGCTGCCGGGATTCCTGCTGATCCTGCTTGGCGGCATCAACGGGCCCTTCCACAGCGCCATGGTGAGCGTGCTGGCCCGGCGGCCGCGCCACGAGGGCGCCCACGTGCTGGCCAGCATCAACACCCTGGTGGGCGCTGGCCTGATCGTCGTCACGGTGCTGCTGCTGCTGGCTGCCGATCCGCTCATCGATCTGGTGGGTCCTGGCCTGGACGCGGAGCGCCACGCCCTGGCCGTGCTCCAGCTGCGCTGGATGGCGCCGATGGCCCTGTTCGCCGGTCTGATCGGCCTCGGTTTCGGCGCCCTCAACGCCGCCGACGTGTTCTGGCTGCCCTCGGTGAGCCCGCTGCTCTCCAGCGTCGCCGTCATCGGCGGCATCGGCCTGCTCTGGTGGCAGCTGGGCAGCAGCATCACCCTGCCCACCACGGCGGTGATCGGCGGGGTGGTGCTGGCGGCCAGCACCACGCTGGGGGCGATCCTGCAGTGGCTGATCCAGCTGCCGGCCCTGGCCAAGGAGGGCCTGAACAGGCTGCAGCTGGTGTGGGACTGGCGCGATCCCGGCGTGCGGGAAGTGCTGCAGGTGATGGGTCCGGCCACCCTCTCCTCGGGGATGCTGCAGATCAACGTCTTCGTGTCGCTGTTCTTCGCTTCGGGCATGCCGGCGGCGGCGGCGGGTCTGGGGTACGCCAACCTGCTGGTGCAGACGCCCCTGGGCCTGCTCTCCAATGTGCTGCTGGTGCCGCTGCTGCCTGTGTACGCCCGGCTCACGGCGCCGGAGGACCGGCCCGAGCTGATCGGCCGCATCCGCCAGGGACTGATGCTTTCCAACGCCACGATGCTGCCCCTGGGGGCGCTGATGGTGGCCCTGGCCGTCCCGATCGTGGCCCTGATCTACCAGCGCGGCGCCTTCGACCGCAGCGCCGCCGACCTGGTGGGCCAGCTGCTGATGGCCTACGGGATCGGCATGCCGGCCTACCTGGGCCGGGACGTGCTGGTGCGGGTGTTCTACGCCCTCGGCGACGGCAACACCCCCTTCCGCTGGTCGTTGGCGGGGATCGGCCTCAATGCTCTGTTCTGCTGGGCGTTCACCGGCGGCCCCACCCCCGCCTGGGGCAACCAGCTGCCGATGCTCAATGCCGGCGCCGCCGGCCTGGTGCTGGCCACCGTGGCGGTGAACCTGATCACCTGCGCCGGCCTGCTGCTGGCCCTGAGCCGTCGGCTGGGGGGCCTGCCCCTGCGGCTCTGGGCCGCCGACAGCGGCAAGCTGCTTCTGGCAGCTGGGGCCGGCGGGGCCGCCTGCTGGTGGCTCTCGCTGGCGGTCGACTGGCCCCCGGGTCTGGGGGGTCTGCTGCTGCAGAACGTGCTCTGCAGCGGCCTGGCCGTGGGCCTCTACGGCTTGCTGACGAGCCTGGCCGGGGTGCCGGAGGCCCGCCAGCTGCTGCAGATGGTGCGCCGACGTTCCTGAGCCGCCCAGCCTGAGTGGCCTAGGAGAGCCTCACCTGGCGCTCCTCGCGAACCTGCACGGGAATCTCCAGGTGGGAGCGCCCGATCATCTGGGGGCCGTCGATCGAGAAGATCCGCGCTTCGATGCCGAAATCGCGGAAGGCGGTCTCCAGTTCCTGGATCAAAGCCTTCTCCACCTGGGCCTCCGCATCGACCACCTTGCCGATCAGACGACCCCCGAGCCTGCCGATGCGCTGGCGCACCACGTCGCGGGCATTGGTGACTTCGATGACCAGCACGACCCGCCTGCGTGGGGCGTCACCCTATCGGTAGAGGGGGCTTCCGGCAGCAGGTGTCAGCAAAAGGGTTGCAGCACGTCTTCGAGATCCCGCAGCTGGCCGGCGGGCACCAGCCGCGCCAGGGGCAGCCGCGTGCCGCCGCCGCCGATCGGCACCTGCACCGCCTCCAGGGCCTGGCGGGCGCAGACTTCGGCGCCCTGGTCGAGCCGGGCGGCGCACTCGATCGCCAGGGTCTGGGCCAGGCCCGCATCGCCCAGGTACAGATGCCAGCCGGCCACCTGCACATAGAGCCGATCGGCGATCGAGCGGCTCAGTTCCTCGAGATCAGCGGCGGCAAGCGTCATGGCTGGGGCTGGGGGCGTTGCAGCACCACCACGGTGCCATGGATCAGCAGCAGCCCGGCCCAGCCGAGCGTCAGCCAGTTCAGGTGGGACCAGGGGTGCCGCATCCCCTGGACGAACCAGAGGCCGCTGTTCACGGCAGCGAACAGGGCGGCATGGAGGGTGAGGTTCACGATCCGCGCGAAGTGCCGATAGGTGGGATCGTCGGGATCGGCGGGGCCGTACCAGCGGATCGGCATGGGGGAAGGTCTGGGCTCTGAAGCGGACCCTATCGGGGCGGGGGCGGCAGGGGCGTTGTTGACGGATCGGCACCCCGTGGGGTGAGAATGACCTGGCAGGCGCTTGTAGCTCAGCGGATTAGAGCATCTGACTACGGATCAGAGGGTCGGGAGTTCGAATCTCTCCAGGCGCGTTCTTTCTCTCACCGCCCCCAGGGGCGGTTTTTTTTGGCCTTCGGGCTGGCCCCGCCCCCGGAGCCCGGCCAGCCCAGCGCCGTTTGCCTACGATCGGATTCATCTTGCGTAGCCCCATGGCGGACCGAACGGATCACGGGCCTGCTCCCACCTCCTCCAGCGTGGCTCCCATCAACAGCTCCCTGGCCAGTGGTGATCCGGCCATCGCCGCCCTGATCGAGAAGGAGCTGCGGCGCCAGCAGAGCCACCTGGAGCTGATCGCCAGTGAGAACTTCACCTCCCGGGCGGTGATGGAGGCCCAGGGCTCCGTCCTCACCAACAAGTACGCCGAAGGCCTGCCCCACAAGCGCTACTACGGCGGCTGCGAGCACGTCGACATCATCGAGGAGCTGGCGATCGCGCGGGCCAAGCAGCTGTTCGGTGCCGCCTGGGCCAACGTCCAGCCCCACAGCGGCGCCCAGGCCAACTTCGCCGTCTTCCTGGCCCTGCTGGAGCCCGGCGACACGATCCTGGGCATGGATCTCTCCCATGGCGGCCACCTCACCCACGGCTCCCCGGTGAACGTGTCGGGCAAGTGGTTCAAGGCCGTCCACTACGGCGTCGACCCTGAAACCCACCAGCTCAACTTCCCCACCATCCGCCAGCTGGCCCTGGAGCACCGGCCGAAGCTGATCATCTGCGGCTACTCCGCCTACCCCCGCACGATCGATTTCGCCGCCTTCCGCGCCATCGCCGACGAGGTGGGCGCCTACCTGCTGGCTGACATGGCCCACATCGCCGGCCTGGTGGCCTCCGGGGTCCATCCCAGCCCGGTGCCCCATTGCCACGTGGTCACCACCACCACCCACAAGACCCTGCGGGGCCCCAGGGGTGGCCTGATCCTCTGCAACGACGCCGACTTCGGCCGCCAGTTCGACAAGGCCGTCTTCCCCGGCTCCCAGGGCGGGCCGCTGGAGCACGTGATCGCCGCCAAGGCCGTGGCCTTCGGGGAGGCGCTCCAGCCCAGCTTCCGCAGCTACAGCCAGCAGGTGGTGCGCAATGCCCAGGCCCTGGCTGAACGCATCCAGGAACGCGGCATCGCCGTGGTCTCCGGCGGCACCGACAACCACCTGGTGCTGCTCGACCTGCGCTCCATCGGCCTGACCGGCAAGCTGGCCGATCGCCTGGTGAGTGACGTCAACATCACCGCCAACAAGAACACGGTGCCCTTCGATCCGGAGTCTCCCTTCGTGACCAGTGGCCTGCGTCTGGGTAGCGCCGCGCTCACCACCCGCGGCTTCGATGCCGAGGCCTTCCGCGAGGTGGCCGATGTCATCGCCGATCGCCTGCTGCTCCAGGACGATGCCGCCGTCGAGCTGCGCTGCCGTGAACGGGTGGCGTCCCTCTGCGGGCGCTTTCCCCTGTATGGGCGTCAACGTGAGCTCCAGCACGCCTGACGGCCCCGTTCGCCCGTAATAACGTGTCGCCTTCAGGACCGCTGCTTTCCGGCCCGCCGTTGTGACCCTCGCCTACAGCCCCAACGCGGCGGCCTTGCTCACAGCCACCGCGGCGGCCCTGCTCACGGCGCTGATCGTGCCGCTGATCCGAAGGCTCGGCCTGCGCTGGGGGCTGGTGGATCCGCCCGATGAACGCAAACAGCACACCCTGCCCATGGTGCGGCTCGGCGGCGTGGGCATCGTGGCCGGCTTCAGCCTTTCGCTGGTCTGCACCTGGTCCTTCGGTGGCTTCGCCGAGCTTCCGCCGGACAAGGACCAGCTGATCTGGACCACCCTGGCGGGGGCCCTCTGCTACTTCGTCATCGGCTTGGCCGATGACCTGTTCGCCCTGCCTCCGCTGCCGCGCCTGCTCGGCCAGGTGCTGGTGGCCGCGGCGGTGTGGAACCAGGGCGTGCGCATCGGCAGCATCGACCTGCCGTTCGGCCTGGGCACGCCCACCGCCGGGCTGCCGCTGCCGGAGGGACTGAGCCTGCTGGCCACGGTGGTCTGGCTGGTGGGCATCACCAACGCCATCAACTGGCTGGATGGCCTCGATGGGCTGGCGGCCGGGGTGAGCGGCATCGCCGCCGTGGGGCTGCTTTCGGTGAGCTTCAGCCTCAGCCAGCCCGCCGCCGGCCTGCTGGCGGCGGCCCTGGCCGGCAGCTGTCTCGGCTTCCTGCGCCACAACTTCAACCCGGCCCGCATCTTCATGGGGGATGGCGGCTCCTATTTCCTCGGCTTCGCCCTGGCGGCGATCAGCATCGTGGGTCCGGCCAAGCGGCTCACCAGCGTCAGCCTGTTGCTGCCCCTGCTGATCCTGTCCCTGCCCCTGGCCGACATGTCGGCGGTGATCATGGGCCGCCTCAAGGCCGGCCGCTCTCCCTTCTATCCGGATCGCCGTCACCTGCACCACCGCCTGCTGCGGGCCGGCTTCAGCCACCGCCGCACCGTGGTGGTCATCTATGCCTTCACCCAGTGGCTGGCGTCCATCGCCCTGGTGCTGGCCAATGCGGAGATGCGTTTCCTTTGGCTGGCCCTGGCCACGGCGGTGCTGATCGCCGTGCTGGTGGTCTGCCGCCGGCAGATGCAGCAGGAGGCCAAGTGAGCGGCTCCCCCGGTGCTGCCGGTGTGGAGGTGCTCTGCATCGGCACCGAGCTGCTGCTGGGCAACATCGTCAACGGCAATGCCCGCTGGCTGGCCGAACAGCTGGCGGCCCTTGGGGTGGTGCACCATCGCCAGCAGGTGGTGGGGGACAACCGGGAGCGGCTGATCGAAGCGGTGCGGCAGGCCTCGGGCCGCTGCCGGGTGCTGATCACCACCGGCGGGCTGGGCCCCACCCCCGACGACCTCACCACCGAAGCGATCGCGGCGGCCTTCGGTGCCGACCTGGTGGAGCACGGCGAGATCTGGGCGGCGATCCAGGCCCGGATCAGGGCCCGGGGTCGCCGTGTCGCCGCCAGCAACCGCAAGCAGGCCCTGTTGCCGCGTGGTGCTGCGGTGCTACCCAACCCCACCGGCACCGCGCCCGGGATGATCTGGACCCCGGTGCCGGGGTTCACCGTGCTCACGTTTCCTGGGGTGCCCAGCGAACTGCGGGCGATGTGGGACGCCACCGCTGCCCCATGGCTGCGGGAGGCGGGCCTGGCGGGTGGGGTGTTCGCCAGCCGCATGCTGCGCTTCTGGGGTGTGGCCGAATCCGACCTGGCGGAGCGGGTGCAGGACCTGCTGGCGCTGGAAAACCCCACCGTGGCGCCCTATGCCGGTGCGGGGGAGGTGAAGCTGCGCGTGACGGCCAGGGCCGCTGATGGGGCCGCCGCCGCCGCCCTGCTGGCCCCGGTGGAGGCGGAGCTGCGCCGCCGCGGCGGCGCCAGCTGTTTCGGCGCCGATGGCGACAGCCTGGCCTCGGTGGTACTGGCGGAGCTGCGCCGCCGCGGCGAGACCCTGGCGGTGGCGGAGTCGTGCACCGGTGGCGGCCTTGGCGCGGCCCTGGTGGCGGTGCCGGGGGCGTCGGAGGTGTTTCTTGGTGGGGTGATCGCCTACGCCAACGCCGTGAAGCAGGACCTGCTGGGGGTGCCGGCCGAGCTGCTTGATGCCCATGGGGCGGTGAGCGACCCGGTGGCCGAAGCGATGGCGGCAGGGGCTCTGCGCCTGACGGGGGCGACCTGGGCCTTGGCAGTGACGGGCATCGCCGGGCCCGGCGGCGGCAGCACTGAGAAGCCCCTGGGGCTGGTGCACATCGCCGTGGCCGGCCCCGATGGCTGCCGCAGCGAAGCGGTGCACTTCGGCGGCGGCCGGGAGCGCACCTGGATCCAGACGCTCACGGTGGGGGAAAGTCTGAACCGCCTGCGGTTACGGCTGAACACTGCGGCCAGCTGATCGGGCCCCATCGGAACATCTGCTGACCCGGCCGCCAACGATCACGAATCCTGTGGCATGGACTTTTCCCCCCTTCCTGCCACTTTTCCCCCGAAAGACCGGGTCTTTTCCACAGGTTGCCGGGGCCGGGTCGGAGCTGCCGTAGGGGTCCTCACCTCTTGTTGCGGGAAAGGCCTTCCCCCCTTGACCGGACGCATCCCCGCAGGCAGGTCCGACCGCCGCCTCCGACCGGTGGCCGGGAAACCGCCCCCCGCCGTGATTCTCAGCGGCGGTCCCTTGGGACCGGACAGGTGGGGCCCGCTTTGACGCCGGGGGGAGCCCCGTGGCCTGATGGGGGGGACCGACGACCAGCGCCGCATGAGCCAGATCCCCGACCACGCCCCCCGGACCGTGAGCATCGAGAACCAGATGCCGGAGGACCTCTTCGAGGCCATGCGCGAGTTCATCCGGGTGCACCCCCAGTGGGACCAGTACCGGCTGATGCAGGCGGCCCTGGCCGGTTTTCTGTTCCAGCACGCCAGCCATGACCGGGCCGTGGCCCGCCACTACCTCGACGGCCTCTTCCGGCGGGAGCCCACCCCCGCGGAACAGACGCCTTCTAGGCTGGTTTCAGACTGTCTCGATCCTTCCTCTTGAGCGCCAGCACCCTCTACGACAAGGTCTGGGAGCTGCACCGGGTCGCCGACCTGCCAGGCGGAGCCACCCAGCTGTTCATCGGGCTGCACCTGATCCATGAGGTCACCAGCCCCCAGGCCTTCGCCGCCCTCGACGACCTGGGCCTCACGGTGCGCCATCCCGAGCGCACGGTGGCCACGGTGGACCACATCGTGCCCACCACCTCCCAGGCCCGCCCCTTCGCCGATCCCCTGGCCGAGGCGATGCTGGCCACCCTGGAGGCCAACTGTGCCCGCCACGGCATCACCCTGCATGGCCTTGGCAGTGGCCGCCAGGGGATCGTCCATGTGATCGCTCCGGAGCTGGGGCTCACCCAGCCCGGCATGACCGTGGCCTGCGGCGATTCCCACACCTCCACCCATGGCGCCGTCGGAGCCATCGCCTTCGGCATCGGCACCAGCCAGGTGCGCGACGTGCTCGCCAGCCAGAGCCTGGCGATGGGCAAGCTGAAGGTGCGGCGGATCCGGGTGGACGGGGCCCTGCAGAACGGCGTCTACGCCAAGGATCTGGTGCTGCACGTGATCCGGACCCTGGGGGTGAAGGGCGGCGTCGGCTACGCCTACGAGTTCGCCGGCCCGGCGATCGAGGCCCTCTCGATGGAGGAGCGGATGACGCTCTGCAACATGGCCATCGAGGGTGGGGCCCGCTGCGGCTACGTCAACCCCGATGCCGTCACCTTCGCCTACCTGAAGGGGCGGCCCCACGCCCCCACCGGCGACGCCTGGGAGCGGGCCGTGGCCTGGTGGAGCTCCCTGGCTTCGGGTCCTGAGGCCAGCTTCGACGAGGAAGTGGTGTTCGATGCCGCCACGATCGCCCCCACCATCACCTGGGGCATCACGCCGGGCCAGGCCATCGGCGTCGACGAAACGGTGCCCACCCTCGAGCAGACCGACAGCGATGAGCGGCCGATTGCCGAGGAGGCCTACCGCTACATGGATCTGCGTCCCGGTGCGCCGATCGAGGGGTTGCCGGTGGATGTGTGCTTCATCGGCAGCTGCACCAATGGCCGCCTCAGCGACCTGCGGGCCGCCGCCGCCGTCGCCCGCGGCCGCCAGGTGGCCGCGGGCATCAAGGCCTTCGTGGTGCCGGGCAGTGAGCAGGTGGCGGCCGAGGCCGAGGCCGAGGGCCTCGATGCGGTGTTCCGCGCCGCCGGCTTCGAGTGGCGCGAACCGGGTTGCTCGATGTGCCTGGCCATGAACCCCGACCGCCTGGAGGGGCGCCAGATCAGCGCAAGTTCCAGCAACCGCAACTTCAAGGGGCGCCAGGGGTCGGCCACCGGCCGCACCCTGTTGATGAGCCCCGCCATGGTGGCCGCGGCGGCGGTGAGCGGCCATGTGGCCGACGTGCGCCGCCTGGTCGCCGCCCCGACGACCCCTGAGCCAGAAACCGCCACCATCCGAGCATGAGCGCCACCCCCTTCCCGGCCGGACCGATCCAGCGCTGCGAGGGCCGCGCCGTGGTCGTGGCCGGCGACGACATCGACACCGACCGGATCATCCCGGCCCGCTACCTGAAGTGCGTCACCTTCGACGGGCTGGCGGAGGGTGTCTTCGCCGATGACCGCCGAGAGCGGGCCGGCGATCACCCCTTCGACCGGGCCGAGAACCAGGGCGCTGCGATCCTGGTGGTCAACCGCAACTTCGGCTGCGGCTCCAGCCGCGAACACGCCCCCCAGGCGCTGATGCGCTGGGGCCTGCGGGCGGTGATCGGCGAAAGCTTCGCTGAGATCTTCTTCGGCAACTGCCTGGCCCTGGGAATCCCCTGTCTGAGCGCTGACCACGACACCGTGCTGGCCCTGCAGGCCGCCATCGCCGCCCATCCCGGCGCCGTTCTCCATCTCGATCTGGAGCCGCCCCGGGTGCGGCTGGTCGCCGGCAGCGAGGTCCTTGAATGGCCGCTCACCCTGGCGGCCGGCCCGCGCCGCATGCTGGTGAGCGGCGAATGGAACGGCACCGCCCAACTGGTGGCCCATGACGGCGAGCTGAAGGCCACCGCCAGCCGGCTCCCCTACCTGAACGGTTTCGCGGCGGCCTAGAAGGGCCGCTGCAGGGCCCCCTGGGTGGGGTGGTAGGGGATGAAGGGGGTGCCGGGTCCCTTGAAATTGAAGTCGTTGAGGCGCACCCTGATGCCGCCCAGTCCGTCGTAGGGGCTGTAGTAGACGCCGATCTCGTAGGAGCGCCGCTGCCAGCGCAGCTCCAGGTAGGAGCCGGTGACATCGCCGTAGAAGCCGGAGTTGGGATCCACGTTGAAGCCGATGCCGCCGCTGAAGACCAGCGGCCCCACCAGCTGCTGGGAGAGGCCGATGCCGATCGTGCCCAGGTCGACGGCCCGGTCGAAGTTCAGCGGGCTCTGGCCCTGGCGCAGGGTGATGCCGCCGGTGACCGTGAGCTGGGTGTAGTCGAGGAAGGGCTTCTCGAAGCGTCCAAGGGTGAGGGTGGGGCCACCCGAGAGGCCGATCGTGTTCTGGTTGGTGCCGTCACTGAAGTAGGCGGCCACCCCGAGCAGGTTGGCGTTGAAGCGCAGGCCCGGAACGATCGGCACCGGTGAATTGGCCAGGGAAACCACCGGCGGGCTGGTGGTGCGCTTGCCGGTCCAGATCGGGTAGGAGAAGTTCATCGAGCCGATCGCGTTGGCGCGCCATACCTGCAGCAGATCAGTGCTATTGGTCTGGACGGCCTGGAAGTTGCCCACCCCCATGCGCCAGTAGTAGCTGCGGGAGAGCTTGCCCCAAGTGGGCAGGCTTCCCTGCTTCTCGAGCGAGACGCCATAGGCGGAGTAGACGTCCTGTTCGCCCAGGGAGCCGTTCCAGGTGCGGAAGCGGTAGGCACCGAAGAGGCGGAAGGTGCTGTAGCCCACCAGGGGCAGGTTCACCAGCCGGGCCAGGTCGCCGAAGCTGCGGGTGCCGTTGGCGATGTTGTCGGGATTGAAGGTGGAGAGACTGAGGCGGGCATCGGCGTTGAAGCCCAGCAGCGGACCGGTGAGTCGGGCATCGAGACCGAAGTAGTCGCCGCCCTTGGCCGGTTGCTCCACGATGTTGGTGGAGCCCGCCGGGGATCCCGGCAGGGGGTAGGCGTCGGTGTTGCCGTTGGAGAGGCGCTGGATCATGACCTGCGGCTGCAGGTTGAGAAGCCCCTTCTCACCGATCTTGATCGGGATGTTGTAACCGAGGAAGAAGCCGTCCCGGTCTTCCCGGTCGTTGCCGATCACCAGGGGGTTGCTCACCTCATCCTCTTTCTGGATGCGGCGCTGGCGCACGACCCGGATCGGCAGGCGATCCTCCAGCCGCAGGGTGTTGCGGCGGGCCTTCACCAGGGTGTCGCCGTTGGGCAGCAGCGTGATGACGACCTTCTCGGAATCCATCCACGACTGGGCCGGCGTGAACGGATCGTTGGTGAAGCCCACCCGGTCGCCGGAGAGGGTGTTGGGGGTGAGTTTGAGGCGCCGGGCCTGGATGCGCCAGCGGCTCACGGTGCCCTTGATCAGTTCCTGGTTGCCCTCGGTGGTCTGGTCCTTGAGCTGCTCGGGGCGGGTGGTGCCGAAGTCGTTGGCGGTGTCTGGGGTGGTGAACTCCCGGGGGAAGCCGAAGCGGCGCTCGGCCTTGAGGCTGCGCTCGAAGGTCACGTTCTCGACCCGCTGGGGAATCCGGGCGATGGCCTCGCGCCGCCGCCGTTCCTGCTCCCGCGCGTTACGCCACACACCGCCCCGGTCCGGGGGGGCGGCCTGGACCGGCGGCGGGGCCGGCTGGCCGCTGGTGCCGCTCCAGCCGGGCCCCATCGTCACCTGCTCGAGCTGCTGGGCCAGCCCGTCGGGCTGTTCGCTGGCCAGGGGGGGAGCCTCCGGGCAGCCCTGGGCGGGCGGCACCGGCGCCGGCTGGCTGGCGAGTCTGTCTGTGCCGAAGCGGTAGCGCAGGCCCAGCAGGTAGGCGTTGCTGCCCTCGCTGACACCGCTGAAGGTGCCATAGGCCCCTGAGCGGTGGTGGATGCGGCCCACGGCCGACCAGCGCGGCGTAACCAGGGCCTCCACCTCGAAGGCCAGGTAGTTGAGCAGGCGCGCCGAGTTCTGGCGGAAAGTCTGCTCGTAGTTGCTCTTGGCGGTGGTGACGCTCAGGCCTTCCACGAAGAAGACGTTCAGCCAGGGGCGCAGCCACAGGCGCAGCCCGAGCCCACCGGTGAACTCGCCGAAGTTCTGGGCGGGGGTGTTGGCGAAGGGGATGGTCTGGTTGAAGCCGCCCCCCGGCTGGGCATTGGCCCGGTGCCCCAGCAGGTTGGCATCGAACTCCAGCGACAGCGGGCCTGCCTGGAACAGGCGGCGCTGCATGCCGATCCCTCCGAGGTATTCGGGCCGGAAACGGCCGCTGAAGGTGAAGGTGTCGCCGAACTCACCGGCATACATCTGGCCGGCCCAGGCGGTGACGGCCCAGGGGTAGGGCTGCCACTGGGGCACGGCCGGATAGGAGGGAGTGCAGCTGATCGGCTCGGGTGGCGGCAGGGGTGTGGAGGCGGCCTGCTCGAGGTCGAAGTCCTCCTTGGTGGTGTCCAGGTCGATGACGCCATAGACGTCGTCGATTTCCCCCACCCCCTCCAGCAGGGCGTAGCGGAGGCGGCTGCCTTGCAGATACTGCTGGCCGCGCTGGAAGCGCACGTTGCCCACCGCCAGGAGGGTGCGGGTGCTGGCCTCGAACTCCAGCCGGTCGGCCAGCAGACGGCCGCCGGCAAGGCGGGCCATGACGCTGCCGGTGGCCACGAAACGCTGCAGCTGGCTGTCGTAGCCCTGCTGGTTAGCGGTCAGCTCCAGCTCCAGGGGCACCGCGTCGCTGGCGGTGGCGGGGTCGACGCCAGCCGCCGGGGCTGTGGCGGCCGCAGGGGCAGCTGGGGTAGCGGCTGGGGTGGGCTCCGTTGGGGGCTGGGGCGTGATCGCCAGGGGGCGCCGCCTGGGAGCCGGGGGCTGAACGGGGGGAGCGGGTTCCCCTGGGGGTTCGGCCTCGGCCTGGGGCTGGGATGGCGGGAGGCCCTGCGGCTCTGCCTGGGGCTCGTCGTCGAAGGGGTTGGCCGTGGCGGGGTTGGCCGCGGAGGGGGCGGCCGGCGCCGGGGCGAGCTGCGCCTGGGCGGCCTGGAGTCTGGAAGGGAGTTCCGGCCGGGCCTGGGCCGGTGCGGCCGTCAACGCCAGCACGCCGCCGATGCCCAGCCACAGGCCCATCCCAGGGGTCAGGCCTTCAGGGGCCTGGCGACGTCCCGAGCGGGGATGGAGCACCACAGGTAGCGGATGGGCGGCGAGGACGCGGCCGATCCTGCCATGGGAGTTCGGGGCCTACCCCCGCAGCGGTCCGGTTGTCCGGACGGGTGGGGTGGGGTGCCGCCGGAAAAGGACTCAGTCCTCCAGATCCTTGCGGCTGGGGGAGCGGGTGGGATCGCTGGCCAGGAAGCCGAAGACGAAGATCCCGATGAAGAAGAAGACGACGGAGTAAACCGAGATCTTGAGAGCGAGCATGGTCTGTCCGGCGGGTGACAGGGAGTGACGGGCGCCGGTACGGGTCTCAATGACCCCTCGGCAGCCGCATCATCTTATGGGTGGTGGTTGGCCATCCAGCCTGTCCGATGCCGTTTGGCAGGCGCAACCGGCTCCGATTGAAACGTTTCGGTCACGTTCCCCATGCCCCGGCCCCTGGATCTCCAACCGCTCTGGCAGGGCCTCCAGCCCGGGGGCGGCAGCGGTCCGGCCCTCGATGAGGCGTGGGGACGCCGCCACCGCCCCGACTGGGCGGCCCGGGGCCTGATCATCTGGCCGCGGGGCGGCCAGTGGCGCCAGCTGCAACTGCGCTGTCCCTGCCCGGAGCCCTGGCGGCCCCTGGCGGCCGGCGCCCGGGCCCGGCTGGTGCTGTCCTGGTGGTCCGACCGGGCCGAGCTGTGGGTCGATGGGCAGCGGGTCCACAGCGGTGATCTGTTCGACACCGCCTGCCGCTGGCCCCTGCCCGAGCGCTGGTGGCAGGGGGAGGCCCTGGATCTGGAGCTGCGGCTGCGCAGCCCGGTTCATGATGACGGTGCCCTGATCACCAGCCGGATCGAGCTCGAGCCGCTGGATCCGGCCGATCCAATGGGCCTGCTGGCGGCCACTGCTGCTGAACTGCGTGAACTGCGCCGCGCCCATGGCCATGGGGAGGCCCCGGGGGAGGGGCGGCTGCAGGTGCTGGGCCACGCCCACCTCGACCTGGCCTGGCTGTGGCCGGTGGCCGACACCTGGCAGGCGGCGGAGCGCACCTTCGCTTCGGCCCTCGACCTGATGGGGCGCTTCGGCTCCTTCCATTTCGGCCACTCCACCCCGGCCCTCTATGACTGGCTGGAGCGCCACCGGCCGGCCCTGTTCGCCCGGGTCCGCCGGGCCATGGCGGCGGGCCGCTTCGAACCGATCAACGGCCCGTGGGTGGAGAGCGACTGCGTGCTGCTCTCCACCGCCTCGCTGTTGCGCCAGTTCCAGGAGGGCCAGCACTACAGCCAGCGCACCTTCCCGGAGTGGAGTCACCGGCTGGCCTGGTTGCCGGACAGCTTCGGCTTCGCGGCCGGTCTGCCGGCGGTGGCGGCCGCCACCGGCGTGCGCTGGTTCTGCACCCACAAACTGGCCTGGAACGCCACCAATCCCTTCCCCCATCGCCTGTTCCGCTGGCGCAGCCGTTGTGGCGCCGAGGTGCTGGCCTTGATGACGGCGCCGATCGGCACCAATGGCGACCCGATGGCGATGGAGCGTTACCGGCTGCAGTGGCAGCAGGTCAGCGGCTGCGCCGACGCCCTCTGGCTGCCGGGGGTGGGGGACCACGGCGGCGGACCCACCGCCGAGATGCTGGAGCAGCTGGAGCTCTGGCAAGGCCAGGCCGTGGCCGCCGGCCAGCGGCACGGCACCCTGCGGGCCTACCTGGAGCCGCTGGAGTCCCTGGCGGGCCAGCTGCCGGTGTGGCGCGACGAGCTCTACCTGGAGCTGCACCGGGGCTGCGCCACCAGCCGCCCGGACCAGAAGCGCCACAACCGGACCCTGGAGCGGCTGCTGCGGGAGGCGGATCTGGCCGCGGCGCTGTTCGCCCTGTCGGCGGAGGCCGCTGAGGCCGCCGAGGGCGATTGGCGCAGCCTGCTCTTCCAGCAGTTCCACGACATCCTGCCGGGCACCTCGATCCCGGAGGTGTTTGAGCAGGCCGAACCCGAGTGGCGGGGCGCCCGCCGCCGGGCCGCCCGTCGCCGCGACCGGGCCCTGGGGCGGGGCTTGGCCGGGGGGGCGCCAGCTGGAGCTGGGGACGCCTGGTGCGCCCTGCAGCTCCAGCCACTGCCGGCCCAGCCCCGCACCCTGCGGCTGCCGGCGGGCGACTGGTGGCTCACAGGGACGGACGGCGAACGCCGCCTGATCGGGCAGCCGGCCCCCGGCGGCGGCCAGTGGCTGCAGATCCCCGGCATCGAAGGGGTGGGGGTGCAACCCCTGCGGCGCCAGGACACCGGCGCCAGCACCACACCCAGCACCGGCATCGAGGCGGCCTGGCCCGTGGCGTCGGCGGTGCGGCTGGAACGGGTCGCCGTCGGGGGTCCGGACCACTGGCGCCTGGGCAACGGTCTGGTTTCGGCGCTGATCGGCCCTGCGGGGGTGGAGCAGCTGTTTGATGGGGCCGGCACCCCCCAGCTGGGGGGTCCGCTGGCCTGGTGCCGCTGGCGCGACCGGGGCGAGTTCTGGGATGCCTGGGACCTGGCGGCTGACTACCGCCAGCACCCGCTGGACTGGAGCTGGCAGGGGACGCCGCAATGGCTGGAGACAGGGCCGCTGTGTGGCCGCTTCGTCTGGCGCGGCCGCTGCGGCGAGAGCGCGGTTCGTCTGGATGGCCGCCTGCTGGCGGGCAGCCCCTGGCTGGAGCTGGTGCTGAGCACCCAGTGGCAGCAGCGCCATGAGCTGCTGCGGCTGGAGATTCCCCTGGCTGCGCCGGCCTGCCGCTGGGCGGCCGACACCTCCGGCGGGGTGATCGAGCGCCCGGCCACGGCCCGCACCGCGCGGGAGCGGGCCCGCTGGGAGGTGAGCGCCATCAGCTGGCTGGCCTCGGTGGGGCCGGGCCGCGGCGATGGCCTGGCGGTGCTGCTCGACGGCCCCCAGGGGGTGTCGGCAACGGCGGAGAGCCTGGGGGTGTCGCTGCTGCGGGGTCCCACCTGGCCCGATCCCGGCGCCGACAACGGCTGGCAGCGGCAGCGGCTGGCCCTGCTGCCCTGCCCCGGTGGCTGGCGGGCCGCCGCGGCGCCCCAGCAGGCCACCCGTCTGCGGGAACCGCTGTGGTGCCGGCCGGTGCTGATGGCGGGGGGCTCAGCCGGGCCGGCCGAAACGCTCTTTCCTTGGCTCGGCGACGACCTCCAGTTGGTGGCGCTGCGGCCGCTGCCGGCGGAAGGCGACCAGGGGGGGGCGGCTCAGGCGCTGCTCAGCGTGCAGAACCTCGGGCCCTGCCGGCGCCGCCCCTCAATCGGCCCCGACTGGACCGTGCTGGAGCGCTGCGACGGCCTGGGCAGGGGGCTGGCGGTCGCCGACGGATGGGATCCGCTGCAGCTGACCCCCTGGCAACTGGGGCACTGGAGGCTGCAGAAGGTCGCGACGGCTCAGTCGTCGTGATCGTCGAAGGGATCGGTGAGGCCCTTGGACGGGGGGCCGAAGGCGGTGTACACGCCAAAGCCCGTCAGGGCCAGGAGCACGGCGAGCACCGCGAGGGCCACGGAGAGGGCGGGGGAGGTGCTGGCGGCGGGATCCATGGGGGACTCTCAGGCGGGGCAAGGGGTGCGGGGCTTCCGTCACAACTCTCGACAGCCCATCTCGGTGCGGCCGGCAAGACCCTTACAGTAAGCACCGCGATTCCGTGCCCGAGAGGTCCGAGCTGCCATGGCCCAACGCACCCGTCTGGGAAACCTGCTGCGCCCCCTGAATTCCGAGTACGGAAAGGTGGTGCCCGGCTGGGGTACCACCCCCGTGATGGGCGTGTTCATGCTGCTCTTCCTGGTGTTC
>CALRQM020000046.1:0-22690 GCA_943370335.1 Bordetella parapertussis | reverse complement strand
TCCGTCTCGAAGAAAAGCAGAAACTGCGTTTCAACTACGGCATTTCCGAACGTCAGCTGGTGCGCTACGTGAAGAAAGCCCGTGCCCAGGAGGGTTCCACCGGAACCAACCTGCTCAAGCTGCTCGAGAACCGACTCGACAACATCTGCTTCCGCCTCGGCCTCGGTCCCACCGTTCCGGGCGCCCGCCAGCTGGTGAACCATGGCCACGTGACCGTGAACGGCCGCGTCGTGGACATCCCCAGCTACCAGTGCAGGGCCGGCGACGTGGTCGCCATCCGCGAGCGCAAGTGCAGCAAGACCCTGGCCGAAGCCAACCTGGCGTTCCCCGGCCTGGCCAACATCCCGCCCCACCTGGAGTTCGACAAGGCCAAGATGACCGCCAAGGTGGGCGGCCGCATCGAGCGCGAATGGGTCGCCCTCGAGATCAACGAACTGCTGGTGGTGGAGTTCTACAGCCGCAAGGTCTGAGCCCCATCCCCTGCAACAACCGCCGGCGGATCGTCGCCGGTTGTGTGCCGTCCGCGTCCGCTGCCGCTAGGTATGGGCGCAGACGGTCTTGTTGTTGGCGCCTTTGAAGCCATTCACACCCGGGGCTTCGGCCCGGCCGGAGGCTCCCCCGATCCCCTGGCGCCTCGTCGGGGGAGTGGTGGGCCTGCAGGCATGCCTGCAGCTGGGGTGGATCGTCTACAGCACCTACCAGCCCGTTCTGCTGCAGCGCTTCGGCTTCACCGACCTGCTGCCGGTCTTTGCCTTGCTGGGCGGTTTCCTCGGCTTGGTGGTCGAACCGCTCAGCGGCGCCCTCTCCGATCGCCACGGCGACCAGGCCCGCGGCCGGCTGCTGCCGATCACCGTGGCGGTGACCGTGGCCGGTCTGATCTTCCTCACCACGGCGGCGCTGCTGCGGCAGGGATCCCCCTGGTTCAGCCCAGGCCTGCCGTGGCTGATGGTGCTCTGGGTGGTGGCCGTGCAGTGGGCCTCCAGTCCCAATCTGGCCCAGCTGAACGAAGCGGTGCCGCTGCGCTTCCTGCCGCTGGCCGTGGCACTCCTCACCGTCAGCCAGGGGCTGATCGGTGCCTTCTCCAGCGACCTGGCCCGGTTGGCCCTGCGGCTGGGTCCCGCCGCCACCTTCCTGCTGGGCGCACTGGTGCTGGCCCTGGGCCTGGCGGTGCTGCGGTCGGGCCGGGCCGATTCCTCCATGAGCTTCCGCAGCGGCCAGGGCTCCGTCGGCCGCCAACGGCTCACCGCACCCCTGGGCCCCGCCGACCTGGTCCAGGCGGCGCTGCTGCTGGGCCTTGCCCTGGCGGTGGGCGGCCTGGGCCAGATCCTGCTCGACCTGCTCCCCCGCCTGGCCCGATCGGCTCCGCCCGGGCCGGAAGCCTGGGGCCCGGGATCGCTGCTGCTGCTGTGCTCCGCCATCGGCGCCCCCCTCACCGCCCGGGCCGTGGGCCGGTGGGGGCGGCTGCCCTCCCTGGCCGCAGGGATCCTGCTGCTGGCCGGGGTTCTGGTGGTGAGCCTCCTGTTGCCCCAGGGGCCCGGCCTCCTGCAGCTGGCCCTGCTCGGGGTGCTCCACAGCCTCGTGGTCACCAGCCTGACGGCCACCTCCCTGACGGTGCTGCCGCCGGGCCGTGGCGGGCTGGGGGCGGGGCTGGCGCTGGGGGGGACCGGAGTCGCCGGCAGCCTCGTGCGGCTGGGATTCGGAGCGTCCGGGCCGGTCGGATCCGGGCGTCTGCTGGCCCTGCTGGCGGCCACCACCGGGACCGCCCTGGTGGGCTGCCTGCTGCTGGCGGGTGGTCGGCGGCGCCAGGGGGTGGCATGAGCGGCAGCTTCACCGATCACTTCGGCAGCGTCGCCGGCGCCTACGCCCACTTCCGCCCCACCTACCCGCCGCCCCTGTTCGACTGGCTGGCCGCGGTGGCACCGGGCCGGCAGCGGGCCTGGGACTGCGCCACCGGAACGGGCCAGGCCGCCATCGGCCTGGCCGCCCATTTCACCGAGGTGGTGGCCACCGACGCCAGCGCCAGCCAACTCGCCGCCGCCAGCCCCGATCCCCGCGTGCACTACCGACTGGCGGCGGCGGAGAGCTCCGGACTGGAGGCGAACAGCATCGATCTGGTCACGGTGGCCCAGGCCCTGCACTGGTTTGAGCGGTCCCGCTTCTTCGCAGAAGTGGAACGGGTGCTGCGCCCCGGCGGCGTGCTGGCCGTCTGGAGCTACGGAAATCCCCAACTGGAGGGCGAGACGGCCGACGGCCAGCTGCAGCACTTTTACGCCGACATCGTCGGTCCTTACTGGCCAGCCGAAAAGGCGCTGGTGGAGAACGGCTACCGCGACCTGGTACTGCCCTTCGAAAGCCTGAAGGCCCCGTCCTTCGCCATGGACATCGCCTGGAGCCTGGAGCAGGTGCTCGGCTACTGCTCCAGCTGGTCGGCCAGCGCTCGCTACCGCGAGGCCCTGGGCAGCGACCCGATCGACCGACTCCGACCGGCCCTGGCCGCCGCCTGGTGGGAACCGGAGACACCACGGCGCCTGCATTGGCCGCTGACGATCAAGGCGTCGCGACTGGGCTCGGCGTAGGGGGTCCGGAGAGGGCCTGGATCTGCTGCAGAAAGCTCCTGTAGGTGGGCGAACCGGCGCGGCGGCGTAATTCAGGTTCCGGTACAGACCCGTGAGTTGGGTGTAGTAATCCCGAGCGGCTTTCTTGTCGGTGAAGGTGGGGTCACGGTGCAGCAGATCGAACACCAGGTCGAAGGAGGTCTTCTGCCGTTCCAGGGGGGTGGTGGAATCGACGGCGTCAAAGGCATCCTGCTGCAGATACACCATGTCGAGAAACAGAGCCTTCTGGAACACGATGAAGTCCGCCAGGCTGACGCCCTCCTCCCCGGTCACCTGAATCATCTGGCCGACCCGGTCGCCCTCCTTGAGCAACCCGTTCATCTGGGCAACGCGCCCCACCCAGTCCGGTGAGAGGTGCTGGGAGAACCAACCCTCGAGCTGCTGGAAATAGCGGGACCAGGAGAGCAGGATGTCGACGGCCGGATAGAAACGCTTGTAGGCCCGCTCCGCACTCAGCCCCAGAAATGCCTTCACCGTCCCCAGGGTGCACTGGGTGACCGGCTCCTCGAAATTGCCTCCTGCGGGCGACAACGTGCCGATCATGGTGAGACTGCCGACGGAGCCATCGCTGGTGAGGATGATTCCCGCCCGCTCATAGACACTCTTGATTGAGGAATCGAGATAGGCCGGAAACGCCTCCTCGCCCGGAATCTCCTCCAGACGGCCGGAGGTTTCGCGCATCGCCAGGGCCTTGCTCGAGAAGGAGTAACCCCCTCCCCTGGCCGGGCTCAGCCCCCGATCAGGGTCTCCAGGGCCGCCATCACGTTCTCCTGCCGCATCAGCGCTTCCCCCACCAGCACCGCATCGGCGCCGGCGCCAACCGCCCGGTCCAGATCAGCGCGGTTGAAGAGGCCCGATTCGCTCACCAGCAGGGCCCCGCGGGCACGCACCTGCTCGCCGAAGCCCTCCATCAGCCGTTCGGTGGTGGCCAGATCCACCGTGAAGCTGGCCAGGTCGCGGTTATTGATCCCGATCAGCTCCACCCCATCGAGAGCCAGCACCCGCTCCATTTCGGTGGCGTCATGCACCTCCACCAGCACGGCCAGACCCAGGCCCCTGGCCACCTTGAGCAGGTAGGCCAGATCCTGGTCAGTCAGGATCGCCGCGATCAGCAGGGCGGCGTCGGCTCCGGCGGCCCGCGCCTGGAACAGCTGGTAGGGACTGAGGATGAAGTCCTTGCACAGCAGGGGCAGCGTCACCGCGTCGCGCACCGCCACCAGCACGTCGAAGCCCCCCTGGAAGAAGCGCTTGTCCGTCAGCACCGACAGGCAGCTGGCGCCACCGCCCTGGTAGCCCCGGGCGATGGCGACGGGATCGAAATCCTCCCGGATCACCCCCTTGCTGGGGCTGGCCTTCTTGATTTCGGCGATCACCGCCGGTTTGCGGCAACTGGCGCGCAAGGCCCCGCAGAAATCCAGGGTGGGGGGCAGATCCGCGATCTGTTGCTTCAGTGCGTCCAGGCTGACCCGCTCGCGGGCGGCCGTCACCTCCCTGTCCTTTTCCCAGACGATCTCCTCGAGGATGTGGCGGGGGCGCTCCTCGGGATGGGGGGTGCCGAATTCCAGGTGGGCCACCCGGACCGAGGGGTTGGGGGGCCGGCGTCGGATCTCCATCTCAGGCACCCACCACGGTGGCCAGGCTGGCGGCGGCCTGCTTGTAGGCCACTTCCACCACCTCGCTCAGGGTGGGGTGGGTGTGCACTTCGCTGGCCAGCTGCCGCACCCCCTGGCGCCGGGCCACCGCGTTGGCGATCTCCTGGATCAGGTCGGCCGCATGCAGGCCATAGATGTGCGCCCCCAGCACTTCGCCGGTGTCCTTGCGGAACAGCAGCTTGAGCAGCCCGTCGCTCTCCAGCTCTGCCAGGGCCTTGGAGTTGGCCTTGAAGTAGCTGCGTACGCTGCCCAGGGCAAAGCCTTCGGTCTCGGCCAGATCCTTGGCGTCCGCTTCCGAGAGCCCCACCGAACTGATCTCCGGATGGGTGAAGGTGGCGGCGGGGATCGAGCGGTAGTCGATGCGGCGGGCGTGGCCGAGGATGTTCTCGATCGCCACCGTTCCCTGGGCGGCGGCGGTGTGGGCCAGCATCATCTTTCCGGTCACGTCGCCGACGGCCCAGAGGTGGGGCACCGGCGCACCGTTCGCCAGCACCCGCAGGCCGTCGTCCACCGGGATGAAGCCCCGGTTGGTCTCCACGCCGACGCTGGCCAGGTTGAGCTCCTTGCTCACCGGTACACGGCCGGTGGCCACCAGCACCGCATCCACCTCGAGGGTTTCCACCGGCTCGCGGCTGGCCATGTCCACCAGTTCGATCGTCACCGGGCAGCCGGGGGTGATCTTGCTGGCGAGCACGCCGGCACGGGCGTCGATGTCGCGGCCATCAATCAGATGGCGGGCGGCGATCTTGGCGATGTCCGGATCAAAGGTGGGCATCACCCGATCGAGCGCCTCGATCATGGTGACTTCGCAGCCCAGAGCTGTGTAGACGTCGGCGAACTCCAGGCCGATGTAGCCGCTGCCGATGATGGTGATCCAGCGGGGCAGCCACTCCAGGTTGATGGCCTCGTCACTGGTGAACACGGTGCGGCCGTCGGTTTCGATGCCGGGCGGCACGAAGGGATCGGAGCCCGTGGCGATGATCACCTCACGGGCCGCATACACCCGCTCCACCCCGCTGGCCTCCCGCACCGCGACCCGCTGGGGGCCATCGAGCCGGCCCTTGCCCCGCAGGATCGTGGCGCCGGAACGCTCCAGGGTCTTGGTGAGATTGGTGCGGATCGTGGCTACCAGCTGGGCCGCGTGGTCGGCGATCTTCTGGCGCTCGAAGCGCACCGGCGCCGCATGGATGCCGAACCCCTTGAGGTGCTCGGCGTCGGCCAGTTCCCGCACCCGGCCACTGGCCGCCAGCAGGGCCTTGGAGGGGACACAGCCCCGGTTGACACAGGTGCCGCCCATGTCGCGGGATTCCACGATCGCCACCTTCAGGCCGTGGTCGGCGCCGTGCTTGGCCGCATCGAAACCTCCATAACCGGCGCCGATCACGATCACGTCGAAATCGAACCCGGAGGGGGAAGTGGCGGATGCTGCGGTCACCGGACGGGGCTGCATGGGTGGAGGCATTCTCCCCTGTCAGGGCGCGGGCCGGCCGTGGGCCTGGCGGGTCCGCTCCAGCAGCAGCAGGGCGGCCGCGGCCGCCACATTGAGCGACTCCACCGCGGGGCTGTGGGGGATCGTCACCCATTGGTCGGCCAGCCGGGCCAGCTCCGGCGCCAGCCCGGCCCCCTCGTTACCCAGCAACAGGGCCGTGGGACGGCACCAGTCCAGCTCCCAGTAGGGCTGCACCGCCCCCGCCGCCTCGGGCACCATCGCCGCCACCAGCTGCACGCCGCGGGCCTGCGCGTCGGCCAGCCGGGAGAGCAGCTCCGGGGACGTCATCCGCTCGATCGGCAGGGCCAGGGCGGCTCCGCTGGAGGCCCGCAGCACCTTGGGCTGGAGGGGGTCGGCCCCTTCCGCCAGCCACACCCGCTCCACCCCCGCCGCCAGGGCGGTGCGCAGCAGGGTGCCGAGGTTGCCTGGATCCTGGAGCCGGTCGAGGACCAGCACGAAGTCCGGCGGCGCCGCCGCCGGGGCGGGGAGGTCGGCGGCCTCCAGGGTCAGCAGCACACCGTCGGGGTGGCCGGTGGTGGCGGCGGCGGCCAGGACCTCGGTGCTGACGGTCCGCAGCCGGCCAGCGTCAGCCAGCCGCTCCAACAGGGCGCCATGGCGCTCCAGCCAGTCGGGGGTGGCCAGCACCAGTTGGGGCCTCAGGCCAAGCCCGAGGGCTTCCTGGAGCAGGTGGGTTCCCTCCAGCAGCAGCAGGCCCTGCTCCAGCCGGCCACTGGGTCGGTGCAGGCGGCGCACCGCCTGGATGAGGGGATTGCGGACGCTGCGGATCAGCTCGCCGCCCGGGTGCGGGCCGTGGAGGTCAGGGGAGGGGCCCGTCGGCGTCAGATCGTCTTGCGGCGCCGGAGCTTGAGGTGGTCGTGGATGACCAGGTCGTCGTCGTTGAGATCAAGACCCTTGAAGGCCGCCACCTCGCCGCGGATGCCCTCCGCCTTGAGATTGGCGACCAGACGGTCGATCACGATGTCCTCCACCTTGTTCTGGTCGTAGCCGTCCGGAGTGAGTCGCTCCAGAAACTTGCCGATGTTCGCTGCGACGACATCGGAAGCGTTGGTGATCTTGAGAACAATCATGGAGTGATCATGCGGATGGGGAGACTTGAACTCCCACGACATTGCTGCCACTAGTACCTGAAACTAGCGCGTCTACCAATTCCGCCACATCCGCGGGCGTTAGCCGCCACGGAAACCGCGGCGCTTCAGGGAGCATAAATCATCACCGGTGGGGGACACCCCACCCGGCCGTCCAGCCGCAGCCCCAGGGGGAACGCCGCCTGAGAGGCTTCGAAGAACAAGACAGTTTGAGCGGCGACCCCCTAGACGACGGGATCAATCGTTGTCAAGATGCCCCAGAAATTGATACCAGGACTCCTGTCCATGACCGTATCCCCCATGCCTGTCAAGGCCATCGCCGGCACCAGGCTGGAGATCAGTGGTGGACGGCGACTGGATGGCGAACTGAGGGTCAGCGGCGCCAAGAATTCGGCCCTGGTGCTGATGGCCGCCTGCCTGCTCACCGAAGACGGGCTGCGCCTCAGCAATGTGCCTCCCCTCACCGACATCACGGCGATGGGGGAGATCCTTGCCGCCCTGGGGGTGCGGGTGCAGCGGGGGGGCGACGCGATCGTGCTGCACGGTGACCACATCACCACCGCCGCCCCGCCCTACGAGCTGGTCAACAGCCTGCGGGCCAGCTTCTTCTGCATCGGCCCCCTGCTGGCCCGCATGGGCATGGCCCAGGTGCCCCTGCCCGGTGGTTGCCAGATCGGCACCCGGCCCGTTGTGGAGCACGTCAAGGGACTGAAGGCCCTCGGCGCCCAGGTCACCATCGAGCACGGTGTGGTCACCGCCGTGGTGCCCGGCCGCCAGCGCCGTCTCACCGGCGGCCACATCCACCTCGACTGCCCCAGCGTCGGCGCCACCGAGACCCTGATGATGGCGGCGGCCCTCGCCGACGGCGAGACGGTGATCGATAACGCCGCCCAGGAGCCGGAGGTGATCGACCTGGCCCGGCTGCTGCTGGCCATGGGGGCCAAGGTGCGCGGCGCCGGCACCCCCACGATCACCATCGTCGGCGTCGAGCGGCTGCACGGGGCCGACTACGCCGTCATCCCCGACCGCATCGAGGCGGGCACCTTCCTGCTGGCCGGGGCGATCACCCGCTCCCGGCTGCGGGTCTTCCCCGCCCTGCCCGAGCACCTGGGCGCCGTGATCACCAAACTCGAGGAGGCGGGCTGCCGCATCGAGGCCGACGGCCAGGGCCTGATCCTCAGCGCCGACAAGGTGCGCGCGGTGGATCTGCGCACCCAGCCCTTCCCCGGCTTCCCCACCGACCTGCAGGCCCCGTTCATGGCCCTGCTGGCCACCGCTGAAGGCACCAGCATGGTGGTGGAGAACATCTTCGAGAACCGCCTGCAGCACGTGGCCGAACTGCAGCGCATGGGGGCCGACATCCGCATGCAGGGCAACACCGCCTGCGTGGAGGGGGTGGCCCGGCTCAGCGGCGCCCCGGTGCACGGCACCGACCTGCGCGCCTCCGCCGCCATGGTGCTGGCGGGCCTCGCCGCCGACGGCATCACCACCGTGCGGGGCCTGGAATACCTGGATCGGGGCTACGCCGACCTGGAGGGCAAACTCAATGCCGCCGGGGCCTCGATCCGCAGGCTGCCTTCCGTCGCGGTCTAGCCAACGATCGCGACCTAGAGTCTTCCCTTCGGGAGCGTGCCGGAATTGGTAGACGGACTCGACTCAAAATCGAGCGCCTTCGGGCATGTGGGTTCGAGTCCCACCGCTCCCATCGAACCGGTGATGGACACCTACGCCCGTTACCCCCTCGAGCTGAAGCGGGGCCGGGGGGTCTGGGTGTGGGATCAGCAGGGCCGGCGCTACCTCGACATGGTGGCCGGCATCGCTGTCTGCACCCTCGGCCACAGCGACCCGGTGCTGCGGCGGCGCCTCTGCCACCAGCTGGGTCGGCTCCAGCACGTCTCCAACCTCTACCGGATCCCGGAACAGGAGGCGCTGGCCGCCGCGATCACCGCCCGCAGCTGCACCGACCGGGTCTTCTTCTGCAATTCCGGCGCCGAAGCCAACGAGGCCGCCATCAAGCTGGCCCGCAAGCACGGCCATCTGGTGCGCGGCATCGCCGAGCCCCTGATCCTCACCGCCCAGGCCAGCTTCCACGGCCGCACCCTGGCGGCGGTGACCGCCACGGGCCAGCCCAAGTACCACCAGGGCTTCGAGCCGATGGTGTCGGGCTTCCGCTACTTCCCCTACAACGACACCGCCGGCTTCGAAGCGCTGCTGGCCGCCTGTGAGGCCGAGGGTCCGCGGGTGGCGGCGGTGCTGCTCGAACCCCTCCAGGGGGAGGGCGGGGTCAACCCCGGAGATCCGGCCTTCTTCCGGCGGGTGCGCGAGCTCTGCGACGCCCACCAGATTCTGCTGATCTTCGACGAGGTGCAGATCGGCGTCGGCCGCAGCGGCCGCTGGTGGGGCTACGAACAGCTGGGGGTGGAGCCTGACGCCCTGACCATGGCCAAGGGCCTGGGCGGCGGCATCCCCATCGGCGCCCTGGCGGTGAAGGCTGCGGTCGACCACTTCCGCCCCGGCGACCATGCCAGCACCTTCGGCGGCAACCCCTTCGCCTGCCGCGCCGGCCTCACGGTGATCGAGGAGATCGAACGCCGGGGCCTGCTGGCCAAGGTGAGCGCCCACGGCGAGCTGCTCCAGTCCCTGCTCCAGGAGCTGGTGGCCCGGCACCCCGACACGCTGGCCGGCGAGCGCGGCTGGGGGCTGCTGCGGGGCCTGGTGCTGCGGGAGGGCGGGGTCACGGCCCCGGAGATCGTCCAAGCCGCCATGGCGGAAAGCCTGCTGCTGGTGCCCGCCGGCCCCGGGGTGGTCCGCTTCGTGCCGCCGCTGGTGATCAAGCCCCGCCAGCTGCGCAAGGCGGTGATGCGCCTGGAGAAGGCTCTCCTCAGCCTGGCCTGATCCGTCTGTCCGTGCCGTCCCCGCTCCCCCCCCCGGTCGACCTGGGCGACCTGCTCGAACCCTTCGCCCGCCGCGGCGTCGACCTGGGTCTTGAACGGCTGGCCGGCGCCCTGGCCGAGGGGGGCCACCCGGAACGGCGCTTCGCCGCCGCCCAGGTGGCCGGCACCAACGGCAAGGGCTCCATCTGCACCTTCCTGCACGCGATCCTGCAGGCCGCCGGGGTGCATGTGGGCACCTACCGCTCCCCCCATCTGGTGAGCTGGTGCGAGCGCATCCAGATCGGTACCGCCTGGATCGCACCGGCCACCCTGCGGGACGAGCTGGCCCGCTGGCAGCCCCTCGCCGGCCACCACCGGCTCACCCCCTTCGAGTTGATCACGGCCGCGGCCTTTGGGCACTTCGCCCGCGAGCGGGTGGATCTGGCGGTGCTGGAGGTGGGCCTGGGGGGACGGCTCGATGCCACCACCCTCCACCCCCACCGGCCGGTGATCGGCTTCGGCGCCATCGGCCTCGACCACCGCGAACACCTGGGCGACACCCTGGCCGCCATCGCCGCCGAGAAGGCCGCCGTGATGGGGCCGGGCTGCCGGGCCTTCAGCGCCGCCCAGGAGCCCGAGGCCCGCCGGGTGCTGGAGGCCGAAGCGCTGCGGTGCGGCGCCAGCCTGCAGTGGCTCGAGCCCCTGCCCGCCGTGGCCGATGGCGGACCCGACCTCGGCCTGGCGGGGGAGCTGCAACGCCACAACGGCGCCGTGGCCGTGGCCATGGCCCGGGCCCTGACGGCCCCGGACGGTCCTCTGGCCGGCACGCCCCTCGACGAGGGCATGGTCCGCGCCGGCCTGGCGGCGGCCCGCTGGCCCGGGCGGCTGGAGAGTCGCCGCTGGCGGGGCCGCGAGTTGCTGATCGACGGCGCCCACAATCCCCCGGCGGCGGCGGCCCTGCGCCGGGAACTCGACCGGCTCGACGGTGGCGTTGACCGTGGCGTTGACAGTGGCATCAACGGGGGCCCGCCGCGCCGCTGGTTGCTGGGCATCCAGCGCCACAAGGAGGGGGCGGCGATGCTGGAGCACCTGCTGGGTCCCGGTGATCGGGCCGTGGTGGTGGCGGTGCCGGAGCATGCCAGCTGGTCACGGCAGGAGCTGGCCGCCGCCTGTCCCGGCCTGGCCGACCAGCTGGAGGAGGCCGCCAGCCTGGAAGCCGGACTGGACAGCCTGCTGGCCCCCGGCCCGCTGCCGCTGGTGGCCGGCTCCCTGTTCCTGCTCGGCGCTGTTCTTCCGCTGCTCGACGCCCCCCAGGCTGACGAAGCCCCCGCGCGGGGCCAGCCTGGGGAGGTCCCCGGCAGCCACGGCCCATGACGACGGCCTTCGGATCCGATGCCCCCAGGCCCGCCGGCAGCCACCGTCGGCCGGGCCTGCGCCTGAGCTTGGCCGGCCCGCTGCTTGGTCTGCTGCTTGGTCTGCTGCTGCTGGCCCCCTCCGGCGCCCTGGCGGACTTTCAGGACAGGGTCGACTACACCCTCACCAACCAGAGCGGCAAGGACTTCAGCGGCCAGCAGCTGGCCGGCAGTTCCTTCGCCGGTGCCACGGCCCGCCAGTCCATTTTCAGGGAGGCCGATCTGCACGGGGCGATCCTCACCCAGGCGGCCTTCCCCGACGCCGACTTCCGCGGCGCCGATCTCAGTGACGCCCTGATGGACAAGGTGGACATGAGCGGCACCGACCTGACCGGCGCGGTGCTGCGCGGAGCGATCGCCTCCGGCAGCAACTTCACCGGCGCCACGGTCACCGATGCGGACTTCACCGACGCCCTGCTCGACCGGGTGGACCAGCGCCACCTCTGCCGCGACGCCCGCGGCACCAACCCGGTGACCGGCGTCGACACCCGCCTGAGCCTGGAGTGCGGCTGAGGCGCTGGGCGCACACCCCTACCCCACCCAGCCCCTGAGTTTGCCCGGGTTCATCAGCCCGGCCGGGTCGTAGGCGGCCTTGGCCGCCACCTGATCGGCGTCCACCACCCCCAGGCCACCGTCCTCGACGGTGATCACGTGGGGGTCGAACGGCACCGCCCCCAGCTCACGGCACTGGGCAACGAGGTCGGCCAGGGCCTGGGGTCCCTGCCAGCGCACCAGGGGCAGGGCCGTCAACCGCGGCGCCCCCAGGTGGCGCACGGCCTCCAGGTGCCAGAACACGTCGCTGCCCCAGCGCTGGCGCACGGCCTCCAGCAGGGGCGCCTCCGGCCGGGGCAGGAGCAGCTGCAGATAGGTCCAGTCGGGGGCCTGGGCCCGCCAGTGCAGGGTGGTGTGGTTCCAGGTGAGTTCCCCCAGGGGCAGGCCCCGACCCCGACCCGCCTCCGGGCGGGGGCCCTGCCAGCGGAGCTGGCCGCCCCGGGCCGCCAGCCAGCCGGGCAACAGCTCCAGGGTGTCGGGGGCGACGTGCAGCAGCAGCCGGTGCTCACCAGGAGCAGCGGCGGGACAGCCGGCAGGCCAGGGCATCCGGGCCGCCACCGGGGCCTCCAGCAGGCAGAGGGCGTTGAGCAGCAGGGCCGTGGTCGGCAGCTCCCGGGAGACCTCCAGGGCCGCCTCCCAGCGACTGAAACCCACCACCACCTGGTGCCAGGCCACCGCCTCGGTGGTGGCCAGCCGCAGGGCGGTGATGATGCCGTTGGTGCCGTAGGCGTGGTTGAGGGGCGCGCTGGCGGCGGCGTCGAGCCGCAGCAGCCGGGGTTCGGCTTCCAGCGTCACCACCTCCAGACCCAGCAGGTGGCCGGGGTCGCGCAGGAAGCCCCAGCGCAGCGACCCCAGGCCGCCCGACCCACCGGCAATGAAGCCCCCCAGGGTGGCGCTGCGGTAGGTGCTCGGGGCCAGCCGCAGGGCCCGGCCCTGGACGGCCAGCTGGCCGTCCAGATGGGCCAGCGTGCAGCCGGCTTCCGCCTCCACCACGCCACTGTCCGGGTCCACCGACCGCAGCCGGTTGAGGCCGCTCAGGTCGAGCACCAACCCACCGGCCAGGGGCACGCACTGGCCGTAGTTGCCGGTGCCGGCACCCCGCAGCGTCAGCGGCACCCGGTGGCGGGCGCAGGCCCCGGCCACCGCCATCACCTGCTCCGGCCGCTCCACCTTCACCGCCAGCTGGGCGCAGCGGCCCTTGAGCAGCGGCTCCAACACGGGCGAATAGTCGTGGAAGTCGGCCGAGAGCCGGCCCAGCTCGGCGGGGGCAAGGATCGGCGTCAACCCCAGCAGGCTGGCGCCCAGTTCGTCGACCAGGGCCCGGATCCGATCGGGATCAACCGGTCTGAAGTCATCCATGGCAGGCGGCCAGCAGTGGGGACGGTTCTTCACAGGGGGGCGGCTCCAGCCAGCGGCCGGCCCGCAGCACCCGCCGCCGGGGGGGACGGGCCAGCAGCTCGCCCCAGGAGGAGGCCCCCAGCACCAGCAGATCGGCCGGGGACCCCTCCCGCAGGACCCCGTCCCAGTCGAGGCCCAGCAGCCGGGCCGCCGCGGTGCTGAACGGGCTCAGGCCCAGCCGGCGCCAGGGCACCAGGTGGCTGGCCGCCAGGCTGAAGCGCAGCAGGGCGATCGGATCGAAATCTCCCCCCGGAAACCAGGGATCCTGCACGTTGTCGCCCCCCACGGCCACGGTCACGCCAGCCTCCTGGAGCTGGCGGATCGGGGCCTGGGGTCGCAGGGACGGGGTGCGGCGCTGGTGTTTGCCGAGCAGCCACAGGTTGGTGGTGGGCAGGGCCACCACCCCCACCGCCGCATCCGCCATCGCCTCCGCCAGGCGGCGACAGGGCCGATCGGCCAGCAGGGCCATGCTGCTGGCGTGGCTGCAGGTGAGCGGCACCACCATGCGGTGCCGCAGCAGCAGGTCGCTCACCAGGGCCACGCCCCGGCCATGCTCCTCAGCGCTCTCATCGACGTGCAGATCCACCCCGCAGCCGAGGCGCTCCGCCAGCCGCATCAAGGCCAGCAGGTCCGCCCGGTCGGCCGGGGTGGAGCGGAAAGGGGCGCCGAGCACGCCGCCCAGCAGACCGCCACGGGCGGCCACCCAGGCGGCGAAGGCCTCACCCTCCGGCGTGCGCCAGTGCCCCACCGGCACCAGGGCCACCAGCTGCAGCTCCACCCGGCTCCGCCAGTGGCGGCGAAGCTCCAGCAGCACCTCCCAGCTAGGGGTGGCCCAGGGACCGAGGCTGTCGATGTGGCTGCGGATCGCCCGCAACCCGTAGCGCCAGGCCCGCTCCAGAGCCCGCTCGCCCCGCTGTCGCACCCCATCGGCCCGTCGCTCGGCCGCTTCCCTGCCATTGGCCGCCATGGCCCCGGCCATGGTGCCGTCGGGATTGGGGAAGGCCTCAGCGCTGAAGGCCTTGTCGAGGTGGGCATGGGGTTCCACCAGCGGCGTCAGCGCCAGGGGCAGGGGGGTGAGCGAGCCAGCGGCCAGCCCATGGATGGCACGGATCCGGCCGTCGGCCTGCTCCAGCTGCACCGCCACCAGCCCCTGGTCGTCGGCGGCCGGCAGCCGGGCCAGGGGGTCAAGCAGGGCCCTGGGGAGGCGCATCGGCGGCAGCAGGCCGGCCGGCGGCGGCGCGGCGCTCACGGCATCGGGCTCCCCGGCGCGCTTTCGCCGGCGGTGAGCAGCACGAAATGGCCCGCGACCGCCAGGGTGACGGCGTCATAGCGGGGGATGCTCCAGTTAGGCAGCACCTTCTCCCCGCCCAGTCTTGTGCCGTAGAGGCTCAGCAGGCCGAAGTTGTAGCGACGCGAATTGTCCCGGGCCAGGCGGCCCAGGACCTTGCGCTGGGAGCGCACCAGTTCCGGACAGTTCTGAATCAGCAACCGGGCCAGCAGCGGCAGCCCTTCGTTCTGGCACAACTCCTCGCTGGCCAGTTCGGTCAGCTTGTCGGCGGCGAACTCCTCGAAGGCGGCGGGGCCGGGGTTGGTGACGGCGAGGCCAATCAGGCCTGCGGAAACGGCCGTGAGGCCCAGGAGGCCGGAAACGGTGCGGGTGGCGGTGGTCGGCGGTGGCAAGGGGGGGCCGGCGGGCTCACTTGATACATTGGCAAAGACCGCGGCGGGCGTCGCCAAGTGGTTAAGGCAGTGGCTTGTGGCGCCACCATTCGGGGGTTCGAGTCCCCTCGCTCGCCCTTCAGGCCCGGCGCTTCGGCGTCGGGCTTCTTTCTTGGCCCGGCAACAGGTCCAGCAGGGTCTCGCCGCCCTGCCGCACCGGGTCGACACAGGGCAGCCCCGTTGCCGCCGCCGTCGCCGCCAGCGCCTCGGCCGCCGCCGGCCCGTTCAGCAGGGCGGTGTTGAGGGCGATGGCGACCACGCGGGGCGGCGGTCCGGATCCCGCCGGCCGGCCCAGGGCCGCCAGGGCCTCGACGGCGGCGATCAGCTGGCCCAGGGGCGGCAGGGGGAAGGCCCCCAACCGCTGGACCGTGCGCTGCCCGGCCCGGTGGACCAGCAGCAGATCGGTGGGCTGGCTGCCCCGGATCAGGGGCAGGGTGGCGCTGGAGCCCGGGTGGCAGAGGGATCCCTGCCCCTCGATCAGCACCAGGGTGTCCGGGCCGGCGCCCGTGGCGGCGGCCAGCACCGCCCCTTCCACGGCACCGGCTGCGTAGTCGATGCGGACGGCGTCGAGGGCCACCCCGCCGCCACTGATCAGGATGCCGGCCTGGCCGGTGCCGACAAAGCGGGCGTCGAGGCCACGGCGCCGGGCGGCGGCCTGAAGCTCCAGACAGGCGCTCATCTTGCCCACCGCCATGTCCGTGCCCACCGCCAGCAACCGGCGGCCCGGCAGTCCGGCGGCGCGGCCGGAGGCCACCGTCAGATCGGGGGGCTCCCGGCGCAGATCCCAGATCCAGCGCCCCGGCTGCACCAGGGCCGCCAGGGCAGGGTCATCCCCCAGGCGGCTGTGCAGACCACTGGCCAGCGACAGGCCCGCCGCCAGGGCGGCCGCCACATCGGCGCCCATCCCCTCGGGCAGGCGGCCGCCGGAGGGGGCGAGCCCCACCACCGCCACCTCGGGAGCGAACGGCAGAGCCTCCGCCAGGGACCCGACCACCGGCACGGCCCGGTCGATCCCGGTGAGCTGCCGCAGATCGGCGCCGGGGTGGGCCGGATCCACCACCGCCACGATCGGCCCCTGGCGGTAGCGAAGCATCGCCAGGCCCGTCTTGCCGCTGAGGGTGTCGAGGCCTCCGTGCTGCAGCAGCACGATCGGGACGTCAGCCCCGAGCACGGGTCACCCCCAGCCCTGGGGACGGGGCGGGCCGCAGCCGATCACCGTCCAGGACGGGGCCGGTGAAGGGGTCGTCCAGCAGATTCAGGTGGCTGTCGAGGTCAGGCCAGCGCACCAGCGGCAGCAGCTGGGCGGCGGCGCCGTTGAGCAGGGCGCTGTCGGAGTAGCAGCCCAGCATCACGCCCAGGCCCAGGCGTTGGGCGGCTCTTGCCATCAACAGGGCCTCCGCCAGCCCGCCGCTCTTGAGCAGCTTGATGTTCACCCCGTCGACGTAGGGGGCGAGCCGCACCAGGTCGACCAGGTTCCAGCAGCTCTCATCGGCCACCAGGGCGATGGGGCAGTCGAGCTCCAGGGCGGCAAACGCAGCGCAATCGGCCTCCGGATCCTCCAGGGGAGCCAGCGGCTGCTCCACCAGCACCACGCCCTGGGCGTCCAGCCAGCCCAGCATCGGCAGGGCCTGCTCCAGGCTCCAGCCGCCGTTGGCATCCACCTGCAGCTCACAGGCCACCCCATGGCTCTGGTGGCGCCGCTCCAGCGCCTGGGCCACCGCCCGCACCAGCGCCCGGTCGTGGTCGAGGCCCTCCGGGCTACCGAGCTTCAGCTTGATGCGGCTGGCCGGCAGCTGGCCCCACCAGCGCTCCAGCCGCTCCAGCACCGCCGCCTCGCTGCCCAGGCCAAGGGTGACGCTGGTGGGGCTGATGGCGAGGTCGTCCAGGCCCCAGAGCCGCCACAGCGGCTGCCCCAGCCGCCGGCCCCACCAGTCGTGCACGGCCAGATCCACGGCGCAGCGGGCCGGGGGCGACAACGACTGCAGCAGGGGCTCGAGGGCCTGGAACGGTGCCGGTTCAAGCCCATCCAGGGCCGGCAGGATCGCCTCCAGTTCGGCCGCCAGGGCGTCCGTGGCGTAGGCCCTCAGGCCGGTGTCGAAGCCGCCGGTTTCGCCGAAGCCGGTGCAGCCGTCGTGCTCCACCTCCAGCAGCAGGTGCTCCACGGCGGCGGTGGTGCCGCGGCTGATGGCCAGGGGCACGGCCTTGGTGAGGGGAAAGCGGCTCAGACGGCAGCGCATTCCAGAGAAATCCGGGGAGATCACGCTGCCACAGCCTCCCCGATGGCGGCGACGGGGCGATAGCGGAAACTGGATCCCATGACAGCCACCGTTTCCGGCCCGCAGGCCGACCAGGCGCCCTCGGCACGGCGCGGCAGCTACTGGATCACCACCTTCGGTTGCCAGATGAACAAGGCCGATTCCGAGCGCATGGCCGGAATCCTCGAAGCCATGGGCTACAGCCCGGGCGACGACGAGCACACGGCCGATCTGGTGCTTTACAACACCTGCACGATCCGGGACAACGCCGAGCAGAAGGTCTACAGCTACCTGGGGCGGCAGGCCCAGCGCAAACGGGCCAACCCCGGCCTCACCCTGGTGGTGGCCGGCTGCGTGGCCCAGCAGGAGGGGGAATCCCTGCTGCGTCGGGTGCCGGAACTGGATCTGGTGATGGGCCCCCAGCACGCCAACCGGCTTGAGGCCCTGCTCACCCGGGTGGAGACCGGCCAGCAGGTGGTGGCCACCGACGAGCACCACATCCTCGAGGACATCACAGCGGCCCGGCGGGACAGCGCCGTGTGCGCCTGGGTGAACGTCATTTACGGCTGCAACGAGCACTGCACCTACTGCGTGGTGCCGGCGGTGCGGGGCCGGGAGCAGTCCCGTCTGCCCGGGGCCATCCGCCTGGAAATGGAGGGGCTGGCGGCACGGGGCTTCCGGGAAGTGACCCTGCTGGGCCAGAACATCGACGCCTACGGCCGTGACCTGCCCGGCATCACCGCCGAGGGCCGGCGGGCCCACACCCTCACCGACCTGCTGCGGGAGGTGCACGACGTGCGGGGCCTGGAGCGGATCCGCTTCGCCACCAGCCACCCGCGCTACTTCACCGACCGGCTGATCGACGCCTGCGCCGACCTGCCCAAGGTCTGCGAGCACTTCCACATCCCGTTCCAGAGCGGCGATGACGCCGTGCTGCGGGCCATGGCCCGCGGCTACACCGTGGAGCGCTACCGGCGGACCATCGACCGCATCCGTCAGCGCCTCCCCGATGCGGCCATCAGCGCTGACGTGATCGTGGCCTTCCCCGGGGAAACCGATGGCCAGTACCGCCGCACCCTTGAGCTGATCGAGGCCATCGGCTTCGACCAGGTCAACACCGCCGCCTACTCGCCGCGGCCCGGCACACCGGCGGCCGACTGGCCCGACCAGCTGCCGGAGGCGGTGAAGGTGGAACGGCTGCAGGAGCTGAACGCCCTGGTGGAGAGGGTGGCCGCGGAGCGCAGCGCCCGCTATCTGGGCCGCCGGGAGCAGGTGCTGGCCGAGGGGGTCAACCCGCGGGATCCGGATCAGCTGATGGGCCGCACCCGCACCAACCGGCTTACCTTCTTCGCCGCCGACCCCGGCGATGGCCGGCCCTACGTCCCGGGGGACCTGGTCGACGTGCGGATCGAGACGGTGCGGCCGTTCAGCCTCAGCGGCCGGCCCCTGGGCCGGGAACCGGTTCGCTGATACGTTTGGCCCTCTTTCCTGTGCCGATGGCCCCCCACCCCACCCGCGTCGGCCTGGTGTTCGGGGGAGCCTCCGGCGAGCACGCCGTCTCGATCCGCTCGGCCCAGACCGTGCTGCGGGGGCTGCGCAGCGGCGCCAATGGCGAGCGTTACCGGGTCAGCTGTTTTTACATCGATCGCCGCGGCGGCTGGTGGCCGGAGGCCGTGGCGATGGCGGTGCTGGAGCGGGGCCTGCCGGCCGAAACCGACGCGCTGCCCGGCCAGCCGCAGCCGGGGGGCTTCCGGGGCTTTCCGCAGGGGGCCCTGGACATGGAGGTGTGGTTTCCGGTGCTGCATGGCCCCAACGGCGAGGACGGCACGGTCCAGGGGCTGTTCACCCTGATGGGGGTGCCCTTCGTGGGCTCCGGCGTGCTGGGGTCGGCCCTGGGGATGGACAAGCAGGCCATGAAGGCCGCCTTCGCCGCCGCCGGCCTGCCCCAGGTGCCCTACGCCTGTGTCGAGGCGTCCGAGCTGGACGCCAGCAGCCCCGTCGCCCGGGAGGCCCTGCTGGAGCGGCTGGAGAGCCAGCTGGGGTATCCCTGTTTCGTCAAGCCGGCCAACATGGGCTCCTCGGTGGGCATCAGCAAGGCCGGCGACCGCGCCGCCCTGCTCGCGGGCCTGGAGCTGGCCGCTGGCCTCGACCGACGCCTTGTGGTGGAGCAGGGCGTGACGGCCAGGGAACTGGAATGCGCCGTGCTGCAGCGCCCCGATGGCCAGGGGGACGGGCTGAGTGCCTCGGTGCTGGGGGAAATCCGCTTCGATGCCGACTGGTACGACTACGAGACCAAATACAGCGAGGGGCTCAGCCACACCGTGATCCCCGCTTTGGTGAGCGAGGCGGTGAGCGCCCGGGCCCGGGCGATGGCACTTGACGCCTGCCGGGCGGTGGCGGCCGGGGGCCTGGCCCGGGTCGATTTCTTCTACGACGAGGCCACAGGCAGCCTGTGGCTGAACGAGATCAACACCCTCCCCGGCTTCACGAGCCAGAGCATGTACCCCATGTTGTGGGAGGCCAGTGCATTACCACTCCCCGACCTGGTGCACGAATTGGTGCTGGGCGCGGGAAGATCGGAGCACCGGATGAACGTGGAAGGGACGGCGGCATGATCCATGGCCTGCTGTGGCTGCCCCTGCTGGCGGCCTTCGTGCTCCTGGTGGCCCTCGGCTGGATCGAGCGGCGACGGCAGCAGCTCTTCCGCGACTGGGCCAGCGGCGCCGAACTGGCCAAGCTCGATGGCTGTGGGGCCGCCCGGCTGTTCGAGGGGGAACTGAGCTGGAGCAAGTTCGTGGCCGGCAGCTTCCAACCGGTGGGCTGCTTCAGCGTCAAGCGTCTGGAAATGGTCGAGCTGCTCTCGCTCAGCTCCGGAGAAGCCCCCCTCACCGAGGAGAGCGAGGGGGCCTGCCGGCTGCGGCTGGTGGGGGGTGGCCAGCAGGAGGAGCTGCCCTTCGCCGACGCCCGCCAGGCCCGGGCCTGGATGGATGAACTCATGGCGCGCTCCCGCTGCGACCTGTGAAGCAGGCCCCCTCTTCGCGGGAAGCACCCCTGTCACCGGGAGCGCCGCTGCCTCCCGGTGTGCTGCGCCGCAAGGAACTTCGCCGTCAGCGCCGCAGCGAGCGCCTGCGCCTGCTCTGGCGCATCCTGGTCTTCAGCGCCGTCTCCGCCGGCCTTGGCTATCTGCTGCTTCGGCAGGGCTGGACCCTGCGGGAGCCCGCCCAGGTGGAGGTGATGGGAAGTGCCGTGGTGAGTCGCGACCAGGTGATCACCGCAGCCGGGCTGCGCTTTCCCCAGCCCCTGATGGCCCTGCAGCCGCGCCAGGTGGCCAGCGACCTGATGGGGGCCCTGCCGGTGAAGGAGGTGAGGGTGAGCCGGCTGATGCTGCCGCCGCGGCTACGGGTGGAGCTCAAGGACCGGGAGGCGGTGGCCCGGGCTGAGCGCCGCACGGACCGCGGCCCGGAACTGGGTTTTGTGGATGGCCTGGGCAACTGGATGAGCATGCGCCAGCACATGGGGGTGCGCAGCCAGGGCGACCTGTCCCTCCTGGTGGTCGGCTGGAACGCCCGCCACCGGGCCGTGCTGGCCAGGGTGCTGAAGGAACGGGAGGTGCTGGGTCCGGGTCTGCGCGAAATCCGCTTCGAACCGGACGGCAGTCTGTGGCTCTCCATGACCCAGCTGGGGCAGGTGCGGCTGGGCCCGCCGGATGCCCGCCTGCCCCGGCGGCTGGAGGTGGTCGCCCACCTCAGCCGCACCCTGCCGGCCAGCATGAAGGGAGCCCCGCCGCAGCTGATCGATCTGAGCGATCCCGAACAGCCCGAACTGAGCCTGGGCGGCAGAGGCGGATCAGCCGCGCCCCCCCCTCCCCCCAAGCCCAGTCCTGCCCCAGCGCGCCCCGCCCCAGCCGGCACCCAGTAAGGGATCTCAGCCGGCTCCAGCCAGCCAGACAATCCTCACAGGCCGTTGCGCCCTGAGGCGATTCAGTCCAATGTGATCTATCGGCAACTTTGGCTGAGCTGGCCACCGACATAATGCAGCCGCAGATCAACGGCCTCACTCCCACTCCCGCGATGTCGCGCGATCAGGACCGCCTTCAACACGTCGATCTATCGTCCCCGCAGGAGCCCCACGCGATGAGCCAGATCTCGCCCAGCAGCAACGGCATCGTCCCGAGCCAGTCGGCCCGGATCGAGGTGATCGGCGTTGGGGGAGGCGGCAGCAACGCGGTCAACCGGATGATCGCCACCGACCTCACCGGGGTGGGCTATCGGGTGCTCAACACCGACGCCCAGGCCCTGCTGCAGTCGGCTGCGGGTCAGCGCATCCAGTTGGGCCAGAAACTCACCCGGGGTCTGGGGGCCGGCGGCAACCCGGTGATCGGCCAGAAGGCGGCCGAGGAATCCAGGGCCGACCTTCAGCAGTCGCTCGAAGGCGCCGATCTGGTCTTCATCGCCGCCGGCATGGGCGGCGGCACCGGCACCGGCGCGGCGCCGATCGTGGCCGAGGTGGCCAAGGAATGCGGCGCCCTCACCGTGGGCATCGTCACCAAACCGTTCGGCTTCGAGGGCCGCAAACGGCTGCGTCAGGCCGAGGAGGGCATCGCCCGCCTGGCCGAACATGTCGACACGCTGATCATCATTCCCAACGATCGCCTGCGGGACGCCATCGCCGGGGCGCCGCTCCAGGAGGCCTTCCGGGCCGCCGACGACGTGCTCCGCATGGGCGTGAAGGGCATCACCGACATCATCACCAGGCCCGGCCTGGTGAACGTCGACTTCGCCGACATCCGCTCGGTGATGGCCGATGCCGGCACCGCCCTGCTGGGAATCGGCGTGGGCTCCGGGCGTTCACGGGCCATCGAGGCCGCCCAGGCCGCCATGAGCAGCCCCCTGCTGGAGTCGGCCCGCATCGACGGTGCCAACGGCTGCGTCATCAACATCAGCGGTGGCAAGGACATGACCCTGGAGGACATGACCACCGCGTCCGAGGTCATTTACGACGTGGTCGACCCCGATGCCAACATCATCGTCGGCGCCGTTGTGGACGAATCCCTTGAGGGGGAGATCCACGTGACGGTGATCGCCACCGGCTTCCAGAGCGGTGGCCACTACCGGCCGGAGCGCACCTCCACCGCGAGCTTCGCCGACAACCTCACCCACACACCCGAGGAGCGCGGCGCCATGATCCCGCCGTTCCTGATCAATCGGCAGAACCGGGTCGACTGACACCCGGTTCGAAGAGGGTGACCCGGATTCCACGCCTGCCCTGAGCATCCCGTGTGGCTGCTCCCTTCCGGTCCTGACCAGATTTGGGCGTCAGAGCCGCGTGGGTCCGAGTCGGGATGATGCTAGCAATGCCCCCTCCGCACACCCTGCCGTGCCCCTGCGACCCGCTGATCTGACACGGCGCAAGCAGGGCGGTCTGCCGATCACCATGCTCACCGCCTGGGACGCCCTCTCCGCCGCCGTGGTGGCCGGCGCCGGGGTGGATGCGGTGCTGGTGGGCGACTCCCTGGCGATGGTGGTACTGGGCCACGCCACCACCCTGCCGGTCACCCTCGAGGAGATGCTGCACCACTGCCGCGCCGCCGGCCGGGGGCTGGCGGCAGCGGCAGCGCAG
>CALRQM020000045.1:0-22798 GCA_943370335.1 Bordetella parapertussis | reverse complement strand
GTTGGGGGGTAGCCCCCTGCGAAAATAGCTCGATGCCAGGTAAAACTTCCGCTCCCCCATCGCCAATCGGCGTTGTGTGAGCCAGCAGCTCCAAGCGGAGCTGTAGGAAAAGCCACCCGAGGAGGGTGGCTTTTCTGTTGGTCGTTTTGTGGTGGCCGGCTGGTGGTGGTGGCTGGGTGCTGAGGGGTGGGCAGAATGAATTGGTGTACCTGCTCGACACTCTTGACGTTGAACCTGCCGTGAGTTGGCGTCGCCGCTTCCGCCCCATCTGGAAGGCCTATGCCCTGTGGCTGCGCGCAGATTGCGTTGATCTCAGTGCGGCCTTTGCGTACCACACCCTCCAATCCTTTTTCCCGGCCCTGCTGATTGCGCTCTCGGTGGCCTCCAGGCTTCTTGGCCGCGACATGGAGCGCTTCGACCGCCTGCTTGTCTATGTGGCCCAGGTGCTGCCCGCCTCCGCCCTGCCGGGCTTCGAGGCCACGCTGCGGCGCTTCACCAACCAGGGCTTCGGCGCTGGCCTCCTCGGATTGGTGCTTCTCGCCCTCAGCGCCAGCAACATCTATCTGACGCTCCAGCGTGGCGCCGACCGGCTCTGGTGGAACCGGCCCTTTGGGCTCGACAACCTGCGCTGGCAGCAGCACGTGGCCCGTTTCCTGGCCCTGCGGCTGAAGGCCCTGTCGCTCATCCTGTTCGTGGGGGTTCTGATCGTCATTGACCAGCTGTTCAGCACCGTGCGGCTGTTCGGATCGAGTGGGTTCCAGGACCAGTTGGAGATCTATCTGCCCAAGCCTTTTCTGTGGCTCAGTTCCCTTTCCTTCGGCCTGGACCTGCTCCTTTCCCTGTTGATCAGCTTCGCGGCCACCCTGGTGTTTCTCTGGTTGCTGCCATCACGCCGCATTCCCTTCCGCCCCTTGATCCCCGGCGCTTTGCTTGTGAGCAGCAGTCTCACCCTGTCGAATCTGCTGCTGGGCAGGAGCCTGCTCGCCCTTGGCTTGCGCTTCCAGGCCTATGGGGTCGTGGGTGGCGTGTTGCTGCTGACGCTCTGGGTCTGGTTGGTGGGGGCGATTCTGTATTTCGGCCAGTGTTTCAGTGTGGTGCTTTCCGGCGGTGCCGCTGGGGGGCCATCGACACCTCTGCCGCGCTGAGGATGGGCTTGTTTCGCGTCAGGATGGAGGTCGCTTCCCTGAATGGACCCTTGGCCAAGCTTTCCCTCCGGATACCGCCATTGGCGGCCAGCCTTGCCCTTGTCTGCATGTCCGTCGGCGCGGTCGTGGTGATCGGCCTGACCACCTTGGCGCTGGTTCCGCTGCTGCTTGGTCTTGGCCTGTTGGCCGCCTGGCTGGTGGCGGCCCTGCTGCTGGGTTGGGCCGGCCTTGAAGGTCTGGCGGCACTCGAGCGGTGGATCGAGAACGACCCGCGCTTCCAGCGTTGATGGAGCGTCGCATCCCCTGGCTCTGGATTGGCGTGGCGGCCGCCCTGCTCCTGGTGCCCACCTCGGCGGGCCGGATCCTGCTGGATGTGATCGGGGGGCTGACCCTCACCCTGCTGTTCCTGCCGGTGCTGCTGGCAGGGGTGGCTCTGATCGGCTGGCAGGTGCTCCGCCGCCGGCTGCGCACCTGTCCGAACTGTGGCTTCACCAGTCTGGGCAGCGAGGCCTGTCCCGCTTGTGGCAGCGCGTTCGATGCTGTCGATGCTTCCGGAACGGCGTCCAGCTCCAGGCCCGGCGGCTTTTTCTGGGGATCCCCGCCGGATGACGGGGAAATCGACGCCCGCGACGTCACCATCAACGTGGAGGCGGTTGATCTGGAGGCCTCCAGCCCCGCCGATGCTGCCATCAGGGAAAAGGAAACCCCCTGACCGGTCAGCTCATCCGTTGATGACGGCACTCTCCTGGCCAAGGTGGGAAAGCTCCCTCCGCCGCCGTTCGCGCTGATGCAGGACCAGGGGCGCCCCGAAGCCAAAGGTGATCGTCACCCGGCTGAGCAGCACCCAGCCCAGTCCCTGCATGCCGAGCCGGCGGCTTTCGCGCACCATCCAGATCGTGACGGCCGTGGCCCCGACCGCCAGATCACTGGACAGGGAACGGGCCTCCGGGACCATTCGGCGTGCGGCTTGGCTCATGGGGCGTAGGGCGTCGGGGCCAGGTCCGGTTGGTTGGGATCCCATTGCATCACCTGCTGCTCCACTTGCTGCAACACCGACTCGCAGCGCTCGGCGTAGGCCAGGGCTCTGCGGTAGAGATCGGCCATCGACTCCACATCCAGCTCCTCGTCCTGCAGCTGGGCCAGACAGAGTTCGAGGGCCGTCTGGGATTCGCGGAAACTCAGATCCTTCGCCACGCTCGCGGCTTCGGAGGATTCCTGGGGAGAAGGGCTGGATCTGGTCGTGGGCCTGGCCATGGGTTGGGTGCGTGGTGGAAACAGCGAGCAGTGACTCAGCCGGTTGGGGTGGTGCTGTTAACGGGGAACGTCAGGGTGGGGGCAGAGGCTGGTTCGCTTCCCTGCACTCGCAGGGTCACCCGGCCATCCGCCAGCTCGGCGACCACCGCATCGCCTGGTTGCAGCTGGACCACGGAACGCAGCAAGCGTCCGTCGCGATCCCGCAGCAGGCTGAAGCCCCTGGCCAGCAGGTGCGCCGGAGACAGGGCCCGCAGCAGCTGCCGTTGCTGGGCCAGCCATTGCTGCCGCTGTTCCAGCAGAAGGCTCGGGTGCAACCTCCGCAACTGCTCCTGCCGCGTGCTCAGCCGTTGCCGGGCTGAGGCGATGCGCAGAGAGAGCGTGCGCTGCAGGTGGTCGCGGTCCTGTGCCAGGGAGCGGAGCACCTGGCTGCGTTCCGGCAGCACGGCCACCAGGGCGGCCGTCGGTGTGGCGGCCCGGTAGTCGGCCACCAGATCGGCGATGGTGACGTCATCCTCGTGGCCGATCCCGCAGATCACGGGCAACGCTGCCGCTGCCAGGCAGCGGGCCAGCTGCTCGCCGTCGAAGACGGCCAGATCCTCCCGGCTGCCACCGCCGCGGGCCAGCACCAGGGCTTCGATGCCGAGGCTGGCGGCCTGACGGCAGACGCTCTCGATGGCAGTGGCGATCTGGGATTCCACGTTCCCCTGGACCGGAATCGGCACCACCAGCAGGTCCGTGGCGGGCCAGCGCTCGCGGGCCGTGCGCAGCATGTCGGCCAGGGCGGCGCTGGGCACGCTGGTGAGCAGGGCGATACGCCGGGGCCAGGGCGGCAGCGCTCGTTTGTGTTCAAGATCGAACAGTCCTTCCGGCTCCAGCCGGCTGCGAACCTGCTCGAACTGACGCAGAACGGTGGTCAGGCTGGGGCGCACATCCAGCACCTGAACGGTGAGGCTGGCCCGGGCGGCCCAGAAGTTGAGTTTGCCAACCACCACCACCCCATCGCCTTCCTGGGGAATGAAGCTGAGTTTCTGCAGCTGGGAGGACCAGATCACCCCCTGGATGCTCGCCTGTCCATCGAGCAGGCTCAGCCAGAGATGACCCTTCTTCTGCTGGGGACGGCCCACGGTGGCCTCCAGAAGGAAGCGGGGCGCGAACCCCCTCTCGAGCAAGGTGCCGATGGCCTGGTTGAGCTCGGCGACCGTGAAACGGGGAATGCCGTTGAACTGGCCGCTAGAGGCGGTGCTGCCAGGGACCGTGAGCATGGGGTCAGTGCTGGAGCTTGCGATAGCAGAGCCACCAGTAGAGGCTTAACAGACCTGCCACCAGGGCAACGGCCCGTCCGATGGGATGGTCGACGCGGATCAGGCCGGCCCCGGTGATGACCAAGGCGCTGCTCAGCAGCCTGGAGCCGTCGCGGCGGTTGCCGACATAGAAGCGGGAAACGGTGGCGGTCGGTGCCATCGGGGGGCGCAAGCCTGCAAGCCACCCAACCTAGGACCGCAGCCGGGGGCATGAAAAAGCCGCCGGTAGGACCGGCGGCCGAGGCCACGGATGCGGTTCAAGGGTTGGCGGGCTGGCTTGGTGGCCGGCCTTCAACCGAGGCCAACCTGGGCCAGAATGCCTTGGCCGGTGAGAATTTCGGTCGCCAGGCCGATCACGAAGCCCATCATGGCCAGGCGGCCGTTCCAGGTTTCGGCGAAGTTGACGAAACCGAAGCGGGGCTGGGAAGCGTCAGACATGGAATGAACCCTCGGGGGAGATCTGAGTGTAACGAAACATGGAGGGGCCTTGACAGTGGCAGGGGATACAAACTCTGGTGTGGGTTGCACGGTTGACAGCCGTGCCCTGCCATGGGATTGAAGCCGATGCCGGCCTTCGGCCCCGGCCTGGTTTCCCTCTGGGGGCCTGGCACGGTGGAGCACCGCCGGGCACCCCGGGCCCATTTCCAACAGCACCTCAAGGCGCCACTGCCCGGGGCGACCGAGCTGGTGCTGGTCACCGATCTCGATGGCACCCTGCTGGAGGGGAGCGCCCCGTCCCGCCATCGCCTCTACGGCTGGCTGGGTTCCCAACGCCACCGGATCCTGCAGGTCTTCAGCACAGGACGGGACATGCGTTCCGTCGCCCGGTTGCTGGCCACCGAAGCCGCCCTTGGCCTCCACCCCCCCCACCTGGTGATCGGTGATGTGGGTTGCACCGTGGCCTGCGGCACCTCTCTCACCCCCTCACCCCTGGCGCTGGAGCCGATCGAGGCCCTCTGGCGCGGACGGGCGGAGCAGGTGCTGCCCCTGCTGGCGGGTCTCCCGGGTCTCTCCGCCGAGCCCCTCAGCAGCGATCGGCGCCTGGCCTACGCGATCGACCCCCGCCGGCTCGATCGCAGCCGATTGCCGGCGATCGAGGCCCACGGCGTGGATTGTCTCGTCTCCGGCGACAAGTACCTCGACGTGCTGCCGGCCGGTGTCAACAAGGGCAGCACCCTGCTGGGGTTGCTGGAGTGGCTGGAGCTGGATCCCGCCCTGGTGGTCACGGCGGGGGATTCCCTCAACGATCTGGCCATGTTCGAAACCGGTCTTCAGAGCGTGATGGTGGGCAATGCCGAGCCCGGCCTGGTGAGCGCCCTGCCGGGCCTGTCCCGCACCTACCGCGCCCGTGGCCATGGCGGTGCGGGCATCCTGGAGGGACTGCGCCATTTCGGCTTCGGCCATCTGTTGGCCGGCCTGGTCTGAAGGGTCTTGCCTGAGGAGGCATTGTCCGGGCGGACCGGCTGGATCAACGCTCCGGGGACTGGCTGCGCCCCTCCCGCGCCAGGGCGGCCTTGGTGCGGGCGCTGGCGATGCCCTGGCGGGGATCCTCGGGCCAGGGGTGGCGGGGGTAGCGGCCGCGCAGCTCCCGGCGCACCTCGGCGTAGCCCTGGCTCCAGAAGCCGGTCAGGTCGCTGGTGACCGCCGCCGGGCGTCCTGCCGGCGACAGCAGCTCCACCCTCACCGCCAGCCGGCCGTCCAGCACCGTCGGCCCTTCGAGGCAGCCGAACATCTCCTGCAGCTTCACCGCCAGCACCGGGGTGCCGCTGCCGTAGTCCAACGGCACCCGACGGCCAGATGGGACCGGCTGGCTGAGGGGCAACAGCCGCTCCAGCTCCTGGCGCAGGGACCAGTCCAGATCGCCCCAGAGGATCTCGGGCAGGTCGAGTCGCTGAAGATCCTGAAGACTGCTGAGGCCGCCCAGGTGGGGGCCCAGCCAGGACCCCGGATCCTCCTGCAGCCGCTCCGGCGAACGGTCGGGCCAGGGCGCCCCCAGATGGCGGTGGGCCAGCATCAGACGCTGCTGCAGTTGGCGGCTGCTGCGGCTCCAGGGCAGCACCTCCAACCCCAAACTATCCAGACCCTCCAGCAGCGCCCGCTCCACCTCCTCCCCTGTTGCTTCCGGCCAGGGGCGACGCTCCAACACCAGGGCCCCGGCGCGCCGCAGCCGTTCGCAGCGCACCCGCTGGTCGTGGCCATCCCAGCGGGCTTCGGTGCACTCCTCGACCCCGTCCGCCAGCAGCTCCTCCAGCCCCTGACGGGAGAGGGCCACCGCCAGCCGCACCCGGGCCTCCTGCCCCTGGCCGTCGACGCGGGCGATCGCCAGGGCTTCGGCGCGGGTGAGGGGGCCCCCCGGGGGCAGAACGGCGCCGCGACCGCTGCGCATCAGAAAACGCCCATCCCCCCGGCCCCGGCCGAGGGCCAGCCGTTCCGGGTAGGCCCAGCCCAGCAGCTGGGCCGCCTGGGCATCCTCGGAGCCGGAGGCGGCATCGCGGCCCGAGCGGCTGGGTGCCGAAGGTTGTGGGCCATGGCTGTCCGTGAGCTGGCGCAGCAGCTGGGACTGGAGATCTCGCCAGGGACGACGGGCGCCCGTGCGGCCGGCACCCCCGGGTCCGGCATCACCGCGCCGCAGCCAGTCGAGCCGCCGCATCAGATCGCTGCCCGCCTCGCGGCGATCGAGGGGATCCCGTTCGCTCAGCAGCACGGCCACGGCACTGGCCAGGGATTCCCAGCCCCGTTCCCTGGCCCTCAGCAGCATGTGGGCCAGGCGTGGATGGATCCCCAGCCGGGCCATCGCCCGCCCGTGGCCGGTGATGCGCCCGCCGCCATCGATGGCCCCCAGCTGCCGCAGCAGGCTGCGGGCCTCCTCAAGGGAACGGCGAGGGGGCGCCGTGATCCAAGGCAGCGTGTCGTCCGCTGCGCCACCCCATTCCGCCAGCTGCAGGGCGATCGGCAGAGGATCGACCTCCAGCAGTTCGGGGGGATCGAAGGCAGGGCGCCGCTGCTGTTCCGCCGGGGACCAGAGCCGCAGGCAATGGCCGGGTCCAAGCCGTCCGGCCCGGCCGCGACGCTGCTCGGCACTGGCCTGGCTGGCGGGCTGGGTGACCAGGCCGTCCATGCCTGTGGCCGGATCGAAGCGGCTCAGGCGGCTCAGGCCGCTGTCGATCACCAGGGTCACCCCCGCGATCGTGAGCGAACTCTCCGCCACCGCCGTGGCCAGCACCACCTTGCCGGCCGCCTGCTGGGTCGCCGCGATGGCCCGGCCCTGGGCCGCCAGCGGCAGCTGGCCATGCAGCAGAACGCAGTCGACTTCGGCCCCCCAGGCGGTGGCTTCGATGGCCCGGCGCGTCGTCTCCAGCTCCCCGAGGCCCGGCAGGAAGACCAGCACGGTGCCCCGGGGCTGGGGCTGGTCCAGCCAGTGGCCTTCGAGGGCCCGCAGCACCTGGCGCTCCAGCCGCTCCTCCTGCCGCGGCGGTTGGTAGGCGACCGTGACCGGATGGCTGCGGCCCTCGCAGCTGATCACGCTGGCCCCATCCAGCTCGGCGGCCAAAGGCTCCAGGTCGAGGGTGGCCGACATCACCAGCAGCCGCAGCTCCGGGCGCAGCAGGCTGCGGGCCTGACGCACCAGGGCCAGGGCCAGATCCGCCTCGGCCTGCCGCTCATGGAATTCGTCAAAGATCACGCAGGCCACCCCTTCAAGGGCAGGATCGGCCTGGAGCCGGCGCAGGAACAGGCCGGCGGTGACCACCTCCAGACGGGTTTCCGCCGAGGTGTGCGATTCAAGCCGGACGCTGTACCCCACCCGTCCGCCGAGGGGTTCGCCAAGGTTGGCCGCGAGCCGCTCGGCGGCGGAGCGGGCCGCCAGCCGGCGCGGCTCCAGCATCAGGAGCCGGCCCTCCTGGCCGAAGCGCTCCAGCAGGGCCAGGGGGACCCGGGTGGTTTTGCCCGCGCCGGGTTCGGCCTGGAGCAGCAGGGTGGCCCCGGGCCCAAGGGCGGCGGTGATGGCCGCGAGGCGGCCGTCAATGGGCAGGGGCGACGTCAGCGCACGTGGCGGAGGCCGTCCACCGGGTGGTAAGCCTCACCGGTGGTTTCCTCGTAGACGATCGCCGGCAGGCCCGTTTCGAACATGGTCTGAAGGGCCTCTTTGAGATAGGGGTTCCAGCCCCCGGTGGTGACCTTGCCGTGACGCACCGTCCAGTCCCAGGTGCCCTGGAGATCGCGGGGAATCCGGCCCTCCCGATCCCGGCGGGCCACCAGGTCCTGGGATTCGACGATGCCCACCAGGATCGGGTCCTTCCCGTAGGACGGGGTGATGCTCAGCTCGAGCCGGATGGGATCGTCCTTCACCATCTTGAGGCGAAAACGAGGTGGCAGTTTCAGTGCCCCGAGCACGGCCGCCACGATTCGCGTTCTCTGATCCACCATCGATCTCCGCCTTTGAGCGCGTTCACCTCAGGGAGCCTATTCAGCGGCCGGCCTGGGGGGGTCAGTTCGGATCGGCTGGGAAGGCGGGCTGCTCGTTGTCGCCACTGAAACGAACCGTCAGGAGGTCCTCCTGGGTGAGCTGGCCATCGGCGTCGAGGAGCTCCGGATGGATGGTGAGCCGACCGGTGCGATCACCGATTGGGCCGCCTTGGTCGGTCGTGGCCGTCCCCGGATCGCCCGGCCTTGGCACGGCGCCGAACCCCCGTCCCATGACCCGAAACGCCTGCCAGAGAAGCAGAACAAAGCAGGCCCCATAAAGGATCGGGAAGATCTGGGAGAGGAGGGAAGTCATGGCGCGATGGGAACCCCGCATGCCGCGGAGTCTCCCCCATCATCACCCGTCTGAAGGAGCGGTGGCGGTGGCCAGCATCCAGGCCCAGAGGGAGGTGCAGGCAGCTCCGAAGGCGAGAAAAGCCAGAAGCAGGCGGCTGGTGTCCATGATCCGATAAAAAACTTTACAAATCCTAGCCGATCAGGCCGGTTTGCCTCCCCTTCCTCCTTTCCGGGGGGGTGTCTACGGTTTTGTTACTTCTGATCCTTTTCGCGATGCCTTCCTCCCGCGTTCTTGCCGCGGCCGCCGCCGGGCTTGCCACGGCCACGGCGGCGGCCACGGCCACGGTCATGGCGACCACGGCCCTGATCAGCCCGACCCTCACCCCCCCTGGTCTCGCCCAGCCAGCCGGGGCCGTGCTCGGGCGGCAATCCTTCGTGGCGGCGGCGATCCGCCGGGCGGGCCCGGCCGTGGTCACCATCGACACGGAGCGCACGGTGCAATCCGCCGGCGGCGGTGGCGGCCTGCCACCGGGGCTGATGAATGACCCCCTGTTCCGTCAGTTCTTCGGCATCCCCCAGCAGGGGGCGCCCTCGCGGCGCACTGAGCGGGGCCAGGGCAGTGGCGTCATCCTGCAGTCCGATGGCCTGGTGCTCACCAACGCCCACGTGGTGGATCAGATCGACCGGGTGACCGTGGGCCTGGAGAATGGCCGGCGCTATGAGGGCCGGGTCGTGGGCCTCGACAAGCTCACCGACCTGGCCGTGGTGCGGCTGGTGGGGGCAGGACCCTGGCCCGTGGCTCCCTTGGGTAACTCCGATGCCCTGCAGGTGGGGGACTGGGCGATCGCGGTGGGGAATCCCTTCGGCCTCGATAACACGGTCACCCTGGGGATCATCAGCAGCCTGAACCGCAATGCCACCAAGCTGGGCATCACCGACAAGCGGCTGGATCTGATCCAGACCGATGCCGCCATCAACCCCGGCAACTCCGGCGGACCGCTGCTCAATGCCGACGGGGAGGTGGTGGGGATCAACACCCTGGTGCGCTCAGGACCGGGGGCGGGTCTGGGCTTCGCCATCCCGATCAACCGCGCCCGCAGCATCGTCAATCAGCTGGTGGCGACCGGCCGTGCCACCCATCCGATGATCGGCGTGGGTCTTGATGAGGTCAGGGCGGCCAGTGGCCAGGGTTCGGGTCGGGGTGCGGTCGTGGTATCCGTGCAACCCAACGGACCGGCGGACCGGGGCGGCCTCAGGACCGGTGACGTGATCGTTGCCGCCCAGGGGGCTGCGGTGAAGGATCCTTCCCAGGTGATCACGGCGGTGGAGCGGGCCGGGGTGGGAGGAACGCTCAACTTGACGGTGAACCGTCAAGGGGCGACGCTGAACTTGCGCCTGGTGCCAGGGGATATGGCTGCGTTGCGTCAGGGATGAGGGAGTGGCCCGACCCCGCCACCTCGGGGCCGGGCCACGGATGAACCTCTGGGCAGAACTCAGAGGATGTCCATGCCCCCTTTGCCGCCGTCCGGACGCAGGGCGTCAAGCAGGCCGGCATCCACGGCGAGCTCGGCGCCGAAACGGGCCGGTGCACCCAGTTGCTGCCGCATGACCCATTGGGTGGCCGCCTTCTGGCTCTGCCAGGCCTGCAGCAATTGCTTGGCCAGACCCCGCAGGGCCTGGGGATCCCCAGTGGCGTCGATGGCCCGGGTCATGCGCTCGAGCTCGAATTTCTGACCGAGGCTGAGCGCGAGGGGTTCGGACATGGTGGGAGGCGCGATGGGGCGTTTCTGACCGGCCCAAAGCTACAAACTGTTTCAAGATGCCACGTAGCGGCTGTTACAGGGCCTACGCCCTGGTCAGGAAATCCGCTCAACCCTTGCCTCTGGTCCGTTCCCTCTTGCCGCCGGCCCTGCGCAGCGGTAAGGAAAGGGCCTGTCCCGTCACGGCCAAGCCCCCGTCCCGGGCCCCGTCTCAGTCAGTGGCGCTTCAGTCAGTGGCGCTCGCGCAGTTCTTCCACGCAGCGGGTGACACACTCCCCATCCTCCAGGGAGCAGGTGGTGATGCACTCGAAGTACACCTCCATGGCGTCGTTGGCGCCGACCGTTTCCTCCCGCTCGGCGGTCCAACCCTCGGTGACGACGTTCTGGATGGTCATCGCTGCTCCTGGATGGGTGACCCTGTCAGCCTATGCACACAGAACCCACGGCACCAGGGAAATGAGTCTTCCTGCCTAGGGAACGATGAAGTTGTATTTTGACCGGCCCCGTCAGCCGCCGCTGCCGGCCTTGCCCCCGGCCTTCGCGGCCGACTTGGCCCGCTGTTTCTGCCGCTGTTCCTGGCGTTTGGCGGCCAGCTTCTGCTCCTGCTCCAGTCGCTCGCTTTCTTCGGCCTCCTCGCGTTTCTTTTCCTGGTAGTAGGCGTAGTCGCCGCGATAAAGCACCAGTTCGCCGTCGCGCACCTCCACGATCCGGTTGGCCACCCGGCCGATGAAGAAGCGGTCGTGGGAGACCAGCAGGGCCGCCCCCTCGTAGGCCATCAGGGCCTCCTCGAGCATCTGTTTGGCGGGGATGTCGAGGTGGTTGGTGGGCTCATCGAGCACCAGCAGGTTGCAGGGGGCGAGCAGCATCAGGGCCAGGGCCAGCCGGGCCTTCTCGCCGCCGCTCAACTTGGCCACCGGCTTGAACACCGTGTCGTTGCTGAAGCCGAAGCTGCCCAGCAGGGACCGCACCTGGGTCTGGGTCCAGTCGGGCACGGCCTCGAACAGGGTGTCGATCACCGATTTGGCCAGATCCAGGGCCTCGGCCTGGTTCTGCTCGAAGTAGCCCGCCACCACGTGGTGCTCTCCCAGGCCCGCCTGGCCCTCGAGCGGAATCTCGTAGCCCATCACCAGCCGCAGCAGCGTGGATTTGCCGGCTCCGTTCGGGCCGACAAAGGCGATCCGATCGCCGCGCTCCACCTCCAGGTTCGCCCCCAGAAACAGAATCTGGTCGTCGTAGCCATGGGTGAGGTTCTCGATCGCCGCCACCACCCGACCCGAGCGGGGGGCGGGGGGAAAGGCGAACCGCGGCCCGCTCACCGACTCCAGCGGCGCCTCGATCCGCTCCACCTTGTCGAGCAGCTTCTCGCGGCTCTTGGCCTGGGTGCTGCGCGTCGCACTGGCCCGGAAGCGGTCGATGTAGGCCTGTTGGCTGCTCAGTTCCTTCTGCTGACGCTCGAACGCCGCCTGGCCGGCCTCCCGCTCCAGGGCCTTCTGTTCGAGATGCTGGCTGTAGTTGCCCAGGTAGGTCCGCGAGACGCCGCGCTCGGTCTCGACGATCTGGTTGCAGACCCGATCGAGAAAGGCCCGGTCGTGGCTGATCACCACCAGGGGGACCGTCTGATCCACGAGATAACTCTCCAGCCACTGGATCGTTTCGACGTCCAGGTGGTTGGTGGGTTCGTCGAGGAGCAGCAGATCAGGCTCCTGCAGGAGGATCTTGCCCAGGGCGATGCGCATCTGCCAGCCGCCGGAGTAGTCCCCCACGACCCGCTCGGCCGTCTCGGGGGTGAAGCCGATGCTGGGCAGCAACTTGTCGATGCGGGCATCGAGCTCGTAGCCATGCAGGGCCTCGAATCGGCTCTGCAGCTGGCCGAGTTCGTCGATCAGCCGGTCGAGCAGGGCCGGATCCGCGGCGGCCTCCTCGGTGGCCATGGCCTCCTCCACCTGCCGTTGCCGGTTGAGCACCTCTGCCGCCTCACCAAAGGCCTGGAACAGTTCCTGGCGGACGCTGCGGGCGAGGTCGACATCGAACTCCTGCTGCAGGTAGGCGATGCGGGGATCCCCCTGGCGCACCACCTGGCCGCTGGTGGGTTCCTCCAGACCGGCGATGATGCGCATCTGGGTGGATTTACCGGCCCCGTTGACCCCCACCAGGCCGATCCGATCCCCCGCCTTGACTTCCCAGGTGATGTCCTTGAGCACCTCACCGGTGGGGTAGATCTTGCCGATGCGTTCGAGGCGCAGCACGGAGCGGATAGCGGTCGCAGTGAGCGCATCATCCCCTGTCGGGGCGTCCTGCAGACTGACAGACCGTTTCGGTCGTGTCGTCAGAATGATCAAGCGCCTTGAGCAGATCGCCGCCTTGGTGGTGGCGGCGGGCCTGGCGCTGACGAGCTACTGGCTGTTCTTCAGCTGGGCCCAGGGGGGGGGCTCCCAGCGTCGCGAACCGCCGCGCCGGCCCCAGCAGGAAGGAAGCCGGTCGCCCGGCTCAGAGGCCGCCCCGGGCCTTGATCAGCCACTGCTTGGTGGCGCCGTCATCAAGGCCGGCCAGATGGGCCTTGACCTCCTCCGGGCTGACCGGCAGGCCCGCCTGTTCGCCAAGGGCGACGATTCTGCTGAGGGCTCCGCTGGGATCCTGCAGGGCCTGACGGAACAGTGACTGGGTGAGCTCCCCATCCTTGCTGATGCGTCCGTAGAGCTCTGCGGCGTTGTCGGTGCCGCTGTCGGTGGCGTTGCTGGTGGTCATCCTGGCCGGGATTCTTCCCTGACCTTATGGGCTGGGGGTCATCGGCGCAGCCATCTGCGGGTGGAACTTCAGGGGCGTTGGGGCCGGATCAGGCGGCCTGAGGACTGGGGTCCTCCTCGGCGCCGCTGGCGGAGGCGTCTTCCATGCTGCGGGCATCGAGACACAGCACCTTGCGCAGCTGGGCGTAGTTGGCGGCCAGGGACTGGCGTCCCTCCTGCTGGGCGCCGAACTCGGCGCGCTGCAGCACGTGGTGCAGGTGGGTGAGCAGGTAGGTGCTGATCACGGCCGACACCAGCACATCGCTGCGTTCCGCCGTGCTGCGCCGTCGGCTCTGGCGGCTCTTGGGCTGCAGGGGGGTCTCGGAACCGGTGGGGCGGGACTGGGTGGAGCGGGCCATGGCGGAAGCGGCCGGTGGGCCGTCGGAGGGGACGGGGGGCGTGGAGGGTGGGCGTGGAGCAGGTGGTCTTGGGCCTGGGGGAGGGGATTTCGGGAGGGGGCCGGAACGGTCCACAACCCTACTTTTGGATACTACCCATGACAGCCACTGTACACTTTTTCCTATCTCGCCGTACCCCAGCGGCAGCCGCTTGCCGGCCCCCACCCAGAGGCACCGTGCCGACCCGTCAGACCTCCTCCAGCGGCAAGCCCAAGTCGCCGCGGATCCAGGTCGTCCTGCCGGAGGAGCTCTGCGCCCGCCTCGCCGCCCTGGCGGAGAGCGAATCGCGCACGGTCAGCAACATGGCCAAGGTGCTGATCCAGCAGGGGGTGGACCGGCTTGAGCAGCTGCAGCGCCCCGCTGAGACCGCCCAGGCGTCCTACCCGAGTGGGCCGGCCGCCGCCGATCGTTTCCGCCACGAGCTCGAACAGCAGGAACAGGCCGGCACCCGGCGGCTGCGCGGGGCACCGCGCCGGCTGCGCCTGCGCCAGCCCCCCCTATCCCCCTGACGGGGGAGGCACGGCGATCACGCCGAGCACCGCAGCCCGCCGGGCTCCGGTGACCGAGGGCAGCGACCCCGGGTGGCCCCGCCATCGCCACCAGGCCAGCAGGGCAAAGGCCAGGGCCTCCCGCTGGTCATTGGCGATGCCATGGCCGGCGAGGCTGCGCACCGCGATGCCGCGGCAACGACGCTGCAGCTGCTCCATCAGGAAGCCATTGCAGGTGCCGCCTCCGGCCACCAGCAGTTCCAGGGGACGGGGACCCCGGGCCAGGTCCTGGCCCACCACCGCCGCGCTGAAGGCCGTCAGGGTGGCCAGGGCATCGGCCGGCTCCACACCGGCGCCAAGCTCCGCCAGCCGCCGATCGAGATCGGCGGCCCCGAACAGCTCACGGCCGGTGGATTTGGGCGGCGGCACCTGAAAGTAGTGCTCCCGCTGCCACTGCTGCAGCCGCTCCTCGTGGATGCGGCCCTGCCGTGCCCAGGCTCCGTCGGCATCGAAGTGCAGGCGTCCATCGCTGAAGCGGGCCACCGCCAGATCCAGCAAGGTGTTGGCCGGCCCGCAGTCCCAGCCCTGCACCGGGGCGTTTCGGTCTGGGCCCGTGGGCGGGGGAAGCAATGTGAGGTTGGCGATGCCGCCCAGGTTGAGCAGGGCACGCCAGCCGCCGATCCTCCCCAGCAGGGCGGCGTCGGTGGCCGGCACCAGGGGCGCGCCATGGCCGCCGAGAGCCAGATCGGCGCTGCGGAAGTCGAAGACCACCGGCCGCCCCAGCAGTTCCGCCAGCAACGGCCCCTGCAGCAGCTGCCAGCTGGCCCCGCGACGTTCCCCGTCCGGCGGGCGGTGCCAGAGGGTCTGGCCGTGGCAGCCCACCAGCTCGGCGCGGCCCTCCGGATCACAGGCCCGGGCCGCCACGGCCTGCTGCTCGGTGAGGTCTTCGGCCAGGGTCAGCCAGGCGTCGGCGTCCAGGGGCTTCCCCTGGCCGACGGCCACCAGGCGCTCGCGCAGGTCCGGCGGGTAGGGGGTGTGGGCGCCCGCGAGGATTCGCCAGCGTGGCCGGGAGAAACGACCCTCCAGGCGTACCAGCACCGCATCCACCCCATCGGCGCTGGTGCCGCTCATCAGGCCCAGCACCCGCATGGCCGTCAGTGGGAGGGCAGGGCTTCGAGGGCTTCACTGCTGCCCATCACCACCAGCAGCTCGGATTCGTTGAGCACGTGGGAGGCGGGCGGGTTGACCGTGAGCTGGTTGGAGGGACCGGCGGCCAGCACGCTGACGTTGTAGTTCTTGCGCAGGTTCAGATCCCGCAGCGACTGGCCGACGAAGGAGCCCGGAACCTTGATTTCCTCGATGCTGTTGCGGTCATCGAGGCGGAGCCGCTCCAGCAGGTTGGGCCGGACCAGCTCCATGCCCAGCCGTGTTCCCTGCATTTTCGAAGGGAAGACCACCTTGTCGGCGCCGACCCGCCGCAGCATCTTTTCGTGCAGGTCGCTGGTGGCCCTGGCGATCACCTGTTTGACCCGGCTGCCCTCACCGTCCCTGACGATCAGGGTGGCGGTGATGCTGGCGCCGATCGGTTCACTGATGGCCACCACCACCGTGCCCACGTCGAGGGCGCCGGCGGCCCGCAGGGCTTCCTCGTCGGTGCAGTCCACCACGCGGGCTTCGATGGCCGGGTCCATCTGGCGCAGCTCATCGATGGCCCGCTGGTTGTTGTCGATCGCTAACACCTCGGCGCCATGGCGCAGGAGCTCCTTGCAGACGGCGCTGCCGAAGCGACCGACCCCGATCACGGCGTAGCTGTTGGAGGTGTCCGCCTCACTGCCTTGCCATTGCCACCACTGATTCATGGGACCAACGTCGAAAGAGTCATGGATGGAGCTGGGGGCAAGGAGCTTCGGTGCGCGGGGAAGGCAGAGCCGGAGGTCAGATGTAGAGCTCTTCGCGCGGGTAACCCACGCGATTCTGGGGCCGGCTGCCATAGACAGCCGAAAGCAGAAGGAGAATACCGATCCTGCCCACGAACATGCCGATCATCAGCACCAGCTGCCCCCAACGGTTGAGCTGGCTGGTGACACCCACGTCGAGGCCCACGGTGCCGAAGGCGGATACGCAGGTGAACAGTTTTTCCAGGAACGTGAAGGCCTCACTCCCAGGGGTTCCGGCGGTGGTGTTGCCCAGGCCCAGAAGCAGGGCCATCAGCAGGATGAAAAGCCCCGAACCGAGGGTGACCCCCACAGCCTTGAGGATCACCTTGGCGGGGATTTCCCGGTTGCGGACTACCACCTCGTCATGGCCCCTGAGGGTGGAACGGGTGGCCGCGAGCAGAGCCGCGAAGGTGGTGGTCTTGATGCCGCCGCCGGTGCCACCGGGACTGGCGCCAATGAACATCAGCATGATCATCAACAGGATGCCGGAGTCGGAGATGGTTTCGACGCTCAGCTGAATCGTGTTGAAGCCAGCGGTGCGGGTGCTGATCGATTGGAAGAGGGTGACCTGGAGTTTGGTCCAGAAACCCAGTTGCCCCACAATCTCTTCTGTGGCGAAGTGTTCGGTGAACAACAGACCCACGGCCCCCAGCACGATCAGCAGGATGGTGGTGCGAATCACCAGCCGAGTGTGCAGGCTGAGGCGGCGGATGCGCTCCAGGCGGAAGCGGTTCACCCAGATATCGTTGGTGACGCGCCAGCCGATACCACCCATCACGATCAGCAGACCGATCACCCCGTTCACCACGGGCTGACTCTGATAACCCACCAGATTGTCACGCCAAAGCCCGAAGCCGGCGTTGTTGTAGGCGCTGATGCAGTGAAACAGGGAGGCCCAGAGTCGCTGGCCCTTGTCGGGGATATCGGTGAAGCCGAAGTTGTAGAGAATCATCGTTCCGATCCCGATCACGATGGCGGCGATCAGCAGAATCTGGTTCAGGGTGGGGCCGATGCCGCCGACACCGAAATCGTCCAGGGCGCGCCCCTTGTCGAGGCGCTGGCGGAGCCCCGAGCGGCCCTGGACGAAGCCCTGAAGAAAGGTGGTGATGGCCATCAACCCAAGGCCACCGGTGAGAATCAGCCCGGCCAGGGTGACCTGGCCGAGAAAGGTGAGTTCGGCGCCCACGTCGATGATCGACAAACCAGTGACGGTGATGGCGGAGGTGACGGTGAAGAGGGCCTCCCAGAGGCCCACGTCATCGCTGGAGCAGAGCGGGCTCGCCAGCAGCAGTGTGCCGAAGGCGATCACCAGAGCGCCGGTGACAACCGTGAACTGCGGCACCGTCAGACGGTGCCGCCAACTCTGCAGCCGCTTCATTTGTTGGGCTGGGGGGTCATCCGGAGATAGGGACGGATCTCAGTGACACCTTTGGGGAACTTCGCCCGGGCTTCGTCGGTGGGGATCGAGGGCACCACGACGCAGTCGTCGCCTTCCTTCCAGTTCACCGGAGTGGCCACCTGGTGGTGATCGGTGAGCTGGAGGGAATCGATCACCCGCAGGATCTCATCGAAGTTGCGGCCCGTGCTGGCGGGATAGGTGATCTGCAGCCGCAGCTTCTTGTTGGGGTCGATGATGAACACCGAGCGCACCGTCAGGTTGCTGAGGGCGTTGGGGTGGATCATGCCGTAGAGGCTGCTCACCTTCTTATCGCTGTCCGCCAGGATCGGATAGTCGACGGTGGTGTTCTGGGTCTCGTTGATGTCTCCGATCCAGCCCTTGTGGCTCTCGGCGGAATCGACGCTCAGGGCAATGGTCTTGACGTTGCGCTTCTCCCATTCGGGACGCAGCCGTGAGACCTCGCCCAGCTCCGTCGTGCAGACGGGGGTGTAGTCGGCGGGATGGGAGAACAGCACCACCCAGCTGTCGCCGGCGAAGTCGTAGAGATTGATCGGGCCGAGCTGGGACTCCTGAGTGAAATCAGGAACGGTGTCGCCCAGTTGCAGGGTCATCGGAGAGAAATTGGCGCCGGTCGATGCTGACACAGCAGTGGGGCCGTCCGTTGTGGTTTCGGAGGGCCAGGCCTGCAGCTCCTGGCGCAGATGCTGGAGGCCCAGGTCAGCCGTGGCTGAAACGAACAGCATGGCGGGATCCACCGCCCTGGCCCGCTCCAGTTCGCCGCTGGGGCAGCGGTCGATCTGGTTGCCGATCACCCGCCTGGGCATGGTGGCCTCAAGGCCATCGAGGATCGCCTGCACGGTGGTGAGCTGCTCGGGCCAGGCCGGATCGGCCAGGTCGACAACGATCAGCAGGCCATCGGCATCGAGGGCCTCCTCGAAGGTGGAGCGGAACGCCTCCATCAGCTGGGGGGGCAGATCGCGGATGAACCCCACCGTGTCGGTGACCAGCAGCGGCTGGCCGTCCGTGCCACCACCGGCCGTCCGCTCGATGCGGCGGGTGGTGGGATCGAGGGTGGCGAACAGCTTGTTCTCGGCCAGCACGGCCTGGCTGCCGCTGGCCCCGGTGAGGGCATTGAGCAGGGAGCTCTTGCCGGCGTTGGTGTAACCCACCAGGGCCACCCGCGGCAGGTCGCGGCGCCCCTCCCGCAGGCGGGCCCGGTGGGCCCCCAGGCGCTGCACCTCCCGCTGCAGCCGTTCGATGCGCCGGGCGATGGCGCGCCGGTCCTTCTCCAGCTGGGTTTCGCCGGGGCCCCGGGTGCCGATGCCGCCCCCCTGCCGTGACAGGCTCAGGCCCCGGCCCGTGAGCCGCGGCAGGCGGTAACGCAGCTGGGCCAGCTCCACCTGCAGCCGACCGGCGCCGCTGGCTGCCCGCTGGGCAAAGATGTCGAGGATCAGTTCGCTGCGGTCGCTCACCGGCAGGTCGAGCAGCCCCTCCAGGTCGCGGGCCTGGGCCGGGGTGAGCTCCCGATCGGCCACCACCAGGCTGGCGCCGACGCGGCGCGCCTCCAGGGCCGCCTCCCGCAGCTTGCCCTCCCCCCAGGGGTTGCGGGAGACGGGGCCCTGGCGGCGCTGCTCCATCCGGCCCACCGGCACGGCACCGGCACTGCGCACCAGGCCTTCCAGTTCGGCGATGCGCCGGTCGCTCAGGGCCCGGTCGCCACTGGTCTGGACCAGCAGGAGCACCCGCTCGGGGCCCTCCAGGGTGGGGGGCGTCTCCGGTGACTCCGCAGCGGCGAGGGCGACGGGGTCGAGGCCGCAGAGGTCGGCCAGATCCCCCTCCAGGGCGCAGTCCCAGGCGCGGTCACCGCTGCCGGCCGGGGTGTGGATCGCCGCCGGCCAGCGTCCGCCGGTGTCCGGTTGCTGGCCGAAGCGCAGCCAGAGGTCCGGCGCCACGTCCATGCCCACCACGGCCTCCTGGGCCGAGGGCTGCAGGTGCGCCTGGCGTCCAGCCCCCGCGCAGGTGAGCAGACGCAGGTTGTGGCCCTGACGCCTGGAGGGGCCGGGAAGTTTCTCCAGCAGGCGCGCCGAATGGTCCAGCTCCCCCACCCACAGCAGGCGGCACAGACCGCGCCCATCCACCACCAGGGTGAGGGGCAGCGCCAGGTCGCGGCCCTCGGCCGCCAGGCGCTGCAGGGTGAGCAGATCCGCCACCGCATCGCCCGGGTGACGCCGGTGGCAGATCTGCTCCAGCCGGCGCCGCTCCGCGGGTCTCAGACCCACGGTTCTGCCGGCCAGCACCCCCTGCCTCAAGGACGCTGCACCAGCAGGCAGCGCACGCCGGCGGCCCGGGCGCCGGCCCCGTCCTCGGGGCTGTCGCCCACGTGCCAGACCTGGGACGGCGGTAGATCAAGCGACTCCAGGGCGATCTGGAACGGCAGAGCTGACGGCTTGGCGGCACCGGCACGGCTGGACACCACCACCGCCGCGAACAGATCGGCCAGGCCCAGGCCCTCCAGCAGCGGTTGCAGCCGGCGGTCGAAGTTGCTGACCACGGCCAGGCGCAGCCCCGCCCCGTGCCAGCGGCGCAGAACGGCGGGCACATCGGCATAGACGTGCCACAGGGAGGGATCGGCGAAGCGATCGAACAGGGCGTCATGGAGGGCCGCCGGGGCCGCGGCTGCCCCGGCGGCCGCCAGGACGGCATCGATGCGCTCCCCCCACCAGCGGCGCTCCGCCTGGAGCAGGCTGTCGCCCTCGAGGCCGGGGAAGGCCAGGGCTGGGGCCTGCCGCAGCACGCCGGGGAAGGCCCGGTCGATGGCTTCAGGGGCGACCTCAATGCCGTGCTCGGATGCCACGGCGGCATAGGTGTGACCCACCGAGCTGCGCAGGCCGATCAAGGTGCCCATGGCATCGAGCAGCAGCCCCCTGGGACGGGACCAGGTCGACGGGGGAGCCGGGGTCGCCGTCATGCTGTCCAGTCGGCCAGCCAGCCGGCGGCGACCCGCAACTGGTGGGGCCGGCCCGGCAGACGGGTCAGGTAGGCCAGCCGGCGCAGCTGGTAGGCCGCCGGCCCGGCCAGGGTGACACCGGCGGCGGTGAGGCTGGCTTCACCGATCCCCAGGCTCATCATTTCGCCCAGATCCTTCCACTGGAAGGGCTCCAGGGGTTCGCCCCGCAACGACCTGATCAGGTTGGCGGCCAGAACCGAGGCCTGCTGAAAGGCCACCTGGGCCGTGGCAGGGGGGACCGTATCTTCCGGATCCAACGGGGCGGCCAGATCTCCGGCCACAAACAGATCGGCATGGTCCTGCAGGCGCAGATCGGCACCGCAGAGCAGGCGGCCGCGGCTGTCGCAGGCGGGGGGGGGATCGATCCGGGGCGCCCGGAAGCTCAATCCGGCGCTCCAGACCACCGCCCGAACGGCGAGGGTTTCGCTGTGGGCGGGGCTGTCCCCTTCGGATTGGCAGCGGAGGCTGATCGCTTCGGCCTCGACCGCCTCCACCTGGGTGCGGAGGCGCAGACGCACGTCACGGCGCCGCAGGGCCAGGGCGGCCTGTTCGCGGTTGAAGGCCCTGGACTGGGGCAGCAGCTGCGGCCCTTGCTCGATCAGTTCGATCACGGCGCTGCCATCGGCCATGTCGGCGAGCTTGCAGGCCAGCTCCACCCCGGTGGGGCCCGCCCCCACCACGGCGAGGCGCTGCAGGGGGCGTCGCTGCTGTTTCAGCTCGGCCACCAGGCGCTGGAGGCGCTCCACATCGGCCAGGCTGCGGAAGCCCAGGGTGTGGCGGTCGGCCCCTGGCACCGCAAACGTGTTGCTGTCGGCGCCAGTGGCGATCACCAGACGGCCATAGGGGATGGTCCGGCCCGCCGCCGTGTGCAGCTGATGGTGTTCGGCATCGATCCGCTCCACCCGGTCCTGCAGCCAGGCCAGGCCGCTGCCCGCGAGCAGAGCGTCGTAGCGGGGGGCGATTTCCCAGCCGCGCAACTCACCGCTGAGCAGTTCGTAGAGGAGGGGAAGAAACAGGAACCGGTCGTTCGGCTCGATCAGCAGGACGGGCGGATGGCTCTTCCGCTGGGCCAGGGCCAGGGCCGTGTACAGACCTCCGAAGCCACCCCCGACGATGACGATGTTCTGGGCTTTTCCCGCTTGCCCTTGCATGGCGACACCTTAACCACAATCCCTGGATGCATGAAGGGCGATGATGGGGCCATGGTGACCTTCCCCCTCACGGCTTCCATCCGCCCCGAGGGCAGCGCGGCGGGGCTGGATGTGGCCCACCAGGCCCTGCCCCGGGATCGCCATGGAGCGGCCATCGACCTCGGTGCCGCCCGCTCCGATCTGGAGCCCCTCGATGCCATCGGCCGGATGCGCTGGGCCCAGGAGGCCTTCGCCGGCCACTTCGCCATCACCACGAGTTTCGGCATCCAGTCGGCGGTGATGCTGCACATGGTGAGCGCCCTCGACGGCTCCGGCGCCTGGCCGGCGATCCCCGTGCTCTGGGTCGATACGGGCTATCTGCCCCCCGAGACCTACCGCTACGCGGACGAGCTCTGCGATCGCCTCAAGCTGGATCTGCATGTCCTGCAGGCCGACCTCAGCCCGGCCCGGATGGAGGCCCTGCACGGCCGCCTCTGGGAAACGGGGAACCGTGACGACATGCGCACCTACAACCGGCTGCGCAAGGTTGAACCCCTCGACCGCGGGCTGGAGCAGCTGGAGGTGCATTGCTGGGCCAGTGGCGTGCGCGCCGGTCAGACGGACCACCGGGGTGCGATGCATTGTCTCGATCCGGTGCGGGAGCGTTGGTCGCTGCGGCCGCTGCTCGCCTGGAGCCGCCGTGACGTCTATTACTACATGCAGGAGCACGACCTGCCCCAGCACCCGCTGTTCGAGCAGGGGTATTCCACGGTGGGCGACTGGCACACCAGCTCCCCTGACGATGGCACCACCAATGGCCGGGCCACACGGTTTGGCGGGCTGCAGCAGGAGTGCGGCATCCACATGCCGGGGCTGATGGGCGAGGGAATCTGAGGTGCCGGCTCGCCAGCTTCGCTGGCTGCTGATCGGCAACAGCCGCTGGCACTGGGCCCTGGACGGGGCGGACGGGTTGGGGGGCAAGCCGTCGCCGCAATTCCTGCACCTGCCCCCGCAGACGGCTGCGGTGGATCCTCCCGTGGCCTGGGCGGCGGTGGGCCCGGTGCCTCCACAGGCTGCCCTGCCGCCGGAGACGCGCCTGGCTCTGGAGGATGTGCCCCTGGCTGATGCCCCCCCCTGGTTGGGCATCGATCGGGCCCTGGCGGGCTGGTGGGCGGCGCGGATCACCGGCAGCCCCGTGCTGGTGGCCGATGCCGGCACGGTGCTGAGCCTCACCCGGGTCGACGGCCGCGGGTGCTTCGCCGGCGGCCGGTTGATGGCGGGCGTGGCCCTGCAGCTCGGGGCGATGGGCTCGGGCACCGAGGGCTTACCTTCCCTGGAGAGGCCCCTGGTGGGTGCCGTCAGCGGGGAGTCCTGGCCGCGGGCCACCGAGGCGGCGATGCGGCAGGGGGTGGCCGAGGGGCTGGCCGCCGCGGTGCTG